>JAWWPY010000510.1:0-2812 GCA_033854735.1 Streptosporangiaceae bacterium | reverse complement strand
TCGAGGTTGTTCATCAGCATCCGCATGGCCGCTTCCTGCGGCCAGCCCCGGCAGGACAGGGCGGTGCCGCGCGGGGCACGGACCGGGCGCGGGCCGGATGGGTCGGCGGCAGTCATCGCTGGCTCCTCGTCGGGTGGGCGACCCGGCAGACCCAGCAGGTCGCAGGTCGGCGGGCCGGGCGGCGCCATCGCCGCCCCGGTTCATCATGCCTAATAAGCCTCTAACGCCAAGCGCCGGGCGGGATCCACCCCTGAAGGTGAGTCCGCCCGGCGCCAGGAGACGGGTGACGGCGCGAGCCAGCCCAGCCCAGGCCGACCAGCCCGGGACGACCAGCCCAGGACGATCAGCCCAGGCCGACCGCCTTCAGCCAGGCCGAGGCGACCGTGGAGTAGTTGGCGTGATCCAGGATGACCGCCTTGTCCATCTGGAGCAGGGCGTTCGTGGTGAGCCGCTGCGAGATCGCGTTCAGCGTGCTCGTGATGGTCGGGGTGGCCGCCTTCTTGTAGACCAGCGGGATCACGTTCTGCGCTGCGAAGTTGAACTTGGGGTCGGCCAGCGCCACCAGCTTGTCGGTGACGATCTGCGGCGTGGTGGTGAACACGTCGGCCGCCTGGACCTTCCCGTCCTTGAGCGCGGCCAGGGTGAGCGGGCCGGACTCGTCGAGCGGGACGAAGGACTTGAACGTCAGCCCGTAGTTCTTCTTCAGCCCGACCAGGCCGTCGGAGCGCGTCTTGAACTCCGGCGGGCCGCCGATGGCCAGGTTCTTCGCGATCGGCTTGAGGTCGGAGATGGACTTCAGGTGATCCTTGGCCGCCAGGGCCTGGGTCACCGTGACCGAGTCCTTGTCCTGGGCGGACGAGGGGGTGAGGATCTCCAGCGTCGACGGCAGCTTGGCCGTGAGCGCGGCGTCCACCTCCGCGGTGGTCGCCGCCGTGCTGCTGGTGTCCACCGACGTGGTCAGGAGCGCCCCGTTGTATTCGGGAATGATGCTGATAGCACCCTTCTGGATCTGCGGGTAATAGACCTCGCGGGCACCGATGTTGAATTTCGGGGTGACCTTTACGTGCTTGGCCTGCAGGGCGAGAACGTAGATTTCGGCGAGCAGCTCGTTCTCCGGGAAGTTGGCTGAGCCGACGACGACACTGCCTTTCGCCGCACTGGGGGCCAGCGGGTTAGAACTGCTGCTGCTACTGCTACTGCCGCTCCCGCCACTGCTGCCGCAGGCGGCCAGCCCGAGGCTGGTCAGGAGGGCCAAGCCGCCGATCGCACCTGCACGCAGGTTTCTCCTGGGCAGGGGGGATGCGATCGCCGCGAAGCGCGATCTCGGAAACATGGTGTTTCCCTTCTTTTCCGATAGTTTTAGTACGCTATCATGTCGCGCGCCCTTGCTGGCGCAGGCCCTTCGGCACGGCGGCGCGCCGTACCCCGATGAAAAACGCTTGGACGGCGAGGGCCAGCAGGACGACAAACAATGCCCCGCCGGCCACCTCGCCGTAATTGCTGACCGCGAGTCCGTCGATTATGTAACGGCCCAGTCCGCCCAGGCCGATATACGCGGCGATAGTCGCGGTGGCGACCACGAATATCGCGCCGGTGCGCAGGCCGAGAACGATCAGCGGCATGGCCACCGGGACCTCGACCTTCCGGACCTGTTGCCAGGGGGTCATGCCCACGCCCCGGGCGGCGTCCTTGAGTTCCGGGTCCACCCCGGCCACCCCTTCAGAGACGTTCACCAGGATGGGCGGGATCCCGAGTACGACGAGCGGGACCAGCCAGGCCAGCACGGAGAAGCCGAGCCAGATGGTCAGCAGGACCAGCAGGGCCAGGGTGGGGATGGCGCGCCACGCGTTGGCTATGTTGACCACCAGCACCGCGCCCCGGCCGGTGTGCCCGATCAGGATGCCCACCGGGACGGCGATCAGCGCCGCGATGAGCAGCGCCAGCCCGGAGTAGTACAGCTGCTCGAGGATCCGGATCGGGATGCCTCCCGAGCCGTGCCATTGCTGCGGCTGCTTGAGCCAGTTCCACGCGAAGCTGAAGAAGCTCATCGGGCGACCGCCATCGCGCTAGGCGCCGCCGCGGCCGCCAGGGCCTTGGCCTCCGCGCGGCTGCGCCGCGGCTGCCATGGGGTCAGCAGGCGGCGGACCAGTACCAGCACCAGATCGCAGACCAGGGCGAGCGCGATGATGAACCCCCCGCCCACGTAAATCTCCAGAGCGAAGTCGCGCTGGTACCCGTCGACGATCAGGTAGCCGAGGCTGCTGACGCCGATGAGCTGGCCGACGCTGGCCAGGCTGATGCTCGACACCATGGCCACCCGCAGCCCGGCGATCACGATGGGCACCGCGATCGGGAGCTCGACCTGGACCAGGCGCCGCACGGTGCCGAACCCCATGGCCGTGGCGGCCTGGCGCACCGGATCCGGCACCGACCGCATCCCGTCCACCACGCCGGGCACCAGCACGCAGAGCGAGAACAGGGTGAGCGGGATGATCACCGTGGTGTCGGTCAGGCCGGTGTACGGGATCAGCACGATGAACAGGGCCAGCGAGGGCAGCGCGTACAGGATGCTGGTGGCGGAGAGCACCGGGCCATACAGCCACCGGAACCGGGTGCAGGCGATGCCCACCGGCAGCGAGATGATCAGGCCGATCAGCGCGGGCACGATCCCCAGGTAGGCGCTCTCCCAGGTAAGCCTGGGAACGGCGGACCAGTCCATGGTTATGAAGCCGCTTCCGACGCCGTGCTCTGGCCTGCTGGCCCGGCCGCCCCGCTCCCGGCGTCCCCGCCTGGAGACGCGCCGGGTGGCTCC
>JAWWPY010000509.1:0-10171 GCA_033854735.1 Streptosporangiaceae bacterium | reverse complement strand
GACGCGCTGACCGCTGCCGTGCTGGACGCGCTGCGCCCAGAGCCCGGGGACGTGGCGCTCGACCTGTACGGCGGGGTGGGGCTGTTCGCCGGCGTGCTCGCGGCCGCGGTCGGCCCGCAGGGCACGGTGGCCTGCGTGGAATCCGACCCCGCCGCGGTCCGCGACGCGAAGCACAACCTGCGCGGCACGCCGTGGGCGCGTGTCTACCGCGGCGATGCCGCCGACGTGCTCGCCCGCGGCGGCTGGCCCGAGGCTGGGCTGGCCGTCCTGGACCCGCCCCGGACGGGAGCCGCGCGGCCGGTCATCGAGCGCCTGCTGGCCCGGCCGGCCGGCGGCGCCTCGTCAGGCGGGCTGCGCCGGGTCGCCTACGTCTCATGCGACCCGGCGACACTCGCCCGTGATCTCGCGGTGTTCGCCGAATCCGGCTGGCAGCTAGCCGCGCTGCGCGCCTTCGACGCCTTCCCGATGACTCACCATGTGGAATGCGTGGCCACCCTGCTACCCGGGTGACCGGCGCCACCCGGGTGATCGGGTAGCAGGGTGATCGGGCGGCGTGGCTGACCAGCTGGCTATCCAGCCGGCTGCTCGCCCTGCCGCAGGACCGCCTCGGCCTCGATCTCGATCTGGACCTTCTCGCTGATCATGACGCCGCCCGGCACCGGCGCGTTGAAGGTGATCCCGAACTCGCTCCGGTTGATCTCGCCGCTGGCCGAGAAACCGGCCCGGGTGCCGCCGAAGGGATCCGGGCCGAACCCGTTGACCTCGAACGTGAGTGAGACCGGGCGGGTCACCCCGCGGATGGTCAGCTCACCATCGAGGATTAAGTCATCGCCATCCTGGCGGATGCCGGTGGAGTGGTAGGTCATCTGCGGGTGGGTGGCGGCGTCGAAGAAGTTCGACGACCTGAGGTCGTTGTCGCGCGCCTCGTTGCCGGTGTCCACGGAGGACAGGTCGACGGTCGCGGTGGCGGATGAGTCGAAGGGGTTCTCCGCGGTGACGATCTGTGCCTGGAAGGACGTGAAACGCCCGCGGACCTTGCTCACCATCATGTGCCGCACCACGAAGCCAATATGGGAATGGACGGGATCGAGATCCCACGTGCCTGCGACATAGCTGGGGATCTGCACAGCGGGGGACGTCATCGTCGCTCCTTAAAGGGCGTCGGCGGGTCTTGTCTCGACCATAGCCCCGGGCTTTCAGCGCGCCCCAGCGGGTCCCTGGCCCGGGTGGATCCGGCCGGGCATGACACTGCCTGGCGCCTGGCCCAGCAGGGAGATCTTCAAGTCGAAGTACGAGGGAGGCCGCCGGGAGGCCGCCTGCGCCCCGAAGCGGGTCCAGGGGAGGCGGTGCGCCAGGATGAGACGTATGCAACTGAGGATCTTCACTGAACCACAGCAGGGCGCCGACTACGGCAGGCTGCTGGCGGTCGCCCGGGCCGCCGAGGACCTGGGTTTCGACGCGTTCTTCCGGTCAGATCACTACCTGAGTATGGGTGCCGGCAGTGGGCTGCCCGGGCCGACGGACGCCTGGATTACGCTGGCCGGGCTGGCCCGCGAGACGTCCCGGATCCGGCTCGGCACGCTGATGAGCCCGGTCACGTTCCGCCATCCGGGGCCGCTGGCGATCTCGGTGGCCCAGGTCGACGAGATGAGCGGCGGCCGGGTCGAGCTCGGGCTGGGGGCGGGCTGGTTCGCGGAGGAGCACGCGGCGTACGGCATCCCGTTCCCCGGAACCCGGGAGCGTTTCGACCGGCTCGAGGAGCAACTGGCCATTATCACCGGCCTGTGGACCACCCCTGTGGGAAAGACATTCTCCTACCCGGGCTCGTACTACACGGTGACGGACTCACCCGCGCTGCCCAAGCCCGCACAGCGGCCCCGCCCGCCAATACTGATCGGCGGCAAAGGGCCGCGCCGCACGCCGCGGCTGGCCGCCACGTATGCCGACGAATACAACGTCGCGTTCGAGAACATCGGGCGGACTGCGGCGCTGTATGGCGTCGTCCGGGAGGCGTGCCAGGCCGCGGGCCGGGAGCCCGGCTCGCTGGTCTACTCGGCCGCGCACGTCGTCTGCTGCGGGCGGGACGCCGCCGAGCTGGCCCGTCGGGCCACGGCGATCGGCCGCGATGTCGACGATGTGCGAGCCAACGGGCTGGGCGGAACGCCCGCCGAGCTGGTGGACAAGATCGGGCGTTTCGCCGACGAAGGCACGGGCCGGATGTACCTGCAGATCCTCGACCTGCACGACCTGGATCACCTGGAGCTGATCGCGTCCGAGGTGCTGCCCCAGGTCCGCTGACCCGGGCCCGCGCCGGGGGATGTCAGCCCCTGGGCGCCGGTTTGGGGGTGCCGACCAGGCCGGTGTCGTAGGCGGCGATGACGAGCTGGGCGCGGTCGCGCGCACCCAGCTTCATGAGCAGCCGGCCGACGTGGGTCTTGGCGGTGGACAGGCTGACCTGCAGGTGGGATGCGATCTCGGTGTTGGACAGGCCGAGCCCGATCAGGGTCAGGACTTCGCGCTCGCGTTCTGTTGTCCCATCCAGCGTGGCCGTGGGGCGCTGCCGGGGTTCGGGGCGCCGGGTGAACTCCGCGATGAGCCTCCGGGTGACTCCGGGGGCGAGCAGCGCGGCGCCCGCCGCGACCACCCGGATCGCGGCCAGCAGGTCGGCCGGCGGGGTGTCTTTGAGCAGGAAGCCGCTGGCACCCGCGCGCAGCGCGGCGAAGACGTACTCGTCCAGGTCGAAGGTGGTCAGGATCAGCACCCGGACGGCTGAGGTCTCCGCAGCGGCGGTGATCTGCCTGGTCGCCTCGATCCCATCCATGCCTGGCATCCGGATATCCATCAGGACGATGTCAGGTTTTCCGCGCCGGGCGAGCTCGACGGCCTCGGTTCCGGTCGCCGCCTCGCCGACCGAGGTCAGGTCGGGGGCGGTGTCGACGAGAATGCGGAAGCTGCCGCGCACCAGGGCCTGGTCGTCCGCGACCAGCACGCGGATGGTCATGCCCCCGTGCCTGCCAGTCCCGTGCCTGCCAGCCCAGCGCCTGCCAGCGGAAACCGGGCGGTGACCCGAAACCCGCGTCCCGGCAGTGGCTCAGCCTGGAACTCCCCGCCGTACATGCCGACCCGCTCCCGCATTCCGGCGATGCCGGCGCCGGCCGCCGCGTGCCCGCCGCCCGCAGTCGGCCCCCCGGCGCCCGCAGCCGCGTGGCCGGCGCCCGCAGCCTGATGCCCGCCGCCTGCAGCCTGATGCCCGCCGCCCGCAGGCAGCCCCCCGCCGTCGGCAGCCGGATCCTCGCCGCCGCGCCCGTTCGCGCCGCTCCCGCTGTCTGTCACCTCCAGCGTCAGCGCATCCTCCTGGTAGGCGACAGTCACTGTGCATTTGTCTGTTGCTGCGTGCTTGATCACGTTGGTGATCGCCTCCTGGACCACCCGGTACGCGGCGAGGTCCAGCCCAGCGGGAAGCTGGAACCGCTCGCCGCGGACAGCTAGGTCCACCCGGACACCGGCCTCGGCGGTTCGCTCGATCAGCCTGTCCAGGTCCGCCAGTCCTGGCGCGGGTACCAGCCCGGCGTCCGGCTGCCCCGGCCCCGTTCCGTTTCGCTCAGCCCTGAGCACCCCGAGCAGCGCCCGCATCTCGTGCAGCGCGCCGCGGCTGGTCTCTTCGATGGACGACAGCGCTCGAACCGCCTCCTCCGGGTGCGCGCTGACCACGTAATTGGCCACCCCCGCCTGCACCGCGATCAGGCTCATCGTGTGCGCCACCACGTCGTGCAGTTCGCGGGCGATCTGCAGCCGTTCCTCGCTGCTCGCGCGGCGGGCCTCGGCGAGTTGCTCTCCCGCCCGCCGTTCCGCCTGCTCCCGTAGCCCGGCCGCATACAGGCGCTGCTGACGCACCGAATAGCCGATCATCCACGCGGCCGTGATCAGCAGCCCGCTCTCCAGGAGAAGGCCGGCCGCGCCGCCAGCCCCACCAGCCCGGTAGATACCGTGCGGGACGACGGCGAACGCGACCAGTCCGGCCGCGGTCACCAGCAGTGCGCCGGCCAGCAGCCGCAGTGCGTCCCGCCGGGGAAACAGCAGCGGGACCAGGTACATCACGAAGGCCACCGCCAGCGGCGGACCGGGGGACGTGCTGAGCGCCGTGCCAACGGCCCCGCTGGCCACGACCAGCGCGAGCGCGGTACGCGGCCAGCGCCGCCGGAAGGCCGCTGGAAGCACGGCGACCGCAACGATCGCGGCGCCTGCCCAATGCGGGATTCCGGGCAGATCAGCCAGGCCCTTGAAGATGACGACGGACGCCAGCGCCATCAGTGCAGTGAGCGCGTAGTCGATGGCGGCCCAGTGTGCCGGCCGCAGTTGCTTCAGCAGTGGCGGGCGCAGCGGGTCCATGTCCTGACGGTATCTCCGCAGGCCACGGTTCGCGTCGTACCAGGGACCGACGCGGCCCGGTGTACCTGGGGCCAGCGGACGGCGCCGGAGTCTGTCCCGTGGCCCGACGAAATCGGCCTCCGCCGAAGGCACCGTGGGAGCCCTAGCCAACTGAGGAGCGAGGATGACGGCCGTTATAGAGGCCCGCGGTCTGGGCAAGCAATACCGGAGCCGCTGGGCGCTGACCGACTGCACGCTTTCCATCCCGCCCGGGCACGTGGTGGGGCTGGTCGGCCCGAACGGTGCCGGGAAGACCACCCTCCTGCACCTGGCCACCGGCCTGCTGGCGGCCACGACAGGCACGATCGAGGTGGTCGGTGGCCATCCCGCGGCCAGCCCGGCGCAGCTGGCCAAGGTCGGGTTCGTCGCCCAGGACACCCCCACCTACGCCACGCTGTCCGTGGCTGACCACCTGCGGCTGGGTGCGCATCTCAACCGCGGCTGGGACGCGCGGCTCGCCAAAGACCGGATCCGGAAACTGGGTCTTGACCCGGCCATGAAGACCGGGAAGCTGTCCGGCGGGCAGCGTGCCCAGCTGGCCCTGACCCTGGCCATCGCCAAGCGGCCCGAGCTGCTCATCCTGGACGAGCCGGTCGCCAGCCTCGACCCGCTCGCCCGCCGCGAGTTCCTGCAGGACCTGAGGCAGGCCAGCGCCGGGCACGAGATGAGCGTCATGCTGTCCTCGCATGTGGTCGCCGACCTGGAGCGGGTCTGCGACTACCTGATCGTGCTCGGCGCAGCCCGCGTGCAGGTCGCCGGGGAGGTCAGGGAGTTGCTCGCTGCCCACCGCCTGCTCACTGGACCGCAGCGCGAGCCGGCCAACTTCCCGGCAGGCCAGCAGGTCATCTCGGCCGGCCACACCGGCCAGCAGACCATCCTGGTCATTCGCACCGGCAGCCCGGTACACGACCCAGCCTGGAGTGTCTCCCAGGTCGGCCTGGAAGACCTGGTCCTGGCCTACATGAGCCGGGCCGCCGCTGCGGCTGGCCAGCGGCAAGCGCTCGAGGTAGCACGATGATCTGGCTGACCTGGCGCCAGTTCCGCGCCCAGAGCATCGCGGCGGCCGCCGCGCTGGCCGTCCTCGCGGTCATCCTCGGGGTGACCGGCCCGCACCTGGCTCACCTGTATGCCACCAGCGGCCTCGCCGCCTGCCACGCCCACGGCGACTGCTCCACGCTGACCATCAACTTCCTGAGCCGGATGAAGTCCGACGCCATCTACCCGGCGCTGTACTTCCTTGACGCCGCGATCCTGATCGTCGCCCCCGCCATCATCGGCATCTTCTGGGGCGCGCCGCTGGTCACCCGCGAGCTGGAAGCAGGCACCTTCCGCCTGGCCTGGAACCAGAGCGTCACCCGCACCCGCTGGATGGCCGTCAAGCTCGGGCTGACCGGCCTCGCCGCCATGGTCACCGCCGGGCTGCTCAGCCTCATGATCACCTGGTGGGCCAGCCCCATCGACCGGGCCGGCGGATTCCCGGTAAGCCTGGGTCAGCTAGGCCGATTCTCGCCCCAGGTGTTCGCCACGAGCGGCATTGTCCCGATCGGCTACGCCGCCTTCGCCTTCGCCCTCGGCGTCACTGCCGGGGTGCTCATCCGCCGCACCGTGCCCGCCATGGCCGTCACCGTGGCCGTATTCGCCGCCGTCCAGGTCATCATGCCGAACTGGGTCCGGCCCCACCTCATCCCGCCCGCCCACGCCACTATGGCGATCACTGTCAACCTCAACGACATAAAGATGGCCAGCGGTGGCCAGATGACCGTGCCGGTGAACAACATGCCCGGTGCGTGGATCCTGTCCAACCAGACCATCACCACATCGGGCCACCTGTTTATCCTCCCGATTACCCCGGCCTGCCAGTCGGGCACCCAGCAGGCGTGCGACACCTGGCTCGCCAGCCAGCACCTCCGACGGGTGATTAGCTACCAGCCTGCCAGCCGTTACTGGGCCTTCCAGCGGTATGAGACCGCGATCTTCCTCGCCCTTGCGCTGGCCCTGGCCGGGTTCTGCGTCTGGTGGATCCGCTACCGGCGCCTATCCTGACCGGCCGTCAGGTTCGCCAGCTCGCGGATGTGGCGCGTCAGGAGGTCGGGACCCAGAAGCGGAGCTTGACGCCCCGCTGGTCGTCGAACTGGCCCCCGTTCGACTTGATCACCTTCTGCGAGCCGATGTTGTCCTCGTCACAGGTGATCAGGACGGGGTCGATGCCCAGCCCGGCGGCGACGGGGAGTGCGCGTGCGAGCATGGCGGTGGCGTGCCCCCGCCGCCGCGCGGAGGGCCTGATGTCGTAGCCGATGTGGCCGCCATAGTCCAGCAGGTGCTGGGTGAGCCGGTGCCGGATAGCGATCCGGCCGAGGTACTCGCCGCCATCGGCCCACCACAGGGTCGTCGCCGGGACGAGGTCATTGGGCCGTGCCGGGTCTTCCAGCGCCTGCTCGCGCAGCTGCCGGGTGTACTCCTCGAAGAACTCCGGGTCGGCCCACCCCGCGCCGTAGTCGCGAATCTCGCTTCCGACCATGCTGTTGTCATCCGCCGCGCCGCGGCCCTCGGCCCGGAGCTCGTCCATGGCCGCGATGAACGAGACGCGGACGCGGGAGGTGGGCGCAACGAGATCTGGCATCGTGCCTAGTCCTATCCCAGCGCCGTCGCGCCGCGCATGCCATTTCCCATCCCTGAGTGGTTTCTCGGGCCGGGCGGGCTGCGGACGGTTGCCACGGCCGGTAGGAGGTCTGTGCCTGCGCGACGCCGCCGAATCATTCAGAGCCCGGCCTCAGGAATTATTCAGAGGCTTTACAGAAAAAACATGAAGCGCGCGAGGAGCCTGCGGGAGGATCTTTACTTGAACATCGGCTCGTTACTGGCGCCTGGATACCAGCGGCCGCTTTATCGCAATACAGGGAGTGCCTATTATGTCGTCGCATGGATCGCGGCATTGGCTGAGATGGATTGTCGCCGGCGTGGTGGTCGTCGTTGTCCTCGGCGTGGGCGGCCCGTACGTATTCATCCACTTCATAGAGGGCAAGGCCCCGGCGCCGCTCAGTCTCAAGAGCAGCGCGAGCGCGAGCCCGTCCAGTTCTGCGGCGGGCCAGGCCACCTCGGCCGCGCCGGTCGCCGGCACCTGGACGATCGGGAGCGGTTCCGAGGTGGGCTACCGGGTCAAGGAAGTGCTGGCCGGGCAGAGCCAGACCGCCGTCGGCCGCACCAAGTCAGTCACCGGCCACCTGACCATCAACGGCACGAGCGTGGCCGCGGGAACGTTCACCGTCCAGATGTCCACGATCAAGAGCAACGAGAGCCAGCGCGACGTGCAGTTCGATGGCCGGATCATGGACGTGGCCTCGTACCCGACGGGCACGTTCGCGCTGACCAAGCCGATCTCACTGTCGCCGCTGCCTGCTGAGGGAGTGATCAAGACCTACAGTGCGACCGGCAGCCTCACGCTGCACGGCCACACCCGGTCGGTGACCTTCCCGCTGACGGCGGAGCGCACGACGACTGGGATCAAGATCTCCGGGTCAATCCCGGTTACCTTCGCGGACTGGAGCATTCCGAACCCGAGCTTCAGCGGCTTTGTCACCACGCAGAATCACGGCCTGCTCGAATTCCTGCTGGCCTTCCAGCACGGCTGACGCACCGAGGCGGCCAGCAACGCTGCCCTGCGAGACCCGGATCGCCCGAGAAGGTTCGTAAACCGCAGTAATGGCTGTTCTGGTGCTATTAGTGATCCTCGGCAGTACTACTGGCTATTGTCAATATTTGCAACTCCTGAAATTAACCCGGCGTCGCCTGATCGTGCTTTCTGCCCGGGGTCGATGTCCGCCCTGCGCGGCCCGCGCGGGACGGAGCGTAACGTTGTGGCATGGATGGGGCGCTCGTTGGCAGCGAGTACGCGAGCCACCTCACGGAAGCCGACCTGAGGGTGCTGGCCTCAGTGGCGCACGCCCGGGACGATGCCTCGTCGCTGCGCGCAGACCCCGAGGCTCTCGTCGGCCTGCTAGGCGATCCGCGCGTGTTCGAGGCGGTCTTCGGCTCCGGTGGTGATTTCGCCGGTGCCCGGCCATCGATCCCGGTGTCGCCCTTCCTGACCTTCGCCGTGGCGGTACACCGGTCCGCCGCCGAACTGGCGTCGCTGGACCACGTCGCGGAACGTGCCGGCCTGCGGCAGCGGGTGCCGTTGTTCGATGTCCCCGATCTCAGGGACTTCCTCGGCTCACCGGGCCGGCGCCTTTTCCTGGCGGAACTCCTCGCGTCCTTCACCCGCGTGGCCAGCGGGCGGTACCGGGTCAGGGGCGCCGGCGGCAGGCCGCGGACGCGGCGTTTCAGCGAACTTGACCCGGTCCGGCTGGCCGGGATGCTCGACGGCGTCCCGGACAGCGACCGTCCTGGCGTCTACCGGAGGCTCGGTGACGTCTCCTTGTTCCTGTCCGGCGTCTTCCCCGACTATGCGGCGGTCTACCCGTTCGCGCCGGTCGGCGCGGCCGCGCTGCTCCGCGCCGCCCAGGTGCCAGCCGGGGAGTACGAGCGGCTGGCTGAGGCGCCCGGCATCGAGCTACTGGAATACGTGGGCGCCCGGTGGTACCGCGCCGCCTGCCACTTGGCGCCACTGCACACGGCGCGGCTCGATGTCGTCGGCGAGGTGGCCGACCGGTTCCGGCAGGCACGCCGGGTGCTGAATCACATCGCCGATCACTACCTGTTCGGCGCGGGCAGCGCTGGTTTCGCGCCGCCGGCCCCTTGACCAACCCGGATCGTCGTCGGCTGCGATGATGTGGCGCGTGTTGCTCCATGGGCTGGCCCTCCCGGCTGCCGCCGGCCGGCTGGCCCTCCCGGCTGCCGCCGGCCAGCTAGCACGGTTGGCTGCGGCCAGCCAGGCAGCACTGACCTCGCCGGGGGCATGGGTCGTGGCGTTCTTGCGCTGGCTGCTGTTCGCCGGGTTGTCCGGCGCCCTCGGCGGGCTGGCCGGCCGGGGGCTGTCCAGGCAGTACCAGGGGGTGGCGGCTGGACCGCTTCCGCCGCCGTGGGCGCTGCGGTCGTCGCTGCTCGGCCTGATCGCGGCGGCCGGCCTGGCCGTGGCCGCGGCTGGCGATGGCAGCTTGGCGGCCGGCCTGGCCCATCCGTTGGCCCACCGCCTGTCGTCCAGCACCTCAGGCGTGATCGCGATTATCGAGGTCGCCGGGTTCGCGGCCGCTGCCGCGCTGCTGCGCTTGCGGCTCGCGGGCCTGAGCGTGGTACCGCTTCTCGCGGTCGTCGGGGCCGAGGGGGTGCGTGCTCATCCGGAGGGCATCATCCCGGTGGGCGGCGCCCTGCTCACCTACGCGCACCTGCTGCCGGCGGCGCTCTGGGCGGGGATGCTGCTGTACGTGCTCCGAGCCGCGATCAGCTGGCGATCGGACCCGTCGGCCGTGCGGGGCCTGGTCCGGCTCTACGGGAACGCCGCCGCCTGGCTCTTCGCCCTCGTGGTCGGCACCGGTGTGGTCTCCGCGCTGGTGCTCGTCCCGCTTGGATCCTTGCTGACCACAGCGTACGGAATTGTCGTCATCATCAAGGCGGCGGTCGTCGCGGTTGTCGCGGTCCTGGCCGTCGCCGGGCGGGTGTGGCTGCGGCACCTGCCGCCCGCGGGCGCCGGGCCGGCCCTGGTGACCAAGCTGGAGTGCGGCATGCTCGCCGTGGCCCTGGCGATCACCGGGCTCCTCACCATTCTGACGCCGCCCGCCGCCTCCTCCAATCCAGGCGCGGCGAGGGC
>JAWWPY010000508.1:0-7189 GCA_033854735.1 Streptosporangiaceae bacterium | reverse complement strand
CCCGGGCAGCGGGCCTGGTGCTTTGAACGCCGAGCCGACTTGCGGATCTCCGACGATCGACGCAGGCAGGACCCGGCGAGCCATTTACACGAACCCTGAGCCGCCGGTGGGTGGGATGGTGACCACGGCGCGGGGAAAGCCGTCGTCGGAAACCGGCTCGGGTCTCGGCTACCGCTCATGTTAACGCGCGCGAGAGCGCATAATTCCCGGCCGCACTGTGGGTGAACGTCCTCAATTGCCGCGACGGGTGTTTGTGGGATGGCTGGCTTCCATACTGGCTGCATGAGGGAGCCGGATGCACCCAAGGCCGACTGGATCAGCAGCTTTCCTGCCAGCCCGCCCGATGAAGACGGACTGGCTCGCATCGTGGACGCCGACGGTGGCCGGGAAGCGCGGCTGCCGGGCGGGACAAGGCGCCGCTCAGCGCGGCGCAGGCGGTGACCATCATCCTGGACGGGGTGCGCTCCCGGTTCCTGGCGGATCCTGGTCGGCGAGGACGCCAAGACGATCGAGGTCTGCGATCGCTCCGATGAGTTTCGTGGCGCCGAAACGTCTCAGGGTGTGTGAGACGCCCTGGTCCGGGCGAACCTCGAGGCCGCCTACGCTTACGACTCCTGAGCCAGGGTGGAGTGGATCCGCTGGATGGTGGAGGCGGCTACATCCCGGCCGGAAACCGCGCCCGGCCGCAGGGCCCAGGCAGCGCGGTCAGTGATCACGGTGCGGACAGGAGGCGGGGCTAACTCCGCTGCATGGTCACCGAACGTAATGGAAGCAGGACCAGCTCAGCTGCTGCCCAGCAGAGGCGGCAGTACGTGGCGCGGCTGGTCGCGATCACCAGGGAGGGGCCTCGCCTGCTGCACATCCCGGGTGCTGGCCGAGACCGCCTCCTCCAACTGGGCCAGCCAGGCCAGATGACCCTGCACCGCCTGGCGGCCTTCCGCGGTGAGCCGGAACCACGTGCGCGGCCGCCGGCCGACCGCGCCCTTGCGGACTTCCACGTACCCGGCGTCTTCGAGCACGCGGGACTGTTTCGACAGCACCGAGTCGCTGATCCCGGCCGCATCACGCAGCGCGGCGAACTCGACCCAGTCCGCGCCAGCCGCCAGCAGCCCGCAGATCGACAACCGGGTGATCGGGTGAATGAGCGGGTCCGGCCTGGCGGTCACGCCGCCCCTCCGGCTCGCAGTTCCTGGCGGATCCCCCGCAGCAGGGCCCGCTGGAGGGCCACCTCCGCCACGACCCCGAGGGCCGCGACTACGATCGCGGCCACGAGCAGGCCGCGATCAATCAGGAAGTGCTCGGTCCCCAGGGCGGCGAGGCACACCACGACCACCGCGATCCGTGCGGGACGGCCCGAGGCGGGATAGCGGAGGTTCCGGAAGCCCACCTTTATGCCGGTGACCCGGGTCAGGCCCCACTGCAGCAGGCAGGCCACCGCCAATGCGGCGACAAAGAGGGGCCAGCTGCCACCCCCCAGGAACCGCGAGATGAAGGGGAACGCGAAGACCAGCGCATACATGATGGCGATACCGGTCAGGTACCACCACGGCGGCCGCATCCGGTCCGCCAGCCGGCTCCGCTGCACCCGCAGCAGCTCCAGCGCTGCCGGGTCTCTTGCCACATCGCGCATTCAGGCTCCTCTGTCATGTACTTTCCATTAAGAAAGTACATGACAGGCCCGCCCGCGGCAAGCCTGCCCGGCCAGCGGCCGTGCGAGTCAGCCGTGACGCGGCGGTGGCCTCAGGTGACGCCCTGGCGGTACCTCAGGGCTGTAGTTCGATGCTTTGTGCCGTGATGGATTGGGCCAGGACCAAGATCCAATTCGGCCAGGATCATGCTCGCGGCGCAATCTCCCGGCCCACCGTGAGGGCGGACCGCAACTGATCCGGCATGGCATGCAGGGCGGCGTCGGGCAGCGTGCCGGTCGCGTCGAGCACCTTGCTGAAGAAGCACCGGGCAGCAGCCGCAAGAATGACGTTGAACACGTCGGCATCAGAGAGCCCCAGGCCGGAGAGCTCGTCGACGTCTTCCTGCGTGATCTTCTCGGCCTCCTCCGCGACTTTGCGCGCGAACCGGACGACCGCCGTGTCAGCCACATCCAGCGCGTCGTCCATGTCGTCTGCTGCGATGCTCGCGACCTTCTCGGCCGGGTAGTAGCTGGTCGCGAGGATGTTTCCGTGCACGAGACTGCAGTAGCTCGACCCGATGGCCGTGGCCGCCGCAACCGTCGCCAGCTCATACAGCCGAGGATCCATCCCCGAAGTAATCGCAGCCCTGAGCCCTAGCCAGCCCTGCAGCACCTCGGGCCGGCGACTGAAGGCGCGCGTGTAGTTCGCCACGTATCCCTGCGCGGCCAGGTCCTTGTCGTACATGGCCTTGACCTCGTCAGCCGCCTCCTCGGGCGGGACGGTCTGAAGATATGGCATCGTCCGTTTACCCCTTTCCGGTCCGACGCCATGCCGTGCCTGGAGGACTCTCCGGCCGATACAGCGTGAAACCACGATTATCCGCAGTCGTGCCCGCGATGACACCCACAACCGTTGTCCGTTCGGCCGCCGGGGGCCGGGTGCACCGATGCACCCGGCCCCCGCGGCCGTGGCACGCCCTACTTGACCGTCAGCGTGGCGTTGGCGAACGTATCGTCGGAAGTCGAGGTGATGCGCGCGTAGGAGTCGTAGTTGAAGCTGCCCGACACCCCGGGTGTCACCGTGAAGACGAGCGTGGCCGTGGCGCCGGGCGCCAGGTTCTGCACGCCGCAGTAGATCAGCACGGTCAGGGTGCGCGGGGTGCAACCGCCGGTGCCGGTCGCACCCGTTGCACGCAACGGGGATGGCTCGTGGACACCCATCGAGACCGATGCGATGGTGCTGCCTGTCGTGTTGGTCGCCGTTGCCACCACCTTGACCGCGCTGCCGACCGTGGTGGTCGACGGCGTAATGGTGAGTCCGGCGACGACCGGCCCGGCGGGGGCCGGCGTCGGCGCGGCCACAGCGCCAGCCGGTGACCCTAGCGCGAGCCCCAACGCTCCAGCGGTGAAGACGACCGCACTGAGTCGTCGCAGAAATTGCATGCCTACCTCCTGGCGCCATCCGAATCCGATGGCTTCGACGCTGTTGGCCCGGAACTGTCGGCCCCCGTGCTGGTGGCCTTCATGTGACACTCTCGTGTCCGGCTGAAGCGATCCTGACGCGGCGCTGAAATGGACACCGGCCGGGTCGGGCTTCTTCCTCCAGGCCGGGGACTTCGAGGCCGCCTACCTGCGGATGGTGTCCGCAGGCGTGGAGTTCGTGACACCACCGCGGTCCGAGCCCTACGGCCGCGTCGCCGTATTCCGCGACATCGCTGGCAATAGATGGGACCTGGTCGCTGATCGTGTGGTGTAACCGCAGCCGGTCAGGCGACCCGGCGCCAGCCAAGCTCGTCGGCTTTCCAGCGGGCGAGGGCCGTATGCCGGCTGATGACCTTGACCTCCCGCAGATGCCGGCCGTGGCGGTGCATGGCCCGCTCAGCCTCGATCACTCCGCTGACGAAGGAGGGCTGGGGGATCTCATGCTTGGCACCCGACTGCTCGATGAGTATGAGATTGGCCGGGCGTGCATCCCCGGCCTCGTCGTTATGCTCGCTCACACCCCTTGAAGACACCCGGCAGTTCCCGGGTGTTCCCTCACCCGGTATGGCATGCAGCACACCGACATCCGCCCGGCCCTACTGCCACCTGCGCCAGGAAGTTAGCCGTACGCATTTCGCCCGGCCGCAACAGCTAGGCCAGGTCCGGAGCCGGAGCCTCCGGAGTCATTACGTCGGCCACGATGCAGGTGATGTTGTCGGGACCGCCACCATCGATGGCCAGCGCGATGAGGTCCTTGGCGGCCTGATCAGGATCGCTGACCGACAGGAGGACCCGGGCGATGGACTCGGCGGCCGCGACCGCGTGCAGGCCATCGGAGCAGAGCAGGTAGCGGTCCCCTGGGCGAGCCTCGCGCAGCTGAAGGTCAGGCTCAGAGCTGCCCCCGCCCAGAGCCCGCAGCAGCATCGACCGCTGCGGATGTGACGCGACTTCGCCGGCCGTGATCTTGCCGTCGTCCAGCAAGGACTGCACAATCGTGTGGTCATGCGTGATCTGGAACACCTCGCCGTCGCGGACCAGGTACGCCCGCGAGTCGCCGATGTGCACCAGACCCAGCTGCGAGCCTGACCACAGCAACGCCGTCAGGGTGGTTCCCATGCCTCGCAGCGACGTGTCGGTCTCGACCATGTCGCGCAGGGCATTGCTGGCCCGGCGCACCGCATGCTCGAGAGCGTTCAGCAGTTCGCCGGCCGGCACCTGGGTGTCCAGCGGGCGCAGCGCCTCGATGACGGCCGCGCTGGCCACCTCACCGGCCGCGTGACCCCCCAGCCCATCGGCTACCGCAAGCAGCCGGGCCCCGGCGTAAGCGGAGTCTTCATTGTCAGCACGGTGCAGGCCGATATCGGACTGCACCGCGTAACGGACGGCGAGCGTCCCCTGAGCATCGTCCATGGCAGTGTCCTTTCCGGACAGGTAGCCGATGAGGAAGGCGGCAAGCTCACGCCGGGCAGCGGTCTCGCTCTCGACCTGGTCCCAGTACGCCGCAAGCTCTGCCGCGGCTTGCGCCCGTGGCAGCGCGCTCACGGCGCGGATCCTGGCCAGCGGCAGACCCAGGCGGCGCAGCCATGCCACCAGCCTGGCCTGTTCGAGCTGGGCCGGATCGTAGAGCCGGTACTGCGATACCGGGTCCACTTCGACCGGGCGCAGCAGGCCGAGCTCGTCGTACAGGCGCAGCGCCTTGCGCGAAAGCCCTGACGCGCGGGCGAACGCCCCGCTGGTCATCAGCTCCATTGCGCCCTCCTCATGCTGGGCACGCTGCCCAGCAAAGCCAGGCTGAGGCCTGCCCCAGGGGCGAGGTCAAACCGAGGCCGCCAGCTGCCGCCAGCGTACGATCACACGATGTAGGGTTCAGGCCATCAGGGATCCCGGCCAGGTACGCGGAGGATGTCGTGGCCGCCAAGAAAAAGTGGAGCGATCTCAGCCCGCGCTTCCGCAGGCTAATCATCGTTTCAGCAGTTGTCGAAGGCACACTGAAGACGGCGGCGCTCGTTGACATCAAGCGCCGGCCGGCGAGCCAGATCCGGGGCTCAAAGTGGATATGGGCCGCGGTGGTGGTGTTGGTCAACTCCTTCGGCGGCGCACCACTCTCATACTTCGCCTTCGGGCGGCGACGGCAACCAGGGTCCCAGCCCGACTGATCTCAGCCGCCAAACGCCCCGGCGGATCGCTCTGGCCGGGGCGTTTGACCTCAATGCTGGCAGCTACCCGATGAACGCGGAAACGACCTTCGGCAGCGAGGCGTCCATCCCGGCGACGTTCAGCACACCCTCGTCTTGCGGCTCACCGATGGTGTGGCCGTTCGCCGCGAGGGCCGCGACAACGACCCGAGCCTCCGGGTTGTACCTGCGCCGGTAGGCGTCCAGCGCCTGGGAGGGATGACTCCGGCCCGCCCATGTCTCGCCGTCGGTGAAGATGACCACACCGTCCAGCAGCAGCCCGGATTGCTCCGCATGACTCAACGGAAGAGCCAGGTCGGTGCCGCCGCCACTGGCGGGCCAGGTGGCGATCTCACGCAGGTTCGTCCGCGCAGTGATCCTCGATCGATGGATGGCGGTGTCCACGTTGATCACGTGGACGTTGTCGCCCTCGATGCGCTTGAGGATGACGGCCATGGCGCAGCCGACCTCGTAAGGGGTGCCAATCGGCGAACCACCGAAGGTGATCTGGGCGCCCGGCCAGCTCATCGAGCCGGACGAGTCGACCGCGACCAGGATCCGCCTCTCTGACGGCTGCACGTGGCCGAATGACTTCTCGTACGCTTCCTCAAGCGCGTCGCAGATGACAGGAACCGGGCTCCAGGTCTGCGCATCCGCCCGGGGGTCCGGCTGGGACCGGCCCGAGGCGTACACGCGCAGCGCCAGGAAGATGTCCATCGGGTGGATACGGGAACGGATGAGCGCGTCCGCGTCGGTCAGCCGTCCGGCGACACGCTTCGCTGTCGCGCTGAACGGGGCGATCGCACCGATGCGCGTCATCCGGGCCAGGTTGCGGATCAGCGCGGTCAGGCCCACCGTCCCGGCCAGTGCTTCCCACACCTTCGCTGACGCGAGGAACTCTGACGGCAGGAACTCCCACGGCACGCCGCGGCCCGTCACGACCAGGATCGCGTCAGCCTCGTTGCTGACCGCTTGTGAGGTGAGGAAGTCATCGATGGCCTGCACGTGGCTGCGCGCGTCATCATCGGTGACGTTCCCGGCCAGCCACCCGAGCAGCGCCCGGCGCTGCGGGGTGTCGGCCTTCGGGTGGGCGATGCGCAGGGTGTCCCGCAACGCGAATGCCTCCTTCGCCGGGGTGGTCCGCTGGCGTGCCTTGCAGGCCTTCCACGCGACCTGGTTCACATCCGGGACCAGGAACCATGACCCGAGCGCAGCCCGCAGCGCCCGGCCGGTCACCGGCGCCGTGCCCTGCGGAGTGGGCTTGCCTTCGAGCTGCTTGTCGTAGCCGAAGAACATGGACAGGTGGTCGGTGGTGCGCACCACCTCCGTGAAGGCGCCCTTGGCGGCCTGCACGGTGGCCGGGTCCCCGTAGGCGAACGCCGCGGCCAGGGCGAACACGGCCGGGCGGTTCTTCGGGGCCCGGGCTGGCCGGGCCGCCGAGATGCCGGTCACCAGGCGGACGACCCGCGGGCCGTCCGCCTGGATCGCCTGCAGCAGGACATCCACGTTGGCCTCGGTCAGCCGGTCCTCACGCAGGTAGTAGGTGCCGCCAGTGGTGCCGAGGATCAGGAAGTCCGCCAGCTTCGTCCACAGGTCCTTGCCGAACACGTACCCGCCGGCGTTGTTGCGCACCTGGTCAGTGCGGCCGGGGATCCGCCGAGTCTGTGGCGTGCTGACGGTGCTGACCGCGGCCAGGGGGTCTCGTGCCATTGGTCGTCTCTCTTCATTGACCCGCTCCTGACGGGGCGGATGTGGGCATGAGGGATTTGCCCGTGCGGATATGGGGTGGTGGTCGCGAGGTTTCATGCTGCTGGGTGCCGGGCGAATGTGGGGATGCGCACCGGGTTTAGGCGCTCTGCCAATTGAGCTACCCCCCGGGTCGCCCCAGGCGGACAGGACTCGAACC
>JAWWPY010000507.1:0-17866 GCA_033854735.1 Streptosporangiaceae bacterium | reverse complement strand
TCACGGGGGTGCAGGATGAGACGAACGCGACGATCATGGCGACTGAGCAGGGCACCCGGCAGGCCCGTGAGGTCGGCGAGCTGATGGCCTCGACGGCGACGATGCTGGAGGAGTCGATCCTGGCCACCCAGCAGCAGAAGTCGGCGGCTGATCAGGTGGACAGCGCGATCCAGCAGATCCGCGACGGCGCCGACCAGCTGGCCACGGAGCAGGTGCAGTGGTCCAGCACCGCTGAGCGGCTGGACACGCTGGTCGCCGAGCTCGATACGGCTCTGAGCGCCAGCGTCGGGAGCGCCGTCCGATGACCGCACTCGACGCCGAGTTCAACGCCGAACTTACCGAGATCTTCCGTGAAGAAGCGACAACGCGGCTCGATCAGATGGACAAGGCGCTGCTCGCGATGGAGTCCGGGAACGCGGATGCCGAGACCATTGACTCGCTGTTCCGCAATGCGCACACCATCAAGGGGTCGGCCGGCATGCTCGGCTTCGAGGACGTCCGTGCCCTCGGGCACGCCGTCGAGGACATTCTGGCCAGCGTGCGCGAGGAAGGGGTGTTCCCGCCGGAACTGGCCGAGCCGCTGATGCGCGCGACGGCCGGATTGCGCGCCCAGATCGCCGGGACCGCGGAGCCCCTTGGCGGTCTGCTCGACGATCTCGCGGCGAGCGTCGCGGCGTATCGCGGCGCCGATATCCGCACTCCCGACGCGAGCGCTCCGCCGGCGAGCGTGCCCGAAGCGAGTGTGGCTGGGCCGAGCGGGCCTGAGCCGAGCGCTCCGCCGGCGAGCGTGCCTGAGGCCAGCGTGCCTGAGGCCAGCGCGCCTAAGCCGAGCGTGCCTGAGGCCAGCGTGCCCGAGGCCAGCGCGCCCGAGGCCAGCGCGCCTAAGCCGAGCGCGCCTGAGGCCAGCGTGCCCGAGGCCAGTGCGCCCGAGGCCAGCGCGCCTAAGCCGAGCGCGCCTGAGGCGAGCGCGCCTAAGCCGGGCGTGCCTAAGCCGAGCGCGCCTGAGCGGCGCACGCTTCGGGTTCCGGCGGAGAAGATTGACCATCTGCTCGACGTTGTCGGTGAGGTCATGCAGTCGCGGCGCCGGTTGACTCATTCGCTGACGGAGGAGGGGCCGCTGTCGCTGGAGATCGCCGAAGTGCTCGGTATCGGCGATCGCATGCTCGACGAGCTGAAGGACACCGCGGTCGGGATGCGGACGCTCCCGCTCTCCGTGATCACGGGGCCGTTTCCACGCGCGGTCCGGGACTTCGCGCGGGCCGCGGGGAAATCTGTCGACCTCGTGGTCACGGGTCCCGACACCGAGCTTGACCGGGTCATCCTGGAGAGCTTGTCCGAGCCGCTCGGGCACCTGATGCGCAACGCCGTCAACCATGGCATCGAGTCCTCGGAGGAGCGTGAGCGCGCGGGCAAGCCGCCGCGCGGTCGCATCGAGGTCCGCGCCGTGCCGCGGGGCAACCTCGTCGAGATCATGGTCGCGGACGACGGCCGGGGCGTCTCGCCGGAGGTCCTCGAGGAGGCGCGGCGTGAGGGATCCCTCGCGGACGTGCTGGCCCGCGCGGGATATTCGACGGCGGAGAAAGTGACGGACCTCGCTGGCCGTGGTGTCGGCCTCGATGCCGTCAAGACCTACGCCCAGTCCCTGGGGGGCAGCCTTGAGGTTCGCAGCGAGCCCGGCCATGGGATGGAGATCATCCTGCTGCTCCCCCTCGCGCTCGCACTCCTCGACGTACTGCTCTTCGAACGGGGCGGGGCGGTCTACGGCGTGCCGCTGGCCGCGGTGGAAGAGGTCCTGACGCTGACCGCGACGTCTACCCTCGAAGGCCGGCCCTCCCTGGAGGTCAAGGGGCGGCCGCTGCCGGTCACTGACTTCGCCGCGCTGATCGGTGCGAGCGCGCCGGCCCTGAGCGCCCAGCCGCCTGCGCTGGTCATCTCGGCCGGCGGCCGCCGGACCGTCGCGACCTGCGACTCGCTGCGCGGCGAGGAGGAAGTCGTGGTCAAGCCGCTCGGCCCGCTATTTGGCGGCGTCAGCGGTTACCTCGGTGCCGCCATCCTCGGTGATGGCCGGATTGCGCTCCTGGTCGAGCCGGCCATGCTCACCCGCGGGCGCCAGCGTGTCCGCGGGACCGTGCCGCTCGCGGTCGGCCCGGCTGTGCTGCCCAAGGTCCTCGTGGTGGAGGACTCGTTCACGGTCCGCGAGCTTCAGCGCAGCATCCTGGAGGCGGCCGGTTATCCAGTCGTGACCGCGCGTGATGGGCGTGAGGCGCTGGGGATCCTCGAGAGTGACTCGCAGATCGCGCTCGTGATGACCGACTTTGAGATGCCCGAACTCGACGGACTCGAACTGACGCGCGCGATCCGCGCCGACGCTGCGCTCTCGTCACTTCCGGTAATCATTATCACCTCGCGCGGATCGGAGGACGACCAGCACCGGGGGATCGAGGCGGGCGCTGATGCCTACATGGTGAAGCGGAGCTTCGATCAGCAGGCTTTGCTGGCCACGGTCGAGCGGCTCGTCGGCCGGTGACTGGTTGAAACAGCTGCGCGTACTGATATGCGAGGATTCCCTGGTCTACGCGACCGCGCTCCGGCGGATGCTCGAGTACGACGGAGATATCACGGTCGCCGCGGTCTGTGGCACCGCCGAGGAGGCGATCGCCGCCCTGCCGAGCATCCAGCCGGACCTCGTGACCATGGACATCGAGCTGCCCCACCTGGATGGGCTTGAGGCGGTCGAGCAAATCATGAGCTCCCGGCCACTGCCGATCCTCGTCATCTCCGCCCACGTCGGTTCCGGAACCGACCGGGCGGCCGCTGCGCTCGCGGTCGGCGCGATCGATGCCGTGGCCAAGGACGATCTCGACCTGCGCGACCGGGCGGGCGTGACGGGAGCCGCGTTCCGGCACCGGGTCAAGCTGCTCAGCCGGGCGCGGGTGATCCGCCATCCGCGGGCCAGGCCTACCGGCGGCTCCCAGGTGTCCGGCCCGCAGCGTCGCGCGTCCGTGATCGGCATGTGCGCGTCGACCGGCGGCCCGCAGATCCTGGCCCTGCTGCTCGACGCGTTCCCGGCCGACTACCCGATCCCGCTCCTGATCGTGCAGCACATCGCGTCAGGGTTCACCGAAGGCTTCGTCCGCTGGCTCGACCAAACCGTGCGGTTGCCCGTCGGTATCGCCGCGGACGGGGTGCGGGTCGCCCGCGGGGCCTGGATCGCGCCGGAGGGCGCACATCTCAAGCTCGCGCCGACCGGCCGCCTGTCCCTGGACCGGCACACCGTCGCGGGACGTCATCGCCCGTCTGGTGATGTCCTGCTCGGGAGCATCGCCACCGCCGCCCGGAGGATGGGCGTCGGCGTGGTGCTCACCGGGATGGGCAGCGATGGCGCCGTCGGCGCGGCCGCCGTGCACAGCAGTGGCGGGCTGGCGATCGCGCAGGACGAGGAGTCATCGGCCGTGTACGGGATGCCGAAGGCCGCGATCGACCTCGGGGTGGATGTCGTGCTGTCCCCCGGCGGGATCGCCGCTTGCCTGCTGAGGCTGAGTCACGAGCCACTTCCGGCGGCCCGGTGAAGAATCCCCTCGCCGAGATCGCGGAACTCATCCTCCGGGAGACGGGAGTGGCGCTGCCCGCGGCGCGTCAGAGCCCTCTGCGCGCCGCCGTCGGCCGAGTGGCGCCGGGACTTGATCCGGGTGCCTTCCTGCGGGCGGCGTCGGATCCGGTGGGCGGCCGCGCCCTCCTGGACAAGCTGATCGACGAGGTGACGAACCAGGAGACGACCTTCCTCCGGGACCGCCGCCAGCTCGACGCGATTGCGTGGCCCAGCCTTCTGCGGGGCGTCCAGGCCGCGGGGTCGAGAACCATCCGGGTATGGAGTGCCGCCTGTGCGAGCGGGGAGGAGGTCTACACGCTCGCGCTGCTCGCGGCCGAGGCTCTCGCCCTGGCTCAGACCCCGGTTGACGTCCTGGGAACGGACATCTCTGGCGCCGCGCTCGCCGCCGCCGCGGCCGGCCGGTACCGCGAGCGGGCGGTGGGCGGGCTGAGCCCGGCGCTGCGCCAGCGCTACCTCGACCAGCAGGCCGATGGTAGCTACCTCGTTGGTGCGCACCTGCGTGGGCTGGTGCGTTTCCGCCGCCACAACTTCGTCAGTGACCCGATCCCGCCCCGCGGCGAGGACGGCTTCGACGTCGTCGTCTGCCGGAACGTGCTCATCTACTTCGAGGCACCGCTCGTTGAGCGGGTGATCGGCCTGCTCCGGCGGTCGGTGCGCCCGGGCGGCATGCTCGTGCTCGGTGCCGCGGACGCCCTGCGGCGGCCGGCCGGATCATTGGTGGCCCGGGCCGGCCGGCCCGAAAGTAAGGCATCGTCGCCGCAGCGCACGCTCCGCAGCCCGCTCGTGCCCCCGCTCCAGCCGGCGTTGTCGCGCGAGCAGCGGCTGACCGCGGCGCTGGACGCAGCGGACAAGGGTGCCCGTGACGACGCACTGGCCGGGGTGGCGTCGCTGCTCGCGGACGACCCCCTCGATACCGACGCGCACTTCGTCCGCGGACTCGTCACGCTGGCGGCGGGCGAGCCGGCCCAGGCCGTGGCCGCGCTTCGCCGCGCGCTCTATACCGACGCCACATTCGCGCTCGCGGCATTCGTTCTCGGCCGTAGCTACGACGCACTGGGTGACCTGCCAGCCGCGCGGCGCGCCTACGAGCAGGCCCTGCGCACGCTCGACCCGGAAGATCACCGGCACGAGCTGCTGCTCCAGCAGGTCGACATTGGTGATATCGCCGCTGCGTGCCGCGCCCGGCTCGCCGGGCGGCCATGAGGCTGCGGAGCGGCCCGATTGCCCACCGGGCCAGTGGCATGCCCCGCCCCGCATTTTGCATACAGCGGCCGATATGCTAAATCGGTGGCCGTGGGGAGGTCGGCATGATCATAGACGCAGGATCGGCGGGCCTGGCCGGGGCCATCACGCCGGTCCAACGGCCGGTGCCGTTGCGGCAGTCCGTCTACGAGGCACTCGTGGAACTGGTTGTCGGGGGTCGGCTCGGGCCCGGGGAGCACCTGGTGGAAACCGAGTTGGCCCGCCAGCTGGGGGTGAGCCGCCAGCCGGTCCGTGAGGCCCTGCACCGGCTGGAGGCTGAGGGCTGGGTTGACCTGCGGCCCAGCCAGGGCGCGTTCGTGCACGTACCAACCGACCAGGAAGTGGACGAGCTGCTGGACGTCCGGGAGTTGCTTGAGGCCGAGATGGCCGCACTGGCCGCGCGCTCGGCCAGCGCCGACGCGGTGGCCCGGCTCCGGGCGATCTGGCGGGACGGTGAGGTCGCCGTCGGCTCCGGGGACACCGAGCGCATCGTCGCCGCCAACAATGAATTTCACGCCGAACTGGCCCGGGTGGCGGGCAACGCCGTGCTGGCCCAGCTGGCCGCCATCGTGAGCCGCCGCGTCCGGTGGTATTACCGGATGGTCGCGCCGCTGCGCGCCCAGGAGTCGTGGGCCGAGCACCAGGAACTTATCGACGCCGTGGAGGCAGGGGACGCGGAGAAGGCCAGCGAGGTCGCCCGCCGGCACACCGAGCGCACCCGGTCGGCTCATCACCCGCCCGCCGCCGCGGCCACTGGGTAAGGCCTCAGGGCAGCGCCGTCAGGGCAGCGCCGTCGGGGCAGCGCGCCGTCGGGGCAGCGCCGTCAGGGCAGGCGGACAACGCTGATGGGGTCGGGCGCGTATGGATTCCCCGCGTTGTCGATCAGCTCGATCTCGCCCCGGTCCGACAGGACGTGGTACGAACCGTCGGCCTGGTACTCGCGGATGATCGTGGTTGTCCCGTCCGCGTGCGTGTAGCGCTCCTCGGCGTACCCTGTCCCGGCGTGCTTCTCAGCGTTGACCGCGGGCTCATCGCGCCACACGAACCGGTACGGGGCCAGGGGCAGCTTCAGCTCGTACGGGTAGCCGCTCGTCATACCTGATGTCCTTCCCCGGAAGGAGTGATCGCGGTGGGTTTCGCGCCCGTGCTACCGCGAAACCCACCGCGATCACGCTAGTCCAGCGCTGCGATCAGGCGATCGCAGGCTTGGCCTTCTGAGCCTCCTTCACCTCCGATAGCTCGACGGCCCGCGCCATCTGCTCCTTGGTCGGCGGCTTGCACAGGAACCAGACGGTCAGCGCGGCCAGCGCGCCGATCGCGGCCCCGAAGAAGAAGCCGAAGGCCCAGTGGTAGGTCGCCGTGCCGTACAGGGTGCCCGTCATGATCAGGGCCGCCCCGCCGCCGGCGAAG
This sequence comes from Streptosporangiaceae bacterium, assembly GCA_033854735.1. GTDB lineage: Bacteria > Actinomycetota > Actinomycetes > Streptosporangiales > Streptosporangiaceae > JAWWPY01. The sequence continues at coordinate 11,604 of JAWWPY010000507.1, read as the reverse complement.
CTCCCGCCCAGCGCCTTGAACGCGTAGATGGAGCCGTAGTTGACCGCATTGTTGGTCTCGCCGTAATAGTCCGACACCATGGCCGCCGTCATCGGGAAGTTCGCGCCGGACAGGCCGCCCGAGATGATCGCGAATATGACGAACAGCGGAGCGTTGTGCGCCGCGCCCGCGAAGTAGGTGGCCAGCTGGAAGACCACGTTGCCCGAGTAGGCGTAGACCATGGTTCTCCGGCGGCCGATGTACTCGGAGAGCCATCCGTAGAACGGCCTGAACCCGCCATCGCACAGCGCGAATCCGGCGAATCCGGCCACCGACGCCGCGGTGCCGAGCTTCATGGCCTGTGCGAACGGATAGTAGTAGGCCACCCCGAACAGGGAGCAGCCGATGAACAGGGCGTACTGTATCCCGATCCACTTGGACTGCGGGGTGCGCCACATCTGGCCGAGCGTGTAGTGCCGCAGCGCGGGCGGGTTGGACAGCAGGTCACGGGTGCTGTTCTTCTGCCAGTTGAGCGGGTCGATCTCCTTCGGCCACCAGTTCTTCGGCGGGTCCTTCATGAACCAGCCACCGATGGCGATGCCGACGGACATGATGGCGCCCTGGATGATGATGTAGTTCCTGATCTGCGACGGGGTCATGGTGATCGCAGACCCGTTGACGTCGCCGATCACGATGATGAACGGCACGGCGCCGTAGGCCCAGCCGCCGTTGACGAACCCGGTTCGCCAGCCTTTCTTCTCGGGGTACCACTTGGCCACGATGTTGATCGCGCCCGAGTAGACCATCCCGGATCCGATGCCGCCCAGGGCGGCGTATCCGAGATACGCCTGCCAGATCGAGTTTGACTCGGCCAGCAGGCCGTACCCGACGATGCCGCAGATGACGCCGCCGATGATCGTCGCCCACTTGACGTCGAGGATGCCGCGGTTGCGCAGCATGCCAGTGAAGATCTGGACGAACGACTCGAAAATGACGAAGAAGGAGAACGCCCAGAATGTCTGGCCGATGCTCCAGTGGTGCGCTGCGGCCAGCGATCCGGACACGGTGCCCCAGGTGTACTCCAGCAGGCCCGCCAGGCACATGACGAACCAGGCCGCCATGAGCACGACGCCGCGCGAGTAACCCAGAATCTGGCGGGGCTCCTCACCGACCCGGAAGACCCGGCCGGTCTCGTTGGTGATTATTTGATAGTTGGGACTGATTGATTCGGTAGTAGCCATGGGTCGCCACCGATACCTCTCGAACGAGACGCTATTGGCTCGTGTGGCCGGCCTGGCGGGCGCCAGGTCGGCTGCTGTGCGTGGGGGTGGTCCCGCCGGAATGAAGGGACTCACGCGGAGGTTGGTATCGATCTCGGCTGCAACGGGCCCGGGGTCGCGCCCAGGTCCCAGCCGGATAGAGGGCAGGGGCGTCGCGCTGGCTTCTGGTTGAGATCCGCGCGGCGCCCTTGGTCCTGGGCCGCGGCGGCGGGCCCCGCGACGCCCAGGTTCCCGCCGTCGGGCCGTGCTGCGACCCGTGGCGGCGGTATCTCCGTCGATCCGCCATATGTGCCTCCAGATCCGGGCCGCAGGCCATCGTGTTTCGGTGCGGGCCTTAGGTCCTCAGGTCTCCAGTCCGAGCGCCTGGAACAGGGCGCTCTGCTGCGGTCCATCGCTGGCTGCCGCGTAGAGCTCGTCGAGGCCCCAGCCGGCCTCGTCGAGCAGTTCAGCGGCCTGGTCGAAGAGCGGCGAGCGCTGCTCCGGGGGCACGGACTTGATCACCAGGTGGCCGACCACCTGGATGACCGCCTCGCGGAGCAGTTCGCGGCGCCCCCCGGTGGGCCGGGCCACGCCCGGCATCAGCGGGATGATTTTCCGGGGGGATCGGGGGGCCGCCCCCCCGGCTAGCTCAGTTCCGCCCGGCGTGACCTGGCCGTTGGGCTCACTCATGACCCACCTTCCGGAACACTTCCCGCAACGGAACGTCCAGCCGGTCCCGACGGCGCAACCGACGAGCCGGAGGGGGGATCCGCACTGAGCTCACGGAGTTCGGCGCGCAGCCGTTCCGGCTCGCCGGGCCGGGCCAGGTCGATCACCTCGACGAGCGAGAAAGCCCGTCCGCCCGCTGATCCGTCGGCCAGCCGGACGGGCGCTGACTCGGTAAACACCTCGAACCGCTGACTGGCCGCCTTGGGCCCGATGGCCAGTACATAGATCAGCACAGCATGACGATCGGGCAGGTAGCGCTGCTGATGACCGTTGTCAAAGCTGATCTGCCATTGCACGGGATCGCTGTCCTTCTGTTGGCTCGGCCCCGGTGCTGGTCCGGGGGTGACGAGCCCCCGGACCAGCGCCCGGTTTGCGGCCTGTGTGGTGCCGTCGTTCAGGCGCCGATGCCCCTGTTCAGCGGCATGGAGTAGTGCTCTTCCTTAAGCCGTGCGTGCTTCTCGGGATCCTCGCCTTCGCGCAGTTCGGCTGGGACGTCCATGCCGATGTCCTGCCAGTTGCGGTTGGCCGCCACCTGCGCCGCCGCCACGTGCTCGGGCAGCATGTGGCTGAACCGGCCCTGCATGGCCAGGTAGTCGGTGACCGGGCGCTGCACCGGCGGGTGGAAGTAGTGATACTCCCGGGTCTCCGGGTCGTACTCCCAGACCGGGAACAGGCCTGCCTCCACTACCCGGCGGCCGAGCTCGACCGTCATCGAGGTCTGGTAGACCCAGCCCTTCTGGCACGGCGTGTAGCAGTGCATGAACGCGGCGCCGCGCAGGTTGAGGCCCTTGCGGGTCTTGTTCATCAGGTCGACGGGGTAGCCCACCGTGGTGGTCGCCACGTAGCAGTGCGGGTGCCCTTCGGCCATCATCTTGGCCAGGTTCTTGGGGGGCAGCGTCTTGCCCGCCGGGTTGGCCTTGCCAAACGGCGTGAACGTGGTCAGGCCCGCGTACGGCGTAGTCGGCGACACCTGGATCCCGGTGTTGGCGTAGCACTCGTTGTCGTAGCAGATGAACAGCGCATCGTGGTTGCGGTACAGCGCACCCGAGATCGAGCCGAGCCCGATGTCGGCGGCGCTGCCATCGCCGGCCATCACGATGATGTTCGGGTAGGGACCCGGGTGGCGGCCCTTGCGGATCATCGCCTCGTAGCCCGCGGCCACGCCCGCGGTGAACGAGCCGCCGCTGGCGATCGGCGTGTGCGCCCACGGCACCGTGTACGGGGTGCACAGGTACGTCGAGTTCGCCACGTACATGCAGCCCGTCGGGCCGGCCACGATCGTGTCCTGGCCGGCGGCCTTGAGCACCCACCGGTACTCGATGGCCGGGCCGCACCCCGCGCAGGTCCGGTGGCCGGCCTGGTAGGGGTCCTCGTCGGGCATGTCGGGCAGGTAGTGGCGGTCCCGGCCGGCGTCGTCCTCCGTGGCCGCGCCACGCCCCTCCTCGTCCAGCAGGGGGAGGTACTGGCGGGTGACTTCGATGGCCATCAGCGGGCTCCTGTTCCTAGGGCGCTCGTCAGTGCACGAATCCCGGTCATTGCTCGAATCCTGCTCATTCTTCGAAACCAACCCAGTGCGCGGGCTTCTCGACGGCGCCGCGCTCGACCGCCTGGCTGAGCTTGCCCGCCATCCACTCGAACTCGGCGGTCGGCACGGTCTCACCACCGAGCCCGGCCATGAACGACGTCACCAGCGGCCGGCTGGGCGCGTGGTACAGGGCGGTGGTCACGTCCGGGGCGAGGATGCCGCCGTACGTCGGGCCGCCGAGGCCGAGGTTGGTCTCCACGACGCCCACGGCCTTCACGCCGCGCAGCGCGGCCCGCAGGTCCTCGCTCGGGAACGGCCGGATCCACATCAGCCGCGCCATCCCGATCTTGATGCCCCGCTCGCGCAGCCGGTTGATGGCGGCGCGGCAGGTGACCGAGTGGCCGCCGGAGATCACGATCGCGATCTCGGCGTCGTCCAGCATGTACTCCTCGACGAAGTGCGGGTACTGCCGGCCGAAGACCCGGGCGAAGTCATCGGTCTTCTGCCGGATGACGGGGATCGCGTCCTCCATCGCCCGGGCCCGTTCCAGCTGAAGCGGGGGCCCCTGGGAGGGGTGGATCTGCGGCCCGTGGGAGAGCGGCTGCCGCGGGTCGAGCGGGAACGGCAGCCGGTAGGGGGGAAGGTAGGAGTCCACCTGCGCCGCCGCCGGCATCTCCACCTCGCCGGAGATGTGGGAGACGAAGTACCCGTCCTGAACGACCATCTGCGGCAGCAGCACCCTCGGGTCCTCGCCGATGGCGTAGGCGATGAGGGTCTTGTCGAACACCTCCTGCGGAGTCGCCGCCCAGCCCATCAGCCAGCCCATGTCCCGGGTGCACAGCGCGTCGGTGTGCTCGGAGCCGAAGTCGCCGGGCGGGTCGAGGGTGCGGTCGGCAATGGTCATCTGGATCGGGATACGGGCGCCGGAGACGATCGAGTACATCTCATAGGCGTAGGTCACGCCGACACCGGACGAGCCGGTGAAGGCGCGTGCTCCGCACGACCCGGCGCCGAACGCAGCCGACAGCTGCGCGTGCTCGCCATCCGCGGTTATGTACTCGGCGTCCAGGATCCCGTCCGCGATGAACTGGGCCAGGTTCATCATGATCGCCGTGTACGGCCGGATCGGGTACGCGGTGACCACGTCGACGTTGGCGTAGAGGGCGGCGTATGCCGCCGCCGCGCAGCCGTTCAGCCGCTTCCGCGTGCCGGCCAGTTCGGCCAGCCGCTGCTCGCCCTCGGGTGTCCGCAGGCCCGGACCGTAGGCGGGCTGCTCGGACCAGGCGCCTTCGACATGCACGGTGGTCATTGGCTCACCCCGGAATCTCCGTTGGTATGCGTTGTGGCTTTTCCGTTGGGCGGCGCAGCTCCGTTGGCCGGGACAGTCTGCCGCCGGGCGGCGTCGTACTCGGCGATCGTCTCTTCGATGAGATGCTTGGTGAACGCCGACTGCTCAGCGTGCGCACCGTCGTAGGGCGCGAACGCGGTCTCCATCCGGGTCACGTCCGCCGGGTCGTCGAAGTCCATTTCCGGCACCTTCTCCAGGCAGCCGGTCGGGCATTCCTGGACGCAGACCAGGCAGCCCTTGCAGTAGGTGGTACGGATCGAGTAGTGCCCGTTCTCCCGGGCATCGCGCAGGACGCTGACGTCCGGGCAGACGATGTAGCAGTTGTCGCAGCCGTTGCAGACACCGCAGCTCATGCAGCGGTCCGCCTCCGCGACCGCCTCGTCCCGGCTGTAGGCCAGGGTGACCTCGACCTTCTGGCTGCGCCGGCGCTCAGCAGCGGGGGAGAGGGGGGCGTCGATGCGCGGAGCGTGCCTGAAGTAGGCGGAGTTCAGCCCCTCGTACGGCATGATCTCGACCTCCGGCTCGGGGCCAAGGGCCTGCGCGGTGAGCACGCGGTCGATGTCGCGGGCGGCCCGCTTGCCGTCGCCGAGCGCGTCCACCACCATCGACGGGCCACGCATCACGTCGCCGCCGACGAATACGTTCCCCTCGACCCGGCCGTGCTCATCCGCGGTGATGATCCCGCGCTCGTTGAGGTGGTCGGGGAGCCATTCCAGCTGCTGGACCTGGCCGATCGCCACGAAGATGGTGTCGCAGGCCACCTCACGTTCGGTGCCCGGTACCAGTTCCGGGCTCACCGCCCCGCTGTCGTCTTTCTTGAGCCGGGCCTGGCCGAGCACGGCCCCGGTGACGTGCCCGTCGTCGGAGAGCACCCGCACCAGTGAACTGTTGGGCGCGAGAGCTACCCCTTCCTCACGGGCCTGTTGCAGGTCCTCGGGGACGATCGGCAATTCGTCCTCGGACTCCAGCGAGACGATGACGGCCTCGCCGCCGCCCAGCCGGATGGCCGACCGCGCGGCGTCCGAGGCCGTGTTGCCGCCGCCGATCACCAGCACCTGGCGGCCCACCTGGACCGGGCGGCCGAGACCGGCCTCGCGGAGGAACTCCAGGGCGCCTCCCACGCCGCGGGACTGGATTCCCTCGACCGGCAGCCGCCGGCCCACGTCCTGGCCGAGGGCCAGGAAGGTCGCGGCGTAGTTGCGCAGCTCGTCCCAGCTGATGTCCTGGCCGGCCCGGACCCCGCAGCGGATCTCGATGCCACCGAACGCGACCAGCTTGGCGATCTCGGCGTCGAGGATCTCCTCAGGCAGGTGCCAGTGCGGGATGCCGGCCCGGAGCATGCCGCCCGGCTTGTCCAGGGCCTCGAAGATGACGCTGGAGTAGCCACGCCGGCGCAGGTGGTACGCGCAGGCCAGGCCGGCCGGGCCGGAACCGACGATGGCGACCGTGGTGCCGTTGAGCGCGGGCAGGGTTCCGGCGATCGGGTCCTCCGGCAGCGCCAGCCCGTAGTCACCGAGGAAGCGCTCGACGGAGCGGATCCCGATCGGCTCGTCGTGCGCCGCCCGGTTGCAGGCGGTCTCGCACGGGTGGTAGCAGACCCGGCCGGTGACCGACGGCATCGGGTTGTCTTCCATGATCGTCAGGTAGCCGTCGAGGTAGCGCTCGTGCTTCACGTAGTCCAGGTACTTCTGGATCTGCTCACCGGTGGGGCAGGCGTTGTTGCAGGGTGGCGTCTTGTCCTTATAGACCGGCCGGAAGGAGCGGAAATTACCGGTCGGGAAGAGCCGCTGCCCTTCCTTCTCGGTCGGCGGCGGCGTCACTCCGGCGATGGGTAGCTGCAGGTGCGCTGGAACCCGGGTGCCGCGTACGGACATGGAGTCTCCTCGCTACGGGGGTGTCAGCCGGCTGACGCGGCGTGGGCGGTGGGAACTGTCGTGGCGGGCCCGGTGGTGGCAGGGGCAGTGGTGGCAGAGGGGAACTCGATCACCCTGTGGTGCGCGATCCCGCGCATCATGGCGTCACGGTCGGCGACCTGATCGGCGACCGCGTCCACCGGAAGCTCAGCGGTGGCTGCGACGAGCGCGCCGATCAGTGGCGCGGCGATACCGAGGCCGATCGCGAGACGTTCCTCGGCCCCCTCGGTGGACATCCGGTCGTAGGCGAGTTCACCCAGGTCCCGGACGAACATCCAGGGACTGCTGCCGTCGTGCTGCTCGGCCAGCTCGACCGCGTCCACGACCACCAGCTTGGCCAGCTTGGCCCGCATGGAGTCGGGCAGGAACTTGAGCAGGTACTCGGGTTCGCGGGCCGAGTTGATGACCACCACCCCGGAGCCGTCCGGCGTGCCGCGCAGGAAGTTGACCGCCTTCACGATCGTCTCTTCCACGAGCACGACCCAGTCGGGACGGGGGTTCTCGTAGACGAACCGGTCCGCTATGGGCGAATCACCGAACCGGGCGTACCTGCGCACCAGGCAGTTGGTCCGGTCCGGGTCGTCTACATAGTCGCTGACGTTGTCGGCGTAGAGGCCGAGTGCGCGCGCGGCGGCCGCGATGCACGAGGAGACATCACGAGCCTCCTTGTCCATGATGATTCCGCGGGACCAGACGGTGAGCTCGTGGTACACGTGCCCCCTCCTCCAAAACAGAGCGTCATATTGTATACCGTCGGCAGGATACTGACATCGTAGACTTCTGGTGGCTCGCGTCAAGGGGGAGTTTCTGGCCTTGTCCGCCACGGCGCCGCCCCGCGGCACATGTGATTTCGGTGCGCGAGCCGTTGTGCGGGATATGTCCGGACAGCGGCCGGCGGAAACCCGCGCGGTGCGGTTCGCGAGGTCAGGACGTTGGCCGCGCCCCGCCGCGGTGGGCGCGGCCGACCCGGTGGCGGCCAGCGCGGCCATGCCCCATGATGGGGTGATTTCCAGTCGGCAGGACCGTGAGGGGCAGCATGAGCGACGGACGTCCGCGGGAGCCTCAAGATATGAGGCGGCCGCGTGCTCCTTATCTCTACCCCACCGAACCTGATGCAGACTATCCCCGGACCCCGGATCCCGGCCGGGCGCCACGCCCCCCCGATAGTCCTCAACGAAACCCCGGCCCCGCTCCCCGACCCGAACGAGCTCCCGCGTGGGGTGACTCCCCGCCGCCCGGATCCGGGCGGCGGAGCGGTCCTGAACCCGGGCGGAATGGCTCTCCGCCAGTCGCTCCGGGGCGGGGGCGGCTGCCTGAGCGCGACTCCGGGCCGGGGACAGTTCCGGGGCAAGGCCGGCCCCCCGAGCGTGGGTCCGGGCCGGGGCCGGTTCCTGGGCGGGGGCGGCCGGGTGAGCCTGTTCCTGGGCGGCGGCGCGCTCCCGAGCCTGGGCGCGAGCAGGGCCGCCCGACTGAGCGTGATACCGGGCCCCTTCCTGAGCGGGGCCGGCTGCCTGAGCGTGGGTCGGGGCCGGGGTCGGTTCCTGGGCGGGGGCGGCTGCCCGAGCGTGATTCCGGGCCTGGGTATCGGCCCCCGCCTGGCCGGGGCGGCGCCCCGGAGCCTGGCCCGGGGCGCGGGCGTGTTCTCGAGCTTGACCTCGGACCGGGGAGCGCGCCTGGCCCGGGGCGGGGACGTGGTTCCGGGCCGGGCCGCCGGCGGGCCGGCCGCCGGTCCCGTCGGCGCTGGTCTGGACGAATTCGCTGGCTGGCGGCGGGCGGTGGTGCCGTCGTTCTGGCCGTGGTGGCCGTCATCGTGGCCTTGGACGTGTTCGGCGGTAGCGGGCCAGCTCACGTCCTGGTGACCCCGGCCAAGCTCGGGGCCTACGTTCGGCGGCCGCAACTCGAGCAAGAGGTGGGCGTCAAGCAACTGCGGCGCCAGGTGACCGCGAAGAGCGCCGGCCAGGCCCGCCACGTGGTCTCAGCCGTGTACGAAGACAGCGCGGCTGGTAAGACCCCCCAGATCATGCTCTTCATCGGCGGCAACCTGTCGGGCACCTCGCCTGGAGCCTTCATCTCGAGCTTTGCCGGTCAGGTCAAGGGCGCCAAGCTGACCCGCCCGGGCCCACTGGGCGGACAGGCGACGTGCGTCGCTGCGCAGGCCACCGTCCTGGGCAGCGAGGCCCTGTGCACCTGGGTGGACAACGACACCTTCGGCCTGGTCGCCTCACCCGCCATGAACATTTCACAACTGGCAGCGCAGATGCGGGCCATCCGGCCCCAGGTGGAGCACGTGGTCAAGTAAGCAGAGTCAAGTAAGCAGTCAAGTAATCAGATCTGCTGGTCTCAGGGTGCCGGGTCCGGGTCCTTCCCGTGTGGCCTGCGCGGCTCGCGCAGTGACAGCCGGGCGATGGCGATGACGAGCGCAGCGGCCAGCACGGCCAGTCCAAGAACCTGGCCACCGAGCAGCCGCGTGCTGAGCGGGAAGGAGTCCGACGCGACTGTCACCGGTACCCCCCGGGCGTTCGCTGCGCCGCTCGCCGCGGGCGCCACCGTGGGGAAGAGCCCTCCCGGGTCGGCCGTCGGGCTGGGCAGGAATGGCAGCGCCGCGGAGGAGGCGACACCGGCAGGCGTCAGGGGTGGCAGGCCGGTGGGCAGCGTCGCGCCCACGCCCCCCAGCCCGGCGGCCGCCGTCGGCGAGACAGTCGTTGTCGTAGAGATAAGGGCGCTGGCCGAGGCGGGTGTCGCGGTGGTCGCGCCCGTGGCCTTGGCCGTGACGGTCAGCGTCGCGTGCTGGCCCGTTTTGGCGGTCTTCGGCACCGCGACCGTGGCCAGCAGTTCGTCCGCTTGGTTCGCGGGCAGGGTTCCGACCGTGCACGTGGCCCCGCGCGCCGACGGGCAGACCGAGAACCGGGGCGTGATCGCCGCGGTGACCTTGGCGCCGGCGGTGACCGTGATGCCCTTGGCTTGCCCACCCGAAGGCCAGACCCAGATCGCGTAACTGCCGGTACCGCCGGCCTGCACCCCGGTGGTGACCGCCTGCACGCTGACGCACATCCGGACGGGTGGGGCGGTGGGCGTGGGGGTCGGTGTCTTGGTCGGTGTCTTGGTCGGGGTCTTGGTCGGGGTTGGGGTCGGTGTCGGGGTCGGGGTGGGTGTCGGGGTTGGGGTCGGGGTTGGTGTTGGGGTCGGTGTCGGAGTGGCGCTATCGGTGGGGTTGGCCGTGGCGGTGGCAGAGGGAGTGCTGCTCGCCGTGTCCGACGCGGTGGCGGTCGCCGTGGGTGTCGCGGCGGCCAGTCCGACGGCGGACACCGAGTCGAGTTGCAGGTGCGCCAGCGCCGCGTTGACCGCCGCGGAATTGATCGCCGCGGTCGCCGGATGCGCCCCGCAGGCGTTCGTTACCGCGGTGGTGTACGCGGACTGCACCGGGTGCGTCCCCGCGAGAAACGCGCTGACCAGCCCCGTAGAGATAATCGACGCTGCCGCGAACACACTCAGCGCCGACGGTCCAACGCGCTGCGCTCTCATGATGGCGCCTTCGTCGTCATGGTCATCCCATCCGGGATCTCGCGTATCGTCATGCTTTATCACATCGGCTGATGACATCGGCATCGCATCGCCTGTGCGCGTCAAGCATTCCCTACCGCACCCATTCGACACCTCTGCTGGTAGCTCGTGGGAATCAGGGTAGCTGTACGGGATGCCGTGCCGAGAAGTACCAGAGTGGATGCCATGGACCCGGCTGAAATTTCTCACCAGGCCGGCGCCGCCGCCGGACGCCACCATCAGGTACGGCCCTGGTCCGGACAACCTCGCCGACGTGCGACGGCCCAGCGGGGGAGGGCCCAGGGGCGCGTCCGCCGGGAGTGGCCTGCGCTTGTCGTTGTGGTGCGTGGAGGGTTTTGGCGGGTGGCCTTTGACCGCAAGCATGTCGGGCCGATGGCAGCGGCCCTCGCGGCCGTGGGCTACCTGGTGTGCGTGCCGGAATTCCGCCGGATCGGCCAGGCCGGTGGCGGCTGGCCAGGGACTTTCGACGATGTCGCGGCGGCTGTGGACGGCCGCCGCCCCTGGTGGCAGCCGTTGCGCCGGGCGCCTGCGACCCCGGGCGGCTATTGCTCGCCGGGCATTCCGCAGGCGCCCATCTGGCCCCCTGGACGGCGGGGGGCCGCTGATCTGCTCGGGGGCGGGCCCGAGCAGCATCCGCAACGCTACGCCGTGGCCGACCCGGCCCGCTTGATTCCGCTGGGAGTTTCGGTACGAATTGTCCATGGCATTACCGATGGCCGCGTTCCTGGTGAGATGAGCCGTTCCCTGCGCCGCCCGCGCGCTCGGCGGGTGGCGACGCATCCTTGGAAGAATTGGCTGGATGCGGCCATTTTGACGTGATCGATCCACGCTCGGTGGCCTGGCCCGCAGTGCTGGCTGCCATCCACGCGCTCGCCGGGGTATGAGTTCGGCTCGCGGCCGGTCGGCGTGTATGCTCGGCTGGCGCGGATGTGCCAGGCCGGTGTTCCCGGCTGCGGCGCGTCGGCCGTGGGCGGCCACCATGGCCCACGGACCAGCCGTGCGCCCCCTTAGCTCAGTCGGCAGAGCGTCTCCATGGTAAGGAGAAGGTCTACGGTTCGATTCCGTAAGGGGGCTCCGCAGGTCAGGGGCTGTTTCTGGGTCTTCGTGGGTGGGGTCTGAGGACCCGCGAGTGGCAGTTTGAGTGGCAAGATCGCTAGTTTGGGTGGCTTCGTGGGCCCGCAGGATGTGATCCAGCAGGGCAACGTGCGAGTGGGCGCCGATCTTGTATCGCTGCGCCACGGCGGCTTGCCATAGTTCTTCGAGGACGTCGCAGAGGCGCTGGCGCATCTC
>JAWWPY010000506.1:0-3101 GCA_033854735.1 Streptosporangiaceae bacterium | reverse complement strand
CCAGGTCCGGGAGCTGACACGGCGCGGCATACGAGCGCAGGTGGTCACGGTCGGCCTGGGCGCCGGCGACGGCCGGGAGGACTTCACCGGCATCCCGTTCCTGTCCCTGCCGACGTTGACCGAGGTCGGTGAGCTCGACAGCACCGTCGTTTTCGTCAACGAACCGCACACTGTGCCAACCAGGTATCCGGCGTTCCTGATCCTGCACAACCCGCCGCCCATCCGGGAACGGGAGAAGGCGTTCGCCGTCGAGGGGACCAGGGATCGCACCCTGATCGCGACCAGCCGGTACGCGGCGGCGCTGTGGTCGGCATACCTGGACGTCGACGTGGCGACGATCAGCGTCGTGTACCCATTCGCCGAACCGTGCTTCGCTGCGCAGTCCCGGCCGGGCAACGAGACCGGAAAGACCCGCGTCCTGTTCGCCGGCAGGCTGAGCCCGGAAAAGGGCATCTACACCCTGCTGGAGACACTGCACATCGACATCATCGCGCAGGACCTGGCGCTCACGTTCACCGCGACGACAGCAGGCGCGGACAAACCGCAGGGGAAGATCATCGAGCGGTTGCTCGGCGAGCACCCCGGGATCTCCGTGGTAGCCACCTGCAAGACGCCGGCCAGGATGGCGGCGCTGATGGCCGGCCACGACATCGTGGTGATGCCCTCCAACAGCCAGTACTGGCACGAGACCTTCGGCATCGTCTCAATCGAGGCCCAGCACGCGGGTTGCCGGGTCATCGCCTCCGACGATGGCGGGCTGCCCGAGACCGACTGCGGCGGGGTGGTGCTCGTCAGGCCGGACAACGCCGAAGCGCTTGCCTGGGGTATTCGTGAGGCCGTGGACAGCGGGCCGCTGTCGCTGGCCACGAGGCAGGGCGCCGGGATGAGGTTCACCGTTGGGCAGTCTGTGGACACGCTGCTGAAAGTGTTCACCCAGCCGCTGCCGATCCCGCCAGCGACCATTGTCCGGCAGCTCGAAGAGCTGATCCTGGCGCCATCGGTGGAGGTGCCGCCCACCGTCAGCCCAACCAACGCGCTGACCGGAAGCGCGGCGTAGCCGGAACCCTACGACATGGGCGCGGTAGGCAGCGTGCGGGGCAGCCCGAAACGGGCCAGGACGCTGTTGTCCACGAAGCGGGTGATGGCCGAGATCTGGTCGCCTTCGAGGGTCAGCACGATCAGGCCGTGCGCGTGGCAGACCGGCGCGTGCGCGTCCTGGACGTAGCACCCGTAGGCGGGCTGGCCATTGGCCCGGGTCGGGATCAGCCGGTAGCCGTGCCGGCCGCGCCAGCGGCGGCTCTCGCGCAGGAACCCTGCGATGGCCGTCCGGCCCTGATACTCCAGCGTGACGGGCGGCATCGTGTACCAGGCGTCGTCGGTCAGCAGCGCGACCACGCCGTCGACGTCACCGCGGGTGAACGCGGCCGCGAAGCGCGCGGCCAGGTCGCGTTCGCGGGCCAAGTGGGGCAGCGGCGCGTGCTCCCGGCCCGGGCCGGGGAGCTGGGCCGCCATCGTGGCCCGGGCCCGCTGCAGGGCGCTGTTCACCGAGGCCTCGCTGGCCTCCAGCATGCTGGCCACCTCGGCGGACCGGAAGCCGAGCACGTCACGCAGCAGCAGCACCGCCCGCTGCCGCGGCGGCAAGTGCTGCATGGCGGCCACGAAGGCCAGGGCGATGGTCTCCTGGGCCTCGAAGCGCGTGTCCGGGCCCGGTGCGGCATCGGGCAACTGGTCGAGCAGGACATCCGGGTAAGGCTCTAGCCACACTGGTTCTCCCCGGCGGGTGGGCTCGGGCGGCGTGAACGGCGGCGGGCCGGGCTGCGGGCGTGGGCGCCGGCCACTGGCCCGCAACGCGTTCAGGCACCGGTTGGTGGCGATGCGGTACAGCCAGGCACGCAGGGAGGCCCGCCCCTCGTACTGCGGCAGCCCCCGCCAGGCGGCCAGCAGCATCTCCTGCATCACGTCCTCGGCGTCGGCCAGCGAGCCCAGGATCCGGTAGCAGTGCAGCTGGAGCTCGCCCAGGTACGGCTCGGTGACCTCCCGGAACGCCTGACCATCCCCGGCCCGGGCGCGGGCCAGAGCGGCATCCGGAGCATCGACGGGCACGGGGTCAATCTGCACGGGGTCAATCTGCACGGGGTCAATCTGCACGGGACCTCCCAGCATCGGCTGCATAAGTAAGGACACCGGAAGCGGCCCAAAGTCATCGCCAAGAACCCGCGTCCGCCGGTGTCTAAATCAGTGGTGCCTCAGCCAGTGGTGCCTCAGCCAGCGGTACCTCAGCCAGCGGTACCTCAGCCAGTGGTGCCTCAACCACCGGTGCCTCAACCACCGGTGACGAACAGCCTTAAGGAGATAGACGTGCTGCAGAGGAAGAGCGAGATCAGCGGACAGCCCGCCAGAACCACACCGGAACAGCGGTGGGTGCTCGGCCTGTCCTCACTGGCGTCGTTCATGGTGATTCTCGACGCACTGGTGGTCGCGACCGCCCTCACGGCGATCCGCCACCACCTGGGCGCTTCCCTGGGCGACCTGGAATGGACGGTCAACGCGTACACGCTGAGCTTCGCGGTGCTGCTCATGACGGCGGCGGCGTTCGGTAACCGCCTCGGCCGCCGCCGGGTCTTCGCGGCCGGGCTGGCCGTGTTCGCGGTGTCGTCGGCGGCGTGCGCGCTGGCCCCCAATGCCGGTGCCCTGATCGCGGCCCGCGCCGTGCAGGGCGCGGGCGCGGCGATGATCATGCCGATGGCCCTGGCCCTGCTGAACGGCGCGTTCCCGCCCGCGCGGCGCGGCTGGGCGATCGGGATCTACGGCAGCGTGACCGCGCTCGCCGCGGTGCTCGGTCCCGTTTTCGGCGGGGCGGTGACCCAGGGCCTGGGCTGGCCGTGGATCTTCTGGCTCAACGTGCCGGTGGCGCTGGCCGCCATCCCGCTGGTCCTGAGCCGGCTGAGGGAGACCGCCGGGTCCGGCGGGACGGTGGACGTGCCCGGCCTGCTGCTGGTGACCGCGGCGGCCCTGGGGCTCGTGTGGGGGCTGGTGCGCGGCAACTCGGCCGGCTGGGGGAGCGCGGAGACCGCCGGCCCGCTGGCCGCCGGAACGCTGGC
>JAWWPY010000505.1:0-50968 GCA_033854735.1 Streptosporangiaceae bacterium | reverse complement strand
GACGCCCTGATCAGCCGGGACACCCCCAACCTGTTCGCCGCCGGACGGCTTCTGGACGGCGAGCGCAAGGCGGCGGCCTCACTGCGCGTGATGGGCACATCGTTCGCCACCGGCCAGGCCGCCGGCGCCGCCGCCGCGCAGCACAGCCGCGGGAGCCTGGACCTGCATGCCGTGCAAGCCGAACTCCAGCGCCAGGACGCACGACTTCCCCTCTAAAGGCCGATACAGCCGCAGCGCCAGCCGCGCTCGCAGTCGCGGCCCCGTACCCTGCCCGGACACCTCAAGCCAGGGAACATAAAGGAGCTCTTGGCCAACCCATCCCCGGTCGAGCTCTATGCCCCCTGGCCGCCTCGTTCCGCTGGCACCTGCCAGATGCCAGCGCAACGGCATGAGCCATGAAGGCCGGACACCAATTAAACCCGTGCCCCCGGAACATTTCCCGCCCGTGCTGTGATCGCTGCCACGCCGATCACTCCAGCACCGGCCACCGCGGCCCGGCAACCGAATTTCCTCCCGGTGCCCGGCCGTGCGGGGACTGTGCGGTGACCGTCGGTGCCGGGTGGCAGACTGCCGGCATGACCGGATCGGATCCGAAAGCGGACCTTCTCCGTTACCTGCAGGTGGCCCGCGAGGCCTTGCTGTGGAAGCTGGACGGGCTCTCGGAGTACGACATCCGCCGCCCGCTGACGCCGACCGGCACCAACCTGCTGGGGCTGGTCAAGCACGTGGCCAGCGTTGAGCTGGGGTACTTCGGCGAGACTTTCGGGCGGCCGTCGGGTGAGCCGCTTCCGTGGTTCGAGGACGGCGCCGAGCCCAACGCGGACATGTGGGCGGCCGCCGATGAGTCGCGTGAGGAGATCGTCGGGCTGTACCACCGGGCCTGGGCCCATTCGGACGCGACGATCGGCACGCTGGCGCTGGACGCGACCGGCCGCGTGCCGTGGTGGCCGGGCGAGGCTGAGGTGACGCTGCACCGGATCCTGGTCCACATGATCGCCGATACTCACCGGCACGCGGGGCACGCCGACATCGTCCGGGAACTCATCGACGGGGCCGTCGGGCTGCGGGACGGCAACGACAACATGGCGCCAGGCGACCAGGCGTGGTGGGAGAACTACCGGAGCCGCCTGGAGCGCGTGGCGCAGGAAGCCGGCCCGGGCTGAGCCCTGCTCAGGCGAGCAGCAGGCGGCGCCAGGCATCCGCGAGGAAGTGCTCGTAGCGCTCGGGACTCCACCCGCACATGACCGCGTGACAATCCGCTATTGACCGTGCGCCGATCCTGAGAAAGCAAAGAGCACAGGCCTACCCAACGACTTCTGGCGCTGGGTGAGCCTGTGCCCCTGCGTGGTGCATCAGCTCTTCGCGTAGTCGCTGGCTCCCCACCAGTCCACGACTACGACCGGCTTGACGTGCTCGGACCATCGCCAGTCGGGCTGCAGGACCAGCCGCCCGATGTCGCTGCCCCCGATGTGCAGCAGCTCCATCTGGCCGTTGCTGAATGTGCGGACCTCATCGGCCTGTCCGAAATCCTTGTGCTCTGCTGCTGACACGATCCTTCTCCTTACTTGTCGGTGTCCGGATGGGCGGTGCTGGCCGTAGGCCGGTTACTCGTCCCAGGCCTGGACGCCGGAGTGGCGGGTGATCAGGCCGTCCTTCAGGTCGAGCACGGCTAGGCACAGGACCCGCGCGCCGCTCGGGTAACGGCAGGCCTGCACGAAGGCCGCGTTGCTCTCGCTGACGACGAGGCGCTCGATCGTGTGCGTCATGTCCCGGCCGCACACGTCGGCGAAGTAGTTGCCGATCGCCTGCCGGCCGCGGATGATCTTCGGGTGGCTGGGCTGGTCGTTGCGGTCCACGACGTGCAGCTCGGCGTCCTCGGCGTACAGGCCGAGCAGCGTGGCGGCGTCGCGCTCCTCGATGCCACGGCGCAGTGCCTCGGCGTCAAACGACGGGCTGGTCCTGGTGATCTCACTGGTGCTCATCTGGTGCCTCCTGATCGGCGCTGGATTCGAACTCTGGGCACGACGATTCCCGGGCACC
Source organism: Streptosporangiaceae bacterium (assembly GCA_033854735.1). Taxonomy (GTDB): domain Bacteria; phylum Actinomycetota; class Actinomycetes; order Streptosporangiales; family Streptosporangiaceae; genus JAWWPY01. Next base: position 48,928 of record JAWWPY010000505.1, on the reverse strand, counting down.
GTCAACGGACCGTCAAAGCCCAGGCCGGAGCACCTAGGGCAGCTCAAGGACTGCCGCGACCTGGGCATTCCCTTTAGAATGAGCCAGCCATGCTTGAGATCCGTGTCATCGGCGAGCTAGAGGTACAGCTGGCCGGGACGAAGGCAGAGCTCCCGGCCAGCCGACGGGTCAGGGCGCTGCTGGGCTGGCTCGCGGTCCATCCCGGCCGCCATCCCCGGTCCCGGCTGGCCGGCCAGTTCTGGCCGGACGTGCTCGACGCCAGTGCGAGGGCCAGTCTCCGGAGTGCCATCTGGGCCCTTCGCTCGGCGCTCGGGCCCGATTTCGGCTCGTACCTGGCCACCGACCGCGACACCGTTACCCTGGTCGCCGACGGTCTTACGGTGGACCTGCAGGAAGTGAGGCGGCTCATCGGGCAAGGCCAGCCCGGAGCCGCGCTCGGCCTGTGCCGTGGGGACCTGCTGCAGGAACTCGACGATGACTGGGTGGTCGAGGCCCGTGAGGAACTCGACCGTGACATCGCCGCCGCACTCCGGGACCTTATGGGACAGGCCGTTGCCGCCGGGGATCCAGCGGCCGCGGTCGGCTGGGCCCGGCGCCGGGCGGCGCTCTGCCCGCTGGACGAGTCGGCCGGGGCTGACCTGATCAGCACCCTGGTCCGGGCGGGCGACGGGTCAGGAGCACTGGAGGCGCTGGCCAAGCTGCGGGACCGGCTGGACAGCGAGCTCGGGATCGGCGTATCCGCGGAGACGGCGGCGCTGGTCAGCCAGCTTCACCGGACGACCGGCCGGCCAGGCCAGGTCGGTCGGCCTGGTGCGTGGCCTGGCGATGCCGGCCGATCTGGCGATGCCGGCCGATCTGGCCAGGGGCCTGGTGAGGTCGGGCTGCCTGCCGATCGGGGCCAGATCCCGGCTGAGCGCGCGGTCGAGCCAGCGGCAGGCCTCGTCGGCCGGGAACCGGAATTCGCCGAGCTGGCCCAGGCCTGGCAGGCGGCGCGGAGCGGCTCCGGCGGTGCCGTGCTGCTCGAAGGCGAGGGTGGCATTGGCAAGACCCGGCTCGTCGAGGAACTGCAGGCCACGGCGCGACTGGCCACCCCAGATACCGTCCTGATCGCTGGGACCGCGGCCGCCGGCCCGGGCCAGGCATCGCCGTTTGCTATCTGGACCGACGCACTCAGCGACCTCATGAGCATGACCGGTCACCCGCCCGGGGACCAGACCTGGACCGCGGACCTGGCCAGGATCATCCCCGCGCTGGCCACGGGAAACGCGGGCGCTGGCCCGGCGTCGCGAGCCGTCGCTGATCCCCAGCTCGACAGGGTCCGGCTGTGCGAGGCCGTGGTGCAGTTCGTGGCCTGGGTGTCGCGCCAGGCTCCGCTGCTGCTGGCCTTCGAGGATCTGCACCTGGCCGACACGGCGAGCCTCGAGCTCATCGCTTACGCCGGACGGCGGCTCAGCCGCATGCCGGTGCTGCTGATCCTCACCCGCCGCAGGCTGCCAGCGCGCCAGGATCTCGACGGCGTGCTCGGAGCATTGCGCTCACGCGGCGCGCTCGTCACCGAGGTCGAAGTGCGGCCGCTCGCGGACGCCGCCGCACGGGCTCTCATCAGGGCCTCGGCCGACCTGCCGGCCGGCGTCGTCGAGCAGATCGTGACGCTGGCCGCCGGTAGCCCGCTGCTCGCCGTCGAGACCGCCCGCGCGGCGGCCCGGGACGACACGGACCTCGCGGCTGGCCTCGCTGGCGCGGCGAGGCTGGCGATCAGCCGCCTGTCGGGCCAGGCCCGCGTGTTCGTGGAATTCCTGGCCGCCGCCGGGCGTGACCTGGACCGTCCCGAGGTCGCCTCGCTCCCGCTCCGCAGCCCAGCCCGCGCGGCCGCCGAAGCCCTCGGCTCTGGCCTGCTGAGAGCCGATGACGGGCGGACCGGATTCCGGCACGCCCTGCTGCGCGATGCGGTCTACCAGGAGATCCCCGACCCGATCAGGGCACGCCTGCATAACGAGCTCGCCCAGCTGCTGCGTAAGCGGGGCCAGCAGCCAGGCTCCCGCGCCCAGCACGCACGAGGCTCCCGCCGCGGCCCGCGGGCCGCGGAGGTGGCACGGCACCTGAGGCTGGCCGGCCAGGATGAACAAGCCGTCAGCCATCTGGTCCTGGCCGCCCACGACGCCCGCTTCGTGGCCGCGATGACTGAGGCCGCCGGTTTCCTGGCCGAGGCCGCGGCGATCGAGCCGGATGACCCCGACCTACTGGTCGAGCTGGCCGAAGTCGAAGCATTCCGCGGCCTGCTCGAGTCCTCCGACGCTGCTTTCGGCCGGGCCATCGAGCAGATATCGCCGCAGGATGCCGGCGCCCTGATCAGCGCGTGGCTACGACGCGGCCGGTGGCTGCGCGGCGGCATCTGCCATCCACGCGAGTCGCGCCGTTCCTACCGCAGCGCGCTGGACGTGCTGGATCGCGATCCGGCGTCCGATCTCACCGCGCGGGCCGAGGCGCTCGCGGGCATGGCGTGGGCCGAGGCGGTCGCCGGCGATCCGGCCGCGGTCGATGAGCTGCTCGCCGAAGCTGACCGGATCCTCGGCGGTGACCTGACGGGCGACCTGCTGGCGCACGACATCGGGGTGGCCCGGGGGCACGCCCTGATCAGGGCCGGCCGGTTCACCGACAGCTTCGGCCCGCTGATCGCGGCGAGCGCCGCCGCGGGCCGCGCCGGGCGCCCGGACATGGCCTACGGCTGCCTCAGCAACGCGGCGAGCGCGGCGGCCTGCGCGGGTGAGTTCGGCCGGGCGCTGGACTTCGCCGACCGGTCCCTCCCGCTGGTCGCGCCGAACGGGCTGCTGCGGCTCAGCGTCTACGCGCAGGCGGCGCGATCGGCCATCTTGCGCAGGCTCGGCCGGCTGCCCGAGGCACGCCAGGCGTGCGACGCGGCGGCCGGATACGCGGACCGGGTCGGTCTGCCCGAGCTGGACGGCCTGGTCCGCCAGGAACGCGGGCTGCTCGCCCTGGCCGCCGGAGATGCCGCTGGCGCGGTGGCGGAGCTGGCCAGCGCGCTGGACCTGCACGCCCCGGTCAGCCGGGCCGCTACGCGCCTGCGGCTGGCGGAAGCCCTCGCGGCATCCGGGCAGGCTGACCGGGCGGAGTCGGAGCTGAGAAACGTTGTGCTTGAGCCGGTGACCCCGAGCGACTTCCCGGCTGCGCTGGTCGCGCGGATGAGCCGGGTACAGGCGCTCATCGCGTCCGCGCGCGGGGATGCCGCCCGGGCCGAGGAGCGGCTGGCCGAGTCGGTGGCCGGATGGCAGCGGATCGCGCGGACGCGGGACAGTGCTCATACCGGCGCCGGCTATGTCGCCACGCTCATCGATCTCGGCCGCCCGCCGGTCAGCTCGCTCGTGGAGCCCGCCCGCGAGCTCGCCATGGTCAGGGCTGAGCTGTCCGCGGTCCGCGACCACCAGGCAGGAACGACGTCCGAGCTCACATTGGCCCCCGGCCGACCGGGGGGCACGGCCCCGCGCGGCCCTGATCGCGGAAGCCAGGAGTAACGATGCAGACCTTCGACCAGAGCGCAGTCAGCACGGCGCCCCCCGAAGAGGTGTGGAAGCTGCTGTATGACCCGGCCCGTTTCCCGGAGTGGTGGGCGGGTGTCGGGTCAGTGGAGACAGGCGGCGACGCGGGCGGCTACACCGTGTACCCGGAGGGGTATCCCGACTTTCCGATGCCGCAGGCGCTGACGACCAGCCAGGAAAACGGCGCCGTGAAGATCTCCTGCCTGGTCTCCGATCTCTGCTTTGACTGGCGGCTGCGGCCGTCCGGCAGCGGCACCGAGATCTCCGTGCACGTGGAGATCCCCGACCACGAGGCCCACCGGCTCGACGCGCAGCGCGCCATCATCCGCCAGTCAATGGCTCAGCTGGCCGAGCTCGCCGTGCGCGCCTAGCTTCCGGTATCAGCCCGAGATAAGGGCGGTCAGCAGGGCATTGAGCTCGGCGGTTTCCGGACCGCCCAGCAGGCGGGCGAGGTCACGCTGCGCGCTGTCCTCAGCTTTCAGCGCTCCGGCGAGGTATTTCTCACCGTCCGGGGTCAGCCGCAGCACGTGCTCGCGCCGGTCCGCGGGGTTGCGGTCGCGGAGGATCAGCCCGGCCGCGTAGAAGTCGTCGATGGCCTGCACGATCGTGGGGCTGGTGACGCCCATGCGGCCGGCCAGCCGCTCCTGGGTGCACGGCTGCGCTGATTCCAGCGTCACCAGCATGCCCGCGCACCGCGGCTCGATCCCATGCTCGCGCATTGCTTGCACGCGCTGGGCCCGGAGCCGCCGGGACGCGTAGTCGAGGAGGAAGCCGGTCCGGCCGGTGACCGAGTCCGGGAGCGCGCCGGCCAGGTCGGCGATGATCGGCCGAAGCAGCTCGTTGAGGCGGCGCGACCCGGGGCGGCCCAACGGAGCCGCGAGCGTGTTCTCGGCGCTGCCCGCCGATTCGTTCATCTGCCGCAGGGCGGCGCGGCCTTCGCCGGTGACGCGCAGGGCGTAGCGGCGGCGGTCGGCCGGATCGCGATCCCTGCGGACCAGCCCTGCGGCCTCCAGTTCGTCGATCACGGTGATCATGACCGTGCGGTTCACTTCCAGCAGGTTCCCCAGCCGGGCCTGGGAGAGCGGACGGTCGGCGAGCACGCACAGCACGGCCAGATCGCGGAGGTCTCGCCCTGGCGGCAGCGCCGCCCGGGCACATCTCTCGGTGCGCAGGGCCACCAGGCGCACGAGGTATCCGGTGTAGCTGGCCAGCCGGGGCTCGATCAGCGTCCCGGTGCCCGCGTCATCAGTCACCGTCACCTGTGTGATGATAGCAAACCCGGCAGATGATTAGGTATGTTGACAGTTTTGGTGGCTGACACTAATGTCGCAGGCACTGAGGCTGAGCCATCTGGCATGGGAAGGGGCAGCTGCGCCATGGCACAGAAGTGGTGGACGCTGACGGCGGTCGTAGCCGGGGTCTTCTTGCTGGTAGTCGACATCACGATCGTGAATGTCGCGCTCCCCGACATCGGGCAGGCCTTCCATGCGCCGCTGTCCGACCTGCAGTGGGTTATCGATGCGTACGCGCTGGCGCTGGCGGCCGGGCTGCTGACCGCGGGCTCACTCGCCGACCTGTGGGGGCGCCGGCGAGTTTATGCCGCAGGGACGGCGATCTTCACGATTGGCTCGCTGCTGTGCGGCGTGGCGACAGGGCCGCTGTTCCTGGCCATCTCCCGGGCCGGGCAGGGCATCGGGGGCTCCGTCGTGTTCGCCACCTCGCTGGCACTGCTCGGGGATGCCTTCCGCGGCCGCGACCGTGGAATGGCCTTCGGCATCTACGGCGGGATACTCGGTCTCGGCGTCGCGGTCGGCCCGGTGCTCGGCGGTGCGCTCACCAGCGGCATCAGCTGGCGCTGGATCTTCTTCGTGAACCTGCCCGTCGGGGTCGCCACCGTCGTGGTGACGCTGACCAAGCTCAGGGAGTCAAGGATCGCGGCGGCCGTCAGTCCGGACTGGCTGGGCTTCGTGACCTTCAGCGGCGCTCTCGTCCTGCTGGTCTACGGGCTGATCAGCGGGGCGGACGGCTGGGGCAAGCCCACGGCCTACGTGAGCCTGGCCGCCGCCGCCGTGCTGCTCGCCGCCTTCCTGGCCGTGGAGCTTACGCAGAAGCACCCGATGCTCGATATGACGCTCTTCCGCAAGCCCACCTTCAACGGCGGCCTGCTCGCCGCCTTCGGGCTCAACGCCTCGATCTACTCGCTGTTCACCTACCTGGTGCTGTACCTGCAGCAGCAGCTTGGCTACTCGGCCGCGCAAACCGGCGTGCGCTTTCTCGCCCTTACCGCCGCGATGTTCGCTGCCTCGACCATCGCCGGCAGGCTGACCTCCGCCGTCCCTGTGCGCCTGATGATCAGTGGCGGCTTCGTTCTTATCGGCGGGGGAGTGCTGCTGATGTACGGCCTTACGTCCTCCTCGTCCTGGACTCACCTGCTGCCTGGCATGATCGTCTCCGGTGCGGGAGCGGGCCTGGTCACCGTGCCGCTGGCTTCCACCGCGGTCGGCGTGGTCGACATTTCCAGGGCCGGGATGGCCTCGGGCATCAACGCCACCGCCCGCCAGGTCGGCCTGGCCACCGGCATCGCGGCACTCGGCTCGATCTTCGCCGCGCGATCCGCCCACGCCGGCTTGGCCGCTGGCCTCAACCGCATCATCCTCATCGGCGCGGCGGTGGCCTTCGCCTCGGCCCTGCTCAGCCTCGTGCTCATCCGGCGCCGCGACTTCGTCCCGCCGCCCGGGGCCCAGGGCAGCCCGCAGCCCGCCACGGCCGCGAGCGCCGCCGAGGTCGGCAACTGATCCCGGGAGAGGCGGGCCCTGCGATGCGGAAAGGAAGGTGCTGTAGTGCCGCGGCTGAGTCCGCGGCCGCCGTCCGTGCCATGGAAGAAGCGATCACCCTGGTCAGGGCGCTTTCCAGCTGCCCTCCGGCCGCGGCGACGGCTCACGGCAATGGCGGTGGATATAGTCGTTGCGGCTGAGAATGACCAGCGGATCCGGGCGTCGCCTGCCCCCTTCTGCATTCCCGGGAGGACTGTCGTGCCGAAGCGCCGGCCGGCGCAGGACGCCGTGCGCGGGAATCGCTGCGCAGCCACCCGCCAGCGTGGCTGAACGACTGCGCCGCATCACACGGCGCACGGTCGTGGTCGTGGTCGTCCTGGCCGCTGCCATCACCGGCGCCAGCTTCGGGTACGACCTGGCCACCGGGGGCCAGGCAGCCAGGCCCGCCGGCCTCCGCATGATCAACTCGGCTGGATTCGACACCCGGTACCGCACCTGGGGAACCGCGGGGTCAGCGGTCGTACTGGTGCCAGGAGCTTTTGAGACGGCCGATACATTCGCCTCGCTGGGCGCGGCGCTGGGCACTGACCATCGCGTGTTTGCCCTGGACCTGACCGGCACCGGGTACAGCCGCCCCAGCGCGCCGTTCAATGCCAGGCACCTCGCTGGCCAGCTGGTCGCGTTCCTGGCCGCGAAGGGACTGACCGGCTCGGACGCGCCCGTCCTCGTCGGGCATTCCAGCGGCGCGGCGGTTGTCGGGCTGGCGGCGCTGCGCGGGGCCGGTGCTGCGGGCCGTGTCGCGGCCGGTGTCGTATTCCTCGACGGTGACGCGACCCCCCTGGCGGTGCCGTCGTTCGCCGGGGCACTGCTGATCAATCCGTACCGGACGGCGATCCTCCGGTTCGCGGTCGGCTCCGCCTGGCTCATCCGGCGGATCTACAGCTCCCAGTGCGGCCCGGCCTGCCCGCCGCTGACCTCAGCGGGCGTGGCGGCGTGGCAGCGCCCGCTGCAGCAGCCTGGCTTCGAGTCCACCGTGGCCTACCAGCTGCGCCACGGGATTCCCAGCATGACCAGCGGCGAACTCGGCCGGCTACGGGCCAGCGCAGTGCCCAAGAGGGTGATCTTCGGCGCCGGCGATCCCCAGCTCACCCCGCCGGCAGCCGCGCAGGCCGCGTCGCGCATCGGGGCGCCCGCGCCGATCGCCGTGCCCGGCCGGCACCTGACCATGATCTCCTCACCGCAGCAGGTCGCGGCCGCAATCCGCGGATTCATCCGCTCCATCCGGCCCTGAGCTCGCCGCCACCCTGGAAAAGCATTCGCGTGTGGCCGGCTCCGTGCCGGATCATTGGCTGCATGTTCCGGCGGGCCGTCCTCAGCACGCCCGCGGTCGCGGCCGCGGGCGTGCTGGCGGCCGCCTCGACGCAGGTGCTGGCCGCTGCCCTGGCCGGCCAGCGACGCTGACCCTTCCCCGGTGCTGCCGGGAGGCCCCGCGGGGGAGGGTAGGCGGTCCTGTGGGCCTCGCCGCGCTCTGCGCAGGAATCGAGGGACGGAACATGACCAGGCAGAGGTATGTGCGCACCAAGCCACATCTGAACATCGGCACCATGGGCCACGTCGATCACGGGAAGACCACGCTCACCGCGGCGATTACCAAGGTGCTCGCCAGCCGGGGAGGCGGGGCGTACGTGCCGTTCGAGCGGATCGACCGGGCCCCGGAGGAGGCCGCGCGAGGCATCACCATCAACATCGCGCACGTGGAGTACGAGACCACGACCCGGCACTATGCCCACGTGGACATGCCTGGTCACGCGGACTACGTGAAGAACATGATCACCGGCGCGGCGCAGATCGACGGCGCAATCCTCGTGGTGTCCGCGGCCGACGGGGTCATGCCGCAGACCCGCGAGCATGTGCTGCTGGCCCGGCAGGTGGGGATCGAGCACGTCGTCGTCGCGCTGAGCAAGGCCGACGTGGCCGACCCGGATTATGCCGACCTGGTGGAACTGGAGGTGAGGGACCTGCTGTCGGGTTACAGCTATCCGGGGGGCCAGGTGCCCGTCGTGCGGGTGTCCGCGCTTGGTGCCCTGTCCGGTGACTCGCGCTGGATCGCGTCCATCGGGGCGCTGCTGGATGCCGTCGATACGGCGGTGCCGGTGCCGGCCCGGTATGCCGACGCGCCGTTCCTGCTGCCGGTGGAGAACATCATGTCCATCACCGGCCGCGGCACGGTCGTGACCGGGGCCATCGAGTCGGGCACCGTCCGGGTCGGCGATCCGGTCGAGGTGATCGGCCTCGGCATGTCGCTGAGCACGGTGGTCACCGGGGTCGAGACCTTCGGCCAGCCGATGGATCGCGCCGAGGCCGGCGACCAGGCCGCGCTGCTGCTGCGCGGGGTCCGCCGCGGGCAGGTCCGGCGGGGCCAGGTCGTGGCTGCTCCCGCCAGCCTGGCGGCGCATACGAGGTTCACCGCGAGCGTGTTCCTGCTGTCTGCCGCCGAGGGCGGCAGGCGGACGCCGATCGCCTCCGGCTACCGGCCGCAGTTCTTCGTCCGGACCGCCAGCGTCTCGGGCCTGCTGGACCTGGGCGAGGCAGCCACCGCCATGCCCGGCGAGCGGCTGGCCGTGGTCGTGGAGCTGGGCAAGCCGGTGGCCCTGGACCGCGGCCTGAGCTTCGTGATCCGGGAGGGCGGCAAGACCATCGGCGCGGGGACGGTCACCTCCGTGCTCGGTTGAGGTCTCGGGGTTCTCCGGGGGAGCGGATTTCCCCCGGAGAACCACCCGGTTCGCCCTCGCTGGCGGCAACGCCTTGATCGCGCACGGCATCGTTGACCGGTTACCCAGGACATCCTCGTCGGCACACATCTCGATAATAAGTTCGATAAGCTGGCCGACCGGGACGTCCCCGGGCTATCCTGTACCTGTGACTATTGCACGAACCGCGCAGGCTGCCGTGCGGGTGGCGCCGTACCAGGCCCGCCCGGGGCGGAGGGTGCTCGTAGCCCTCAACCTGGCGGACCTGCGAGGGCCAGTCAGGGGCCCGATCGAGTTGCCGCTTCGGTTGTTCTGGTCTGGCTCCGACCGGACGTTCAACCTTAGCGATCCGGGTACGCTCCAGTGGCTCTATGAGACCGTTCTCCAGGAAGCGTCCCGCCCGGAGGATCTCACCGCATTCCTGGACAGTGACACGCTGGTCGCTTTGTGGCCCAGGCTCTTCGTGCCCAAAGGGGTGCGTCAGGCGTGGGAGGACGAGCACCCGGTACTGCGTAGGGCTGGGGCTGCGGCTGCCTGATGCCAGTCAGCGAACTCCACCGCGAGGTGGCAGGTATCGCGTTGCGTGCCGCCGCACCGCACGGGTTCGCCCTCGGCGGCGGCAACGCCCTGATGGCTCATGGCATCATCGACAGGCCTACCCAGGACGTTGACCTGGTCACAGACGAGGAGCACGGCGTCGAGGCCGCCGCTGAAGCGGTGGACACCGCGCTACGGTCCGCCGGCTTCGAAGCAGAACGCCAGGATACGACCGGTGGGCTCGCCGACATCTTCGAAGGTATGGGCGAAGGGCTGGCCGAGTGGACTGTCACCGCACCGGGCGGGCAGCAGATGATGCTCCAGATGGCCTACTTTGACCGGGCCAAACGGCCGGTGATCATGGACTTCGGCCCAGTCCTTGACCTCGAGGACGCGGTCGGCTGGAAGGTCGTAGCGCTGGCCGCGCGCGCAGTCCCGAGGGACTTCTGGGATGTGGCAGCCTTCCTGAAACGCTACAGCGTTGACCAGCTGATCGGCTTCGCCAAGCGGCTGGATCCGGGCCTGGCCGACCAGGACTTCGCCGACGCGGCTCGCCGGCTGGACCAGGTAGAAGACGGCTGGTTCGCCTCCCTCAGGCTCAGCCCACGGAATGTCGCCCTGCTCCGGGAACGATTCGCGGCCTGGCCCCGGTCGTAATCCCGGCCAGGCGCAGCAGGTCAGGGGTGAAGTGGCGACGCGTGCCTGGGCTGGTAGATGGGGAATTCTTCGCCGTCCGGGAGGCGGATCGCGGCCAGTAGTCCCCAGCCCTGATCGGAGACGTCCCGCGCCACTTCCACTCCCTTGCCTCTCAATTCGGCGAGCGTGGCGTGGATGTCGTCACACATCAGGTAGAGCTCGTGGTGGCCGTCACCGTCGGCCGGATGGACAGCGAGCTCGGCCGGGGGGAGGGCGAAAATGAGCCAGCCTCCGCCCGCGTCGACCGAGGACAGGCCCAGGACGTCACTGAAGAACGCCCGGGCCTTCTCAGCGTCCGGTGAGAACACGATCGCATGCATGCCGGTAATCACACCGTGATCCTCGCTTCCGCTCAGCCAATGATCGCACGGGTCGCTGCAGGCCCCTATCCTCGCTGCGCATGAGTGTCCCTGCACCTGCATGGGTGGTGGCCGGCCCACCTGGAGCCGGTAAGACCACGATAGCGAGCATCCTGCTCGCGTCCCTTGAGCCGCCGCCGGCGCTGCTCGACAAAGACACCATGTACGGGCCGTTCGTGGCGGCAATGCTTACGGCCGCCGCTCGCCCTGGGGGTGAGCGCGAGGGCCCGTGGTACGACGAGCACATCAAGGTCCACGAGTACGCCGGAATGACGTCCACCGCCCGGGAGATCCGCTCGCACGGCTGCCCCGTCATGCTGTCCGGTCCTTTCACCCAGCAGATCCACGACGTTCAGCGGTGGCAGGCATGGGTTGCCGATCTCGGCGGCGGCACCGTGCGCCTGGTCTGGGTCAGGTCGGATGCGGCCACCCTCCGCCATCGGCTGGCCGCTCGCGGGTCGGATCGGGATTCAGCCAAGCTGGCGAACTTCGGGATGTTCACGGCCAGGATGCGGCCCGAGGCCGAACCCGCCGCCCCTCACATCGCCATCGACAACCGCCTCACCTCGGCAGCGGCGCTGGAAGATCAGGTTGCCACCCTGATCGCCAGCCTCATCTAATCCAGGCGCTGCCCCCCGGCGGCACCGAGAAGTTAGTCTGACGTCGTGCACGAGGAGGCGGCCGGCGAGGTCCGGCCCGAAGACCGCTATGGCGACCTGATCGACGAGCTGGTCGGCCTGGCCGGCGTCACACCGCCGCGGGGTGGCGGCGGTTTCGGCCGGACTGCCCTCCGCTTCGATAACAGGATCTTCGTGATGCTGGTCCGCGGCCAGCTGGTGCTGAAGCTTCCCGCGGAGCGGGTCGAGACACTCGTCGCGGCCGGCGAAGGCGCCCGGTTCGACGCGAACAAGGGCACGCCGATGAAGGAATGGTTCAGCCTCGACCCGGAATCCGGCCGCTCGTGGCTGCCGCTCGCCCGCGAGGCCCTGGAGTTCGCCCGCGCCAGCCGTTGATGAGTCGGTCAGCCGGCCTGCCGGTAGCGGTCGAGAACGGCAGCGCGCAGCGTCGTTGCTGATGCGCCGAGCGCGGACAGGATGGGCGGCACGAGCCCGCTGTCGATGGCGACCAGGCCGAGAACGATGTGCTCGACGCCGATGCAGGTGTCCTGCCGGGCCTGCGCCTCGCGCACGGCATTGGCCAGGGTCTTCTTGGCGCCCGGGGTGAACGGGATGTGCCCCGGTGGGCGGGGGCCGGTGGCCTGGTAGAGACCGGTGGCGGCGGGGGCGGGCGGCGCGGCGACCGCGCGCCGGCCGCGGCGCCACCGGCGCCAGCGGCGCACGAGGCTGGGCGGCACCGCGCGGCGGGGGTTCAGCCTGGACGGGCGGGGCCTGCGGTGCAGGGCCTGGCCGGCCCGGGTCAGGGCTTCCGGTCCGAAGGCGGCCTCGATCCTGGCCCGCACCGCGTCGAGATCGATCCCGATGGAGGCGAGCGCGTCCCGGTCGAGGTCGGCGAACAGGCTGGCCCCGGCGCCCAGCCCGGCCAGGCGGACGATCTCCACCTCGACGCGTTCCGGCGTGAGGCCGTTCTCGCGCAGGACGGCGCTGGCCGGCTGGCCGGTGGAGACCACGGCGAGCAGGAGATGCTCGCAGCCGATGTAACGGTGTCCGAGGCGGCGGGAATGCTCCTGGGCGTGCACCACGACGGTGCGGGCGTCCCCGGTGAAGCGTTCGAACATCATCGCCTCCCGGTCCGCTGGCTGTGCTTGCGGTGCACGGTCTGCCTGGTGACGCCGAGCCGCTTGGCGATGTCCTGCCAGGACCAGCCCAGCGTCCGCGCGTTGTCGACCTGGAGGATCTCCAGCCGTTCGGTCAGGGCTCGCAGCGCCGCCACGGCGCGCAGCCCCACGTCGGGATCGGTGCTGGTGGCACCCTCGGCGATTTCGAGTGTCGGTTCCATGGATGTCAGCATATGCTGACGTCTCAGTGGTGTCAACATATGCTGACACCGTGCCGCGGCTGGGGCGGGTCAGCTGGCGAGCAGGTAGCTCGTGAGGGCGGCCGGCTGGGACAGCGCGTTCAGGTGGCCGCCGGGCAGCACATCAGCCTCGCGTCCGAGCCGGTCCCGCGCCAGCGTCCGCTGGAACTCGACAGGGAAGAACCGGTCGCCGGCTCCGGCCACGGCCCGGATCGGGACCGGCGGCCATGCACCGAAGTCGCAGGCCGACCCGAACACCGCGGCCGCCTCGGGCCGCTGGTGCTGCGCGCCGGCGGCCACGATCTCGGGCGGGACGTCATGCAGGAAGTACACGGCCTCATCGAACTCGGTGCCGTAGCCACCGCGTTCGGCCGCGGCGCTGCGGGCCTGCACCGATCCGGTGTTGTCCCACCACGCGCCGGGTGTCTCACCGGGCACCGGGATCATCGCGTTCACCAGGACGAGGCCGCGCACCGGGACCTTCGCGGCGACGAGTGGCGCGGTGAACCCGCCGAGTGACTGCGCGACGATGACCACGTCATCACGGCCGGCGATCGCGTCGACGACCAGGCGCGCGTACTCGGGCAGGCCGGCCCGCTCGTCGTCACCGGGCAGGTCCACGGCGATCGCCTCGTGCCCCGCCTCCTGCAGCAGCGGGACGACGCGATTCCAGTACCAGGCGGCACCGCCCGCGCCGGGGATCAGGACGTACGTGCGGAGGCGGGCTTCTCCCTGTGAGTTCATGCTCCCACATTAGGATCGGAAGATACTAAAACACAACCCAATCGGCTACAGTGGATGAATGCCGAGCTCGCGACGCTACGACGACCCGTGCGGGATTGCCCGTGCGCTCGACATCATCGGCGACCGGTGGGCACTCCTGGTCGTGCGCGAGCTGATCTTCGGGCCGAAGCGGTTCCTCCAGCTGCGCGACGGACTGCACGGGATCAGCCCGAACGTCCTCGCACAGCGGCTGCGCGACCTCGAGGATGCGGGCGTCGTGCGCCGGGACGTGCTCGACCCGCCCGCCAGCGTCGCGGTCTACGAGCTCACCACCCGCGGTCACGCGCTCCGGCCGATCCTCCTCGGCCTGGGACGCTGGGGAAGCCGGGAGCCGGTGGCGACCCCGGCCGACCTGAGCGTCAACGCGCTGCTCCTCGCCCTTGAGACCGTATTCGATCCCGCCGCGGTGGGATCTGAGGCCACGTTCGCGCTGCGCGTTGACGGTGACTGGTTCCGGCTGACGGCTGCCGGTGACTCGATCGAGATCATCCGCGCCCGCACGGAACTTCCCACCGTCGCCTTCGAAACGGACGTGGCCACGTTGCGCTCGGTCGCTTTCGGCCGGGAGCCGGTCACTGAGGCCGAGCGCGACGGCCGCCTGACCGTCACTGGCGACCGGCACGCGGCCGAGCACTTCGCGCGGATGTTCGCCGTCCCGGAGGCCCGGCCATTTCGCTGAGCAGCCGACCCAGATCGGGCTCCGGCCAGTTCCCTGGCGCAGGTGAAAAGCCTCGTCAATCCGCAGTTCCGGATTGAGATCGAGGCGCTGGCCGCGACCTGAGCGCGGGGCCGCCGCGCAGAACCCGCCCCGATAAGTAAGCCCGTCCCGGAGTTTTCCAACATCGTTTCTATGGGCGGGGACAGGTGGCATCGCGGCATCTCGTCACGGATTTCGCGATCGGCGTTCTCTCGGTCGCTTTGCGTGACGCGCCCTTCCTGGGCGCGGGCGTCCCGCTTGGGCCGCTAGGGCGTGCCCCAGTCATCGCGCTGCTGAGTCCGCTGCTGACCTGCGGGGGTATCCCGGACGTCGGTTGTGGTCGTGCTCCGCCTCCTGCCCCCCATGACGACGAAGAAAATGCTCAAGATGACGAGAAGGACCCCGACCAGCAGCAGGATGTCGCCGATCTTGTGGATGTTGAATCCAGAAGTATGGACGGAGACAGCGAACCTCAGGATGCCTCCAATGACCAACAGCACGATTCCGAACGACGTTAGGCCGATGCCTGAATTCCTATTCATGGGCCCCGAGCTTAGGACCATCCGGTCAAATGCTCCAGCGGCTCGCCGCGAAAATCCGCTGGCGGCCATGGGATGAGCAGCAACGCCCGGGCCGGGCACCCGGCCACGCGGCACGGCGCGAGTCAGCCGGCTCGGGCTGGGCCGCGGCCGCAGCGGCGACCACATGGTCCGGCTGACGTGCACGCCCATCTAATAGGCTGAGTTTGTGGCAGATCCTGAGACAGCGGTTCCGCGTTCGCCGGATGGGCAGGGCGGCGTCCAGGTCATCGCGCGCGTCGGCCAGGTTCTCCGTGCCCTCGACGGCGAGACGCAGGGCCTCAGCCTGGCTCAGCTCGCGGACCGGGTGGGCCTTCCGCGCTCCACCGTGCACCGCATCGTGACCGCGCTCGTGTCGGAGGGCCTCATCGCCACCGCGTCGCCGGCCGGCCGTGTCCGGATCGGCCCCGAGTTCGCCCGGCTGGCCTCGTCGAGCCAGGCTGACCTCTGGAAAGAAGCCGAGCCGTTCATGCGGCGCATCTTCGACGAGATCGGCGAGACGGTCGATTGCTCAGTCCTGGATGGAGACCATGTCCGGGTGGTCCATGGCATCCCCGCGCATCACCACCTGCGCGTGACCGCGGACGTCGGGACGACCTTCCCGCTGCATTGCAGTTCCAAGGGCCGGGCGATCCTGGCTGCGTACGCGCCGGACGTCGCCGCCCGGATGCTGCCGGACACGCTGGAGCGCTACACCGAGAACACGGTGACGAATCGCGAAGAGCTTCTCGACGTGCTAGCCACGGTGCGCAAGACCGGGATCGCGTACAACCGTGAGGAGGCCACCCACGGGATCTGCTCGGCCGCCATCGCGATCCGCGGGTCCTCCGGCGCCCTGCTCGCGATATCGGTCCCGGTGCCATCCCAGCGGTACTGGGGCCTGGAGGAGAAGATCACCCGGGTCCTCCTCGAGGTGCGCAAGGAGGCGCTGGCGGCGCTTGACCCGCCCGCCGCCTATGCTTAGCGGCTAGATGTCCCGGATTAAGGGACTTCTGTCCCGTATCATGGACATCTTCATCGTGGCCTGGCCCCGCTGCGGTGTCCGGGGGCGGCCACGCGGGCGCGTGACGGAGGTTCGGGTGCGGCTGTGCACGTTCAGGACGGCGGACGGGCCGCCGGAAGGCTGGCCGGGAAGAGTCGATGGCGACCGCATCCTCCAGCTCGATGCCCCCGACCTGGCCGCGGTGCTCGCCCACCGCGGGGAGGTACCGTCGGGCGCCGCGTTCCGGGCCGCCCACGTCGAACTGCTCACGCCGGTGCCGCGGCCGCCTTCGGTGCGTGACTTCTTCGCATTCGAGCAGCACATCGCCACGGCGCGGGCGAACCGGGGCGCCAGTGTGCCGGCTGAGTGGTACGAGTTTCCGGTCTTCTACTTCTCCAATCCCACCGCGATCTTCGGTCCCGATGCGGAGATTCCCTACCCAGCCGGAA
The DNA here is from genome assembly GCA_033854735.1 of Streptosporangiaceae bacterium. GTDB lineage: Bacteria > Actinomycetota > Actinomycetes > Streptosporangiales > Streptosporangiaceae > JAWWPY01. The sequence continues at coordinate 32,795 of JAWWPY010000505.1, read as the reverse complement.
CGGCGATGCTGGACTACGAGCTGGAGGTGGCGGCCATCATCGGTGCTGACGGGGAAATCGGCGGCTTCACGATCATGAATGACTGGTCGGCGCGGGACATCCAGCGCCAGGAGATGCGGGTCGGCCTCGGCCCGGCGAAGGGTAAGGACTTCGCGACCAGCCTCGGCCCGGTCGTGGTGACTCCGGACGAATTCGACTGCTCCCAGGCGGTGATGACGGCCCGGGTCAACGGCGAGGAGCGGTCCCGCGGGAACCTCGCCGACATCTACTACTCATGGCCGGCCATCCTGGCCCAGGCGGCCCGGAACACCGTGCTCAGGCCGGGGGAGATCATCGGCTCCGGGACGGTGGGCACCGGATGCATCCTCGAGCACGATGACGGCCGGTGGCTTGTCCCGGGGGACACGGTGGAACTCGAGGTAGCAGGCATCGGGCTGCTGCGAAACCGGATAGGGCCGCCGCGCGCCCGCACCCCATCGAGCGATGGAGCGTGACATGACGGACCAGTTCGACGTCGTTATCATCGGCGCGGGGTTGCTCGGGCTGTCGACGGCCATGGCGCTGCTGGCGGAGCGTCCTGCGCTCCGGGTGGCCGTCCTTGAGAAAGAGCCAGCCGTCGGGGCGCATCAGAGCGGCCATAACTCCGGCGTCATCCACGCTGGCCTTTACTACAAGCCGGGAAGCCTGAAGGCCCGGTTCTGCCGCGAGGGACGGCAGGCGATGACCGAGTTCGCGGATTCCCACCAGATCCCCTACCGGGTGACCGGGAAGCTCGTGGTCGCCACGGACGAGAGCGAACTGGCCCGGTTCGACGACCTGGCCCAGCGCGGCCGCGAGAACGGGCTGGCGGTCAAGGAGCTCGGGCCGGAGGAGTTCACCGAGATCGAGCCGGGCGTCCGGGGCATCCGCGCGCTGCACATCCCGGAGAGCGGCGTGATCGACTACCGGAAGGTCTCCGCCGCGTACGCCGACGTGGTGACGAGCCGCGGCGGGGCCGTGCTGTGCGGCCGCGGGGTCCGCAGCCTGACCCGCGCCCGGGACGGCTGGATCGCCGGGACGGACGCCGGCCCGATACTGGGCCGGGCCGTGGTCGCCTGCGCCGGCCTGCAGGCTGACCGGATCGCGGCGATGACCGGCCACGGAGGCAATGAGTACCAGATCGTCCCGTTTCGCGGGGATTACTACACGTTCCGTGCGCACGCCAGCGACTATGTCCGCGGGCTCGTCTACCCGGTCCCCGATCCTGCGTTTCCCTTCCTCGGCGTGCACTTCACGCGAGGGATCGACGGGACGCTGCACGCGGGTCCGAACGCCGTGCCCGCCCTGGCCCGGGAGGGGTATGGCCGGATGTCGGTGAACGGGCGGGACCTTCTGGACACCCTGCGCTTCCCCGGCCTGCGCAAGCTGGCGCGGTCCTATGCGGGCACGGGGGCCATGGAGATCTGGCGCGACCTGGTGAAGCCGGCCTTCCTGGCCGAGATGCGGCGCTACCTGCCGGCGATCCGGTCGCGGGACGTCACGTTCGGGCCTTCCGGAATCCGCGCCCAGTGCCTCAGCCGCTCGGGGGCGCTCGTGGATGACTTCCTGATCGAGGAGTCGGACCGCGTCATCCACGTGCTGAACGCGCCGTCGCCCGCCGCGACCGCGTCGATCGTCATCGGCCGGCACATCGCGTCACGGGCGGTCGATCATTTCGCCCTGTGAGCTCGCTCTCCGGGCACCCACGTTGACGAACGCCATCGTGACTGGCATGTCGCCCAGGTTCCGCCACGCATGCCGGGTGCCGTTCTGGATGACCGTATCGCCCTGGCGAAGCTGCGTGAGGCGGCCGTCGTCGAGTTCGAGCCAGACCTCACCTTCCAGCACGATGCCGTAGTCGACCGAGTCCGTCGTGTGCATCCCCGGGTTGTCCGGCTCGAAGAGATCGGGGATTCCCGGTGAGGCCACCCGCTGCTCGGCGTCGGCGGCCACCGGGTCGAAGGCGGGATCGCGGAACACGGAGTCAGGGGGGAACCGGACGATCGTGAAGCAGGTTCCGCCGGGCTTGGGAATCTGGCTGCGGATATGCGGCGTGGGGTCCGAGCCGTCCAGCCGGACCGGCTCGCGGGGCCCGGTGGCCCAGAGCATGACCGAACTCATCCCGGGGATGTGGACCAGGTCGTAACTGCGCGGGGCGGGGCCGTCGCTGACGACCACGGCCCGGCCCTGGGCGTCCGTGCCCGTGACCACCCTGCGTATGTCCATGCGCTCTCCTTGATTTCCATGATCGCAATGCTGTGCTGGCCCGTGGGGCGGCCCCGGGCCCCCGGCATGCCTCATTTCCATGATCGCGGTGGATGGAGGGCTGCCGGCGACCCCAGATCCACCGCGATCATGCGCGGGTGGGTCCGGCCGCTGGCGCCGCGCCCGGTGATCACGGGCCGGCTGCCGCGCCCGGGTATCACGGGCCGGCTGCGGCAGCGAAGGTGGCGAGCCGCCGCCCCCGGGCATCACGGGCCGGCTGCCGCGCCCGGTGATCGCGTGCCGGCTGCGGCGGCGAAGGTGGCCAGCTCGCGCGGGATGTCCGGCCCCATGGGCCCGTACAGCACACCCTGCGCACCGGAGGCGGCGATCCCGGCGAGATGCGCGCGCACTTCCTCAGCCGTCCCGGTGCCCGTCGTCCGCGCGATCAGGTCAGCGCTGATGAGGGGGCGTTCCCATTCGGTCAGCTCGATCAGGTGCCCGCGGTGGATCTCCAGGTGACGGCGCCGCTCGTCGATTCGCGCGACGGCCCGGCTGAACGCGGCCCGCTCGGGGGCATCGTGGGCGATGCCGTGGGACCCGATGTGCAGCTGGAACGCGGCATAGGGTCCCGCGGCACTCTTGACCCGCTCACTGGCCAGGCTTTCCCCCGCGTCGAGCACGGTGCCGTAGTAGAGGACCTGCACGCATGCCATGTCGGCGGGGCCGGCGTTGGAGCCGCGGTGCGAGACGTTGGTGACGATGCCGCTGCCCAGCCGCCCGGCCGCCGCGTAGCCGCGCGGCCCGTGCGCCGCGATGCGGATCGTGACCTCGGCCGGCAGCCGCACACCGCAGAGCGCTCCGTGCTTGAGGCCGATGATCGCGCCATCCCACTCGGTCTCGCGGCCCGCCAGCAGCGTCCGCAGCGCCGCCGCGTAGGCCTCGACCTCAGACCAGCGGGCCGGCCGCTGGCCCAGCATGAGCTGGCTGGTGAAGCCGGATCCTACGACGACCTCGACCCGTCCAGGGGCGAGCGTGGCCAGCGTGGCCAGTGCGCCGGCGGTCGAGACGACATGGCGCAGCCGGGGGGTGATGGCGCAGACGCCCAGCGAGATATCCGAGGTGCGCCCGGCGGCGAGCGCCAGGGTGATCCATGGGTCGGCGAGGAACGCGGGGGAGTCGTAGACCAGCGCGCGCCGGTAGCCGAGCGCCTCGGCCTGCTCGATGTGCGCCGGTGTCTGGGTGCCGGGCGGGAACAGGCAGCCAACTTCCATCTGCGGCTCCTCGCGCTCATTTCCTGGGGCTCCCGGGCATCGTGCGGTAAACCCCCGAGGCAGCTGGCTGACCAGCGATTTCCGGACTGTGTTGGTGCCTTGACAAGCTTCGCTGGCCGACCCTAGTGTCTCGTTCTGCGGATTAACCCTACCGTATCGTGGGAGGAACGCGATGGTAACGGAGCCGGCCTCCGGGCTCACCTTCGTCGAGCTGAGCCACGAGTGGGGGCACTACACCCCCGCTTTCCCCGGCTACGCCGACATCCAGATCCACCGCGTCGCGACCATCGCCAAGCAGGGCGTGCTCACTCAGCACATCGTCACCTCGATGCACCACGGCACGCACCTGAACGCGCCCATCCACCTGGCCCAGCGCGGCGCAGGGGTGGGCGAGCTGCCGCTGGAGGCGTTCTTCGGCACCGGCGTCGTGCTTGACGTGCCCAAGGGCGAATGGGAGTACCTGGAGCCGGCCGACCTCGAAGCGGCAGGCGAGGTCCGGCCGGGCGACATCGTGGTGCTGAACACCGGCTGGCACCGCAACTACTCGGACAACATGGAGTACTTCGGCCACAGCCCCGGCCTCAGCGAGGCGGCGGCGCAGTGGCTGGCCGACCGGCAGGTGAAGATCGACGCCATCGACACGGCGACGATCGACCACCCGCTGGCGACATCGCTGGCCCAGCAGCACCGGTTCGTCGGCCCGCACATCGTGGAACTGCCGCGCCGGTACGCCAAGCGCACCGGGGGCGATGTGCGCACCGATTTCCCCCGCTGGAACCCGGCCCACAAGCTGCTGGCCAAGGCCGGGATACCCACGATCGAGAACGTCGGCGGGGACGTCGACCTGGTCAGTGGCAAGCGTGCCGCCTTCCATGCCTATCCGTGGTTCTGGCCGGAAGCCGACGCGTGCATCATCCGGTTCGTGGCCATCCTCGACCCCTCGGGGGCCTACCGGCTGGAGAGTGGATCCTGATGAGCACCGATGGCCTGCGGTTTTACAACCTGAGCCACCAGCTCGGCCACAACATGGTCCAGTGGCCGTCCCCGTTCAGCAAGCCATTCGTGGCCAACCGGCTCTATTACCACTCGATGCACGACTTCTACGCGGTGGAATACGACGGGATCATGCACCGGGGCACGCACATGGACACCCCCGCGCACGTCGAGCCGGACCAGCCCTACCTGGACGGCTTCGACGTCTGGCGGTTCTTCGGGACGGGCGTCGCGGTGTCCATCCCGAAAAAGAAATGGGGCGTGGTCACCCCCGAGGACCTGGAGCGGGCCGAGCCGGAGATCAGGCCGAACGACATCGTGATGATCAACACCGGCGCCCACCATCTCTTCGGGGACAACGACGAGTACTTCGCGTACTCGCCCGGGCTGTACACCGAGGCCGCGCAGTGGCTGGTGGACAAGCGCGTGAAGCTGGTCGGCATCGACGTGCAGGCGCTCGACCACCCGCTCGGCACCCGGATGGCCGAACACGGCCCCGGGCCGATCATGCCGCACCTGCTGGACGAATACCGCGCCGAGACCGGCCGTGAGGTGAGCGACGATTTCCCGGACTGGGAGCCCGCGCACAAGGTCATGCTGACCGCCGGGATCCCGGGCATCGAGAACATCGGCGGCGAACTCGACGCCGTCACCGGGAAGCGCTGCACGTTCATGGCGTTCCCGTGGCGGTTCCCGAAGGGTGACGGCTGCCCGATCCGGGTGGTCGCGGTCATCGACCCGGAGCAGACGTTCCGCATCCCGACGGGGGATGAATGACCGAGATCGCCGACGGCATCCTGCAGAATCCCCTGTCGCTGTTCGACGTGTCCGGCAAGGTCACGGTGATCACAGGCGCCTCGGGAGCGCTCGGCCGGGCGGCGGCCATCGCCCTCGGCGCGCTGGGCGCCCGGCTGCTGCTGGCCTCGGGTTCGGAGGGGAAGCTCGAGGAAGTGGCCGCGGTGGCCAGGCAAGCCGGCCAGGGTGGCAGTGAGGTTGCCACCCTGGTCCGCAGGCCCGATACCGAGGCCGACGCCGAGGAGATCATAGCGGCAGCGGTGGCCGCGTACGGCGTCGTGGACTCGGTGCTCGTCGCCTCCGGCTACAACAAGCCAGCCCCGATCGAGGACATGCCGTACGAGGACTGGCAGGCGATCATGGACGCCAACGTGCGCGGGCCGTGGCTGATGGCCAAGGCGCTCGGCAGGCACCTGGCCGCGCGGGACGGCCGGGGCAAGCTGGTGCTCGTCTCCTCGGTCCGCGGCCGCCATGGCAGCCCCGCCGGGTACTCGGCCTACTGCACGTCCAAGGGCGCCACGGACTCGCTGACCAAGACCCTGGCCACCGAGTGGGGTCCCCGCGGGATCAACGTGAACGCGATCGCCCCGGCGGTTTTCAGGTCGGCCCTCACCAACTGGATATTCTCCGATACGGATGCGGGCCGAGCGTCCCGGGAGCGCAATATGGCCCGCATCTCGCTGAAGCGGCTCGGCGAGCCTGAGGACTTCGTGGGGATCGTGCTGTACCTGCTGTCGGCGGCGTCCGATTTCGTGACGGGGCAGGTCATCTACGTGGACGGGGGATACACCGCGGCATGAGCACCGCCCCCGACGCAGCCCGCCCCGACGCGGCCCGCCCCGATGTGGCCCGCCCCGATACGGCCCGCCCCGATGTGGTCGGCCCCGTTCCCCGGGTCGCGGTCGTCGGCGCCGGCCTGATGGGGGCCGGCATCGCCCAGGTGTTCGTGACCGCCGGCCTGCCGGTGGCCATCTACGACACAGATCCAGCCGCCCTCGGATCGGTCCGGTCCCGCGTGGCCGAAGGCCTGGACCTACTTCAGATCCCCAACGAAAACCCGCTCCAGCTGCTCACCACGGCCGGCGTCCTGACCGAGGCGGTACTCCGAGCCGACATGGTGATCGAGGCGGCCGCGGAGCGGCTCGCGGTCAAGCAGGCCATCTTCGCCGAGCTTGACCGGGTCGCTCCGCCCCACGCCGTCCTGGCCAGCAACACGTCCGCCATCCCCATCCGGGACATCACCTCCGGACTGCGGCGCCGGCAGCGGGTGATCGGCACGCACTTCTGGAATCCGCCGTACCTGGTGCCGCTGGTCGAGGTCGTCCAGGCCGCCGCGAGCGACCTGGCCGCGGTCGACTGGGCGATGGCCCTGCTCGACCGCATCGGCATGAAGCCGGTGCACGTGGCGGCCGACGTGCCCGGGTTTGTGGGCAACCGGCTCCAGCACGCGCTGAAGCGCGAAGCCATCGCGCTCGTCGCCAACGGGGTCTGCACGGCCGAGACGGTGGACACCGTGACGCGGTTCGGTTTCGGTCGCCGGCTGGGCATCGTCGGGCCGCTCGAGCAGTCGGACCTGACCGGGCTCGAACTGACCCTGGCCATCCACGAGACGCTCATCCCCGACCTGGACCGCACCCCGGGCCCGCATCCGCTGCTGGTCGAGAAGGTCCGCCGGGGAGAGACGGGAGCGGCGGCCGGCCGCGGATTCCGCGACTGGGCGCCGGGCGAAGCCGAGGCCCGCCGGGCCGAGATCTCCCGGGACCTAGCCGACCAGGCCCGCCGGGCCGCCAACCAGCCACCCCGGGTCGCCGACCAGGCCCCCCGGGTCGCCGACCAGGTCCCCCGGGCGGCCGACCAGGTCCCCCGGGCGGCCGACCAGGCCCCCCGGGCGGCCGACCAGGTCCTGCGGGCCGCCAACCAGCCCATTCAGGCCGCCGACCAGTCACCCCAGTCCCAGCCGCCACAGGGCCGTCCGCCGCCCGGCCCCGCGCCTGTGGATAACCAGTATCAGTGAACTTTTTTGCCCCTATAGGGGCAAAAAAGTTCACTGATACTGGTTATCCACAGGCGCGGGGCCGGGCGGCGGACGGCCCTGTGGCGGCTGGGACTGGGGTGACTGGTCGGCGGCCTGAATGGGCTGGTTGGCGGCCCGCAGGACCTGGTCGGCCGCCCGGGGGGCCTGGTCGGCCGCCCGGGGGACCTGGTCGGCCGCCCGGGGGACCTGGTCGGCGACCCGGGGGGCCTGGTCGGCGACCCGGGGTGGCTGGTTGGCGGCCCGGCGGGCCTGGTCGGCTAGGTCCCGGGAGATCTCGGCCCGGCGGGCCTCGGCTTCGCCCGGCGCCCAGTCGCGGAATCCGCGGCCGGCCGCCGCTCCCGTCTCTCCCCGGCGGACCTTCTCGACCAGCAGCGGATGCGGGCCCGGGGTGCGGTCCAGGTCGGGGATGAGCGTCTCGTGGATGGCCAGGGTCAGTTCGAGCCCGGTCAGGTCCGACTGCTCGAGCGGCCCGACGATGCCCAGCCGGCGACCGAAACCGAACCGCGTCACGGTGTCCACCGTCTCGGCCGTGCAGACCCCGTTGGCGACGAGCGCGATGGCTTCGCGCTTCAGCGCGTGCTGGAGCCGGTTGCCCACAAACCCGGGCACGTCGGCCGCCACGTGCACCGGCTTCATGCCGATGCGGTCGAGCAGGGCCATCGCCCAGTCGACCGCGGCCAGGTCGCTCGCGGCGGCCTGGACGACCTCGACCAGCGGCACCAGGTACGGCGGATTCCAGAAGTGCGTGCCGATCACCCGCTGCCGGCGCCGCAGTCCGGAGGTGATGTCCCGGATGGGGATGGCGGACGTGTTGCTGGCCAGGACGGCGTGGGGCGGAGCGACCCGGTCAAGCTCGGCGAAGATGGCCTGCTTGACCGCGAGCCGCTCCGCGGCCGCCTCGATCACCATGTCGGCTCGGAGTACCGCCTCGGTCAGGACGCCGGCCGTGGTGAGCAGCTGGAGCGGGTTTTCGTTGGGGATCTGAAGTAGGTCCAGGCCTTCGGCCACGCGGGACCGGACCGATCCGAGGGCGGCTGGATCTGTGTCGTAGATGGCCACCGGCAGGCCGGCGGTCACGAACACCTGGGCGATGCCGGCCCCCATCAGGCCGGCGCCGACGACCGCGACCCGGGGAACGGGGCCGACCACATCGGGGCGGGCCGTATCGGGGCGGGCCACATCGGGGCGGGCCGCGTCGGGGCGGGCTGCGTCGGGGGCGGTGCTCATGCCGCGGTGTATCCCCCGTCCACGTAGATGACCTGCCCCGTCACGAAATCGGACGCCGCCGACAGCAGGTACAGCACGATCCCCACGAAGTCCTCAGGCTCGCCGAGCCGCTTCAGCGAGATGCGGGCCATATTGCGCTCCCGGGACGCTCGGCCCGCATCCGTATCGGAGAATATCCAGTTGGTGAGGGCCGACCTGAAAACCGCCGGGGCGATCGCGTTCACGTTGATCCCGCGGGGACCCCACTCGGTGGCCAGGGTCTTGGTCAGCGAGTCCGTGGCGCCCTTGGACGTGCAGTAGGCCGAGTACCCGGCGGGGCTGCCATGGCGGCCGCGGACCGAGGAGACGAGCACCAGCTTGCCCCGGCCGTCCCGCGCGGCCAGGTGCCTGCCGAGCGCCTTGGCCATCAGCCACGGCCCGCGCACGTTGGCGTCCATGATCGCCTGCCAGTCCTCGTACGGCATGTCCTCGATCGGGGCTGGCTTGTTGTAGCCGGAGGCGACGAGCACCGAGTCCACGACGCCGTACGCGGCCACCGCTGCCGCTATGATCTCCTCGGCGTCGGCCTCGGTATCGGGCCTGCGGACCAGGGTGGCAACCTCACTGCCACCCTGGCCGGCTTGCCTGGCCACCGCGGCCACTTCCTCGAGCTTCCCCTCCGAACCCGAGGCCAGCAGCAGCCGGGCGCCCAGCGCGCCGAGGGCGATGGCCGCCGCCCGGCCGAGCGCTCCCGAGGCGCCTGTGATCACCGTGACCTTGCCGGACACGTCGAACAGCGACAGGGGATTCTGCAGGATGCCGTCGGCGATCTCGGTCATTCATCCCCCGTCGGGATGCGGAACGTCTGCTCCGGGTCGATGACCGCGACCACCCGGATCGGGCAGCCGTCACCCTTCGGGAACCGCCACGGGAACGCCATGAACGTGCAGCGCTTCCCGGTGACGGCGTCGAGTTCGCCGCCGATGTTCTCGATGCCCGGGATCCCGGCGGTCAGCATGACCTTGTGCGCGGGCTCCCAGTCCGGGAAATCGTCGCTCACCTCACGGCCGGTCTCGGCGCGGTATTCGTCCAGCAGGTGCGGCATGATCGGCCCGGGGCCGTGTTCGGCCATCCGGGTGCCGAGCGGGTGGTCGAGCGCCTGCACGTCGATGCCGACCAGCTTCACGCGCTTGTCCACCAGCCACTGCGCGGCCTCGGTGTACAGCCCGGGCGAGTACGCGAAGTACTCGTCGTTGTCCCCGAAGAGATGGTGGGCGCCGGTGTTGATCATCACGATGTCGTTCGGCCTGATCTCCGGCTCGGCCCGCTCCAGGTCCTCGGGGGTGACCACGCCCCATTTCTTTTTCGGGATGGACACCGCGACGCCCGTCCCGAAGAACCGCCAGACGTCGAAGCCGTCCAGGTAGGGCTGGTCCGGCTCGACGTGCGCGGGGGTGTCCATGTGCGTGCCCCGGTGCATGATCCCGTCGTATTCCACCGCGTAGAAGTCGTGCATCGAGTGGTAATAGAGCCGGTTGGCCACGAATGGCTTGCTGAACGGGGACGGCCACTGGACCATGTTGTGGCCGAGCTGGTGGCTCAGGTTGTAAAACCGCAGGCCATCGGTGCTCATCAGGATCCACTCTCCAGCCGGTAGGCCCCCGAGGGGTCGAGGATGGCCACGAACCGGATGATGCACGCGTCGGCTTCCGGCCAGAACCACGGATAGGCATGGAAGGCGGCACGCTTGCCACTGACCAGGTCGACGTCCCCGCCGACGTTCTCGATCGTGGGTATCCCGGCCTTGGCCAGCAGCTTGTGGGCCGGGTTCCAGCGGGGGAAATCGGTGCGCACATCGCCCCCGGTGCGCTTGGCGTACCGGCGCGGCAGTTCCACGATGTGCGGGCCGACGAACCGGTGCTGCTGGGCCAGCGATGTCGCCAGCGGGTGGTCGATCGTCGCCGTGTCGATGGCGTCGATCTTCACCTGCCGGTCGGCCAGCCACTGCGCCGCCGCCTCGCTGAGGCCGGGGCTGTGGCCGAAGTACTCCATGTTGTCCGAGTAGTTGCGGTGCCAGCCGGTGTTCAGCACCACGATGTCGCCCGGCCGGACCTCGCCTGCCGCTTCGAGGTCGGCCGGCTCCAGGTACTCCCATTCGCCCTTGGGCACGTCAAGCACGACGCCGGTGCCGAAGAACGCCTCCAGCGGCAGCTCGCCCACCCCTGCGCCGCGCTGGGCCAGGTGGATGGGCGCGTTCAGGTGCGTGCCGTGGTGCATCGAGGTGACGATGTGCTGAGTGAGCACGCCCTGCTTGGCGATGGTCGCGACGCGGTGGATCTGGATGTCGGCGTAGCCGGGGAAAGCGGGGGTGTAGTGCCCCCACTCGTGGCTCAGCTCGACGAAGGTGAGCCCGGAGGCCGGCTCCGTTACCATCGCGTTCCTCCCACGATACGGTAGGGTTAATCCGCAGAACGAGACACTAGGGTCGGCCAGCGAAGCTTGTCAAGGCACCAACACAGTCCGGAAATCGCTGGTCAGCCAGCTGCCTCGGGGGTTTACCGCACGATGCCCGGGAGCCCCAGGAAATGAGCGCGAGGAGCCGCAGATGGAAGTTGGCTGCCTGTTCCCGCCCGGCACCCAGACACCGGCGCACATCGAGCAGGCCGAGGCGCTCGGCTACCGGCGCGCGCTGGTCTACGACTCCCCCGCGTTCCTCGCCGACCCATGGATCACCCTGGCGCTCGCCGCCGGGCGCACCTCGGATATCTCGCTGGGCGTCTGCGCCATCACCCCCCGGCTGCGCCATGTCGTCTCGACCGCCGGCGCACTGGCCACGCTGGCCACGCTCGCCCCTGGACGGGTCGAGGTCGTCGTAGGATCCGGCTTCACCAGCCAGCTCATGCTGGGCCAGCGGCCGGCCCGCTGGTCTGAGGTCGAGGCCTACGCGGCGGCGCTGCGGACGCTGCTGGCGGGCCGCGAGACCGAGTGGGATGGCGCGATCATCGGCCTCAAGCACGGAGCGCTCTGCGGTGTGCGGCTGCCGGCCGAGGTCACGATCCGCATCGCGGCGCACGGGCCGCGCGGCTACGCGGCGGCCGGGCGGCTGGGCAGCGGCATCGTCACCAACGTCTCGCACCGCGGCTCCAACGCCGGCCCCGCCGACATGGCATGCGTGCAGGTCCTCTACTACGGCACCGTGCTCGACGCGGGGGAAAGCCTGGCCAGTGAGCGGGTCAAGAGTGCCGCGGGACCCTATGCCGCGTTCCAGCTGCACATCGGGTCCCACGGCATCGCCCACGATGCCCCCGAGCGGGCCGCGTTCAGCCGGGCCGTCGCGCGAATCGACGAGCGGCGCCGTCACCTGGAGATCCACCGCGGGCACCTGATCGAGCTGACCGAATGGGAACGCCCCCTCATCAGCGCTGACCTGATCGCGCGGACGACGGGCACCGGGACGGCTGAGGAAGTGCGCGCGCATCTCGCCGGGATCGCCGCCTCCGGTGCGCAGGGTGTGCTGTACGGGCCCATGGGGCCGGACATCCCGCGCGAGCTGGCCACCTTCGCCGCCGCAGCCGGCACGCGATCACCGGGCGCGGCAGCCGGCCCGTGATGCCCGGGGGCGGCGGCTCGCCACCTTCGCTGCCGCAGCCGGCCCGTGATACCCGGGCGCGGCAGCCGGCCCGTGATCACCGGGCGCGGCGCCAGCGGCCGGACCCACCCGCGCATGATCGCGGTGGATCTGGGGTCGCCGGCAGCCCTCCATCCACCGCGATCATGGAAATGAGGCATGCCGGGGGCCCGGGGCCGCCCCACGGGCCAGCACAGCATTGCGATCATGGAAATCAAGGAGAGCGCATGGACATACGCAGGGTGGTCACGGGCACGGACGCCCAGGGCCGGGCCGTGGTCGTCAGCGACGGCCCCGCCCCGCGCAGTTACGACCTGGTCCACATCCCCGGGATGAGTTCGGTCATGCTCTGGGCCACCGGGCCCCGCGAGCCGGTCCGGCTGGACGGCTCGGACCCCACGCCGCATATCCGCAGCCAGATTCCCAAGCCCGGCGGAACCTGCTTCACGATCGTCCGGTTCCCCCCTGACTCCGTGTTCCGCGATCCCGCCTTCGACCCGGTGGCCGCCGACGCCGAGCAGCGGGTGGCCTCACCGGGAATCCCCGATCTCTTCGAGCCGGACAACCCGGGGATGCACACGACGGACTCGGTCGACTACGGCATCGTGCTGGAAGGTGAGGTCTGGCTCGAACTCGACGACGGCCGCCTCACGCAGCTTCGCCAGGGCGATACGGTCATCCAGAACGGCACCCGGCATGCGTGGCGGAACCTGGGCGACATGCCAGTCACGATGGCGTTCGTCAACGTGGGTGCCCGGAGAGCGAGCTCACAGGGCGAAATGATCGACCGCCCGTGACGCGATGTGCCGGCCGATGACGATCGACGCGGTCGCGGCGGGCGACGGCGCGTTCAGCACGTGGATGACGCGGTCCGACTCCTCGATCAGGAAGTCATCCACGAGCGCCCCCGAGCGGCTGAGGCACTGGGCGCGGATTCCGGAAGGCCCGAACGTGACGTCCCGCGACCGGATCGCCGGCAGGTAGCGCCGCATCTCGGCCAGGAAGGCCGGCTTCACCAGGTCGCGCCAGATCTCCATGGCCCCCGTGCCCGCATAGGACCGCGCCAGCTTGCGCAGGCCGGGGAAGCGCAGGGTGTCCAGAAGGTCCCGCCCGTTCACCGACATCCGGCCATACCCCTCCCGGGCCAGGGCGGGCACGGCGTTCGGACCCGCGTGCAGCGTCCCGTCGATCCCTCGCGTGAAGTGCACGCCGAGGAAGGGAAACGCAGGATCGGGGACCGGGTAGACGAGCCCGCGGACATAGTCGCTGGCGTGCGCACGGAACGTGTAGTAATCCCCGCGAAACGGGACGATCTGGTACTCATTGCCTCCGTGGCCGGTCATCGCCGCGATCCGGTCAGCCTGCAGGCCGGCGCAGGCGACCACGGCCCGGCCCAGTATCGGGCCGGCGTCCGTCCCGGCGATCCAGCCGTCCCGGGCGCGGGTCAGGCTGCGGACCCCGCGGCCGCACAGCACGGCCCCGCCGCGGCTCGTCACCACGTCGGCGTACGCGGCGGAGACCTTCCGGTAGTCGATCACGCCGCTCTCCGGGATGTGCAGCGCGCGGATGCCCCGGACGCCCGGCTCGATCTCGGTGAACTCCTCCGGCCCGAGCTCCTTGACCGCCAGCCCGTTCTCGCGGCCGCGCTGGGCCAGGTCGTCGAACCGGGCCAGTTCGCTCTCGTCCGTGGCGACCACGAGCTTCCCGGTCACCCGGTAGGGGATCTGGTGGGAATCCGCGAACTCGGTCATCGCCTGCCGTCCCTCGCGGCAGAACCGGGCCTTCAGGCTTCCCGGCTTGTAGTAAAGGCCAGCGTGGATGACGCCGGAGTTATGGCCGCTCTGATGCGCCCCGACGGCTGGCTCTTTCTCAAGGACGGCCACCCGGAGCGCAGGACGCTCCGCCAGCAGCGCCATGGCCGTCGACAGCCCGAGCAACCCCGCGCCGATGATAACGACGTCGAACTGGTCCGTCATGTCACGCTCCATCGCTCGATGGGGTGCGGGCGCGCGGCGGCCCTATCCGGTTTCGCAGCAGCCCGATGCCTGCTACCTCGAGTTCCACCGTGTCCCCCGGGACAAGCCACCGGCCGTCATCGTGCTCGAGGATGCATCCGGTGCCCACCGTCCCGGAGCCGATGATCTCCCCCGGCCTGAGCACGGTGTTCCGGGCCGCCTGGGCCAGGATGGCCGGCCATGAGTAGTAGATGTCGGCGAGGTTCCCGCGGGACCGCTCCTCGCCGTTGACCCGGGCCGTCATCACCGCCTGGGAGCAGTCGAATTCGTCCGGAGTCACCACGACCGGGCCGAGGCTGGTCGCGAAGTCCTTACCCTTCGCCGGGCCGAGGCCGACCCGCATCTCCTGGCGCTGGATGTCCCGCGCCGACCAGTCATTCATGATCGTGAAGCCGCCGATTTCCCCGTCAGCACCGATGATGGCCGCCACCTCCAGCTCGTAGTCCAGCATCGCCGTTCCGGCTGGGTAGGGAATCTCCGCATCGGGACCGAAGATCGCGGTGGGATTGGAGAAGTAGAAGACCGGAAACTCGTACCACTCAGCCGGCACACTGGCGCCCCGGTTCGCCCGCGCCGTGGCGATGTGCTGCTCGAATGCGAAGAAGTCACGCACCGAAGGCGGCCGCGGCACCGGCGTGAGCAGTTCGACGTGGGCGGCCCGGAACGCGGCGCCCGACGGTACCTCCCCGCGGTGGGCGAGCACCGCGGCCAGGTCGGGGGCATCGAGCTGGAGGATGCGGTCGCCATCGACTCTTCCCGGCCAGCCTTCCGGCGGCCCGTCCGCCGTCCTGAACGTGCACAGCCGCACCCGAACCTCCGTCACGCGCCCGCGTGGCCGCCCCCGGACACCGCAGCGGGGCCAGGCCACGATGAAGATGTCCATGATACGGGACAGAAGTCCCTTAATCCGGGACATCTAGCCGCTAAGCATAGGCGGCGGGCGGGTCAAGCGCCGCCAGCGCCTCCTTGCGCACCTCGAGGAGGACCCGGGTGATCTTCTCCTCCAGGCCCCAGTACCGCTGGGATGGCACCGGGACCGATATCGCGAGCAGGGCGCCGGAGGACCCGCGGATCGCGATGGCGGCCGAGCAGATCCCGTGGGTGGCCTCCTCACGGTTGTACGCGATCCCGGTCTTGCGCACCGTGGCTAGCACGTCGAGAAGCTCTTCGCGATTCGTCACCGTGTTCTCGGTGTAGCGCTCCAGCGTGTCCGGCAGCATCCGGGCGGCGACGTCCGGCGCGTACGCAGCCAGGATCGCCCGGCCCTTGGAACTGCAATGCAGCGGGAAGGTCGTCCCGACGTCCGCGGTCACGCGCAGGTGGTGATGCGCGGGGATGCCATGGACCACCCGGACATGGTCTCCATCCAGGACTGAGCAATCGACCGTCTCGCCGATCTCGTCGAAGATGCGCCGCATGAACGGCTCGGCTTCTTTCCAGAGGTCAGCCTGGCTCGACGAGGCCAGCCGGGCGAACTCGGGGCCGATCCGGACACGGCCGGCCGGCGACGCGGTGGCGATGAGGCCCTCCGACACGAGCGCGGTCACGATGCGGTGCACGGTGGAGCGCGGAAGGCCCACCCGGTCCGCGAGCTGAGCCAGGCTGAGGCCCTGCGTCTCGCCGTCGAGGGCACGGAGAACCTGGCCGACGCGCGCGATGACCTGGACGCCGCCCTGCCCATCCGGCGAACGCGGAACCGCTGTCTCAGGATCTGCCACAAACTCAGCCTATTAGATGGGCGTGCACGTCAGCCGGACCATGTGGTCGCCGCTGCGGCCGCGGCCCAGCCCGAGCCGGCTGACTCGCGCCGTGCCGCGTGGCCGGGTGCCCGGCCCGGGCGTTGCTGCTCATCCCATGGCCGCCAGCGGATTTTCGCGGCGAGCCGCTGGAGCATTTGACCGGATGGTCCTAAGCTCGGGGCCCATGAATAGGAATTCAGGCATCGGCCTAACGTCGTTCGGAATCGTGCTGTTGGTCATTGGAGGCATCCTGAGGTTCGCTGTCTCCGTCCATACTTCTGGATTCAACATCCACAAGATCGGCGACATCCTGCTGCTGGTCGGGGTCCTTCTCGTCATCTTGAGCATTTTCTTCGTCGTCATGGGGGGCAGGAGGCGGAGCACGACCACAACCGACGTCCGGGATACCCCCGCAGGTCAGCAGCGGACTCAGCAGCGCGATGACTGGGGCACGCCCTAGCGGCCCAAGCGGGACGCCCGCGCCCAGGAAGGGCGCGTCACGCAAAGCGACCGAGAGAACGCCGATCGCGAAATCCGTGACGAGATGCCGCGATGCCACCTGTCCCCGCCCATAGAAACGATGTTGGAAAACTCCGGGACGGGCTTACTTATCGGGGCGGGTTCTGCGCGGCGGCCCCGCGCTCAGGTCGCGGCCAGCGCCTCGATCTCAATCCGGAACTGCGGATTGACGAGGCTTTTCACCTGCGCCAGGGAACTGGCCGGAGCCCGATCTGGGTCGGCTGCTCAGCGAAATGGCCGGGCCTCCGGGACGGCGAACATCCGCGCGAAGTGCTCGGCCGCGTGCCGGTCGCCAGTGACGGTCAGGCGGCCGTCGCGCTCGGCCTCAGTGACCGGCTCCCGGCCGAAAGCGACCGAGCGCAACGTGGCCACGTCCGTTTCGAAGGCGACGGTGGGAAGTTCCGTGCGGGCGCGGATGATCTCGATCGAGTCACCGGCAGCCGTCAGCCGGAACCAGTCACCGTCAACGCGCAGCGCGAACGTGGCCTCAGATCCCACCGCGGCGGGATCGAATACGGTCTCAAGGGCGAGGAGCAGCGCGTTGACGCTCAGGTCGGCCGGGGTCGCCACCGGCTCCCGGCTTCCCCAGCGTCCCAGGCCGAGGAGGATCGGCCGGAGCGCGTGACCGCGGGTGGTGAGCTCGTAGACCGCGACGCTGGCGGGCGGGTCGAGCACGTCCCGGCGCACGACGCCCGCATCCTCGAGGTCGCGCAGCCGCTGTGCGAGGACGTTCGGGCTGATCCCGTGCAGTCCGTCGCGCAGCTGGAGGAACCGCTTCGGCCCGAAGATCAGCTCGCGCACGACCAGGAGTGCCCACCGGTCGCCGATGATGTCGAGCGCACGGGCAATCCCGCACGGGTCGTCGTAGCGTCGCGAGCTCGGCATTCATCCACTGTAGCCGATTGGGTTGTGTTTTAGTATCTTCCGATCCTAATGTGGGAGCATGAACTCACAGGGAGAAGCCCGCCTCCGCACGTACGTCCTGATCCCCGGCGCGGGCGGTGCCGCCTGGTACTGGAATCGCGTCGTCCCGCTGCTGCAGGAGGCGGGGCACGAGGCGATCGCCGTGGACCTGCCCGGTGACGACGAGCGGGCCGGCCTGCCCGAGTACGCGCGCCTGGTCGTCGACGCGATCGCCGGCCGTGATGACGTGGTCATCGTCGCGCAGTCACTCGGCGGGTTCACCGCGCCACTCGTCGCCGCGAAGGTCCCGGTGCGCGGCCTCGTCCTGGTGAACGCGATGATCCCGGTGCCCGGTGAGACACCCGGCGCGTGGTGGGACAACACCGGATCGGTGCAGGCCCGCAGCGCCGCGGCCGAACGCGGTGGCTACGGCACCGAGTTCGATGAGGCCGTGTACTTCCTGCATGACGTCCCGCCCGAGATCGTGGCCGCCGGCGCGCAGCACCAGCGGCCCGAGGCGGCCGCGGTGTTCGGGTCGGCCTGCGACTTCGGTGCATGGCCGCCGGTCCCGATCCGGGCCGTGGCCGGAGCCGGCGACCGGTTCTTCCCTGTCGAGTTCCAGCGGACGCTGGCGCGGGACCGGCTCGGACGCGAGGCTGATGTGCTGCCCGGCGGCCACCTGAACGCGCTGTCCCAGCCGGCCGCCCTCACGAGCTACCTGCTCGCCAGCTGACCCGCCCCAGCCGCGGCACGGTGTCAGCATATGTTGACACCACTGAGACGTCAGCATATGCTGACATCCATGGAACCGACACTCGAAATCGCCGAGGGTGCCACCAGCACCGATCCCGACGTGGGGCTGCGCGCCGTGGCGGCGCTGCGAGCCCTGACCGAACGGCTGGAGATCCTCCAGGTCGACAACGCGCGGACGCTGGGCTGGTCCTGGCAGGACATCGCCAAGCGGCTCGGCGTCACCAGGCAGACCGTGCACCGCAAGCACAGCCAGCGGACCGGGAGGCGATGATGTTCGAACGCTTCACCGGGGACGCCCGCACCGTCGTGGTGCACGCCCAGGAGCATTCCCGCCGCCTCGGACACCGTTACATCGGCTGCGAGCATCTCCTGCTCGCCGTGGTCTCCACCGGCCAGCCGGCCAGCGCCGTCCTGCGCGAGAACGGCCTCACGCCGGAACGCGTCGAGGTGGAGATCGTCCGCCTGGCCGGGCTGGGCGCCGGGGCCAGCCTGTTCGCCGACCTCGACCGGGACGCGCTCGCCTCCATCGGGATCGATCTCGACGCGGTGCGGGCCAGGATCGAGGCCGCCTTCGGACCGGAAGCCCTGACCCGGGCCGGCCAGGCCCTGCACCGCAGGCCCCGCCCGTCCAGGCTGAACCCCCGCCGCGCGGTGCCGCCCAGCCTCGTGCGCCGCTGGCGCCGGTGGCGCCGCGGCCGGCGCGCGGTCGCCGCGCCGCCCGCCCCCGCCGCCACCGGTCTCTACCAGGCCACCGGCCCCCGCCCACCGGGGCACATCCCGTTCACCCCGGGCGCCAAGAAGACCCTGGCCAATGCCGTGCGCGAGGCGCAGGCCCGGCAGGACACCTGCATCGGCGTCGAGCACATCGTTCTCGGCCTGGTCGCCATCGACAGCGGGCTCGTGCCGCCCATCCTGTCCGCGCTCGGCGCATCAGCAACGACGCTGCGCGCTGCCGTTCTCGACCGCTACCGGCAGGCCGGCTGACCGACTCATCAACGGCTGGCGCGGGCGAACTCCAGGGCCTCGCGGGCGAGCGGCAGCCACGAGCGGCCGGATTCCGGGTCGAGGCTGAACCATTCCTTCATCGGCGTGCCCTTGTTCGCGTCGAACCGGGCGCCTTCGCCGGCCGCGACGAGTGTCTCGACCCGCTCCGCGGGAAGCTTCAGCACCAGCTGGCCGCGGACCAGCATCACGAAGATCCTGTTATCGAAGCGGAGGGCAGTCCGGCCGAAACCGCCGCCACCCCGCGGCGGTGTGACGCCGGCCAGGCCGACCAGCTCGTCGATCAGGTCGCCATAGCGGTCTTCGGGCCGGACCTCGCCGGCCGCCTCCTCGTGCACGACGTCAGACTAACTTCTCGGTGCCGCCGGGGGGCAGCGCCTGGATTAGATGAGGCTGGCGATCAGGGTGGCAACCTGATCTTCCAGCGCCGCTGCCGAGGTGAGGCGGTTGTCGATGGCGATGTGAGGGGCGGCGGGTTCGGCCTCGGGCCGCATCCTGGCCGTGAACATCCCGAAGTTCGCCAGCTTGGCTGAATCCCGATCCGACCCGCGAGCGGCCAGCCGATGGCGGAGGGTGGCCGCATCCGACCTGACCCAGACCAGGCGCACGGTGCCGCCGCCGAGATCGGCAACCCATGCCTGCCACCGCTGAACGTCGTGGATCTGCTGGGTGAAAGGACCGGACAGCATGACGGGGCAGCCGTGCGAGCGGATCTCCCGGGCGGTGGACGTCATTCCGGCGTACTCGTGGACCTTGATGTGCTCGTCGTACCACGGGCCCTCGCGCTCACCCCCAGGGCGAGCGGCGGCCGTAAGCATTGCCGCCACGAACGGCCCGTACATGGTGTCTTTGTCGAGCAGCGCCGGCGGCGGCTCAAGGGACGCGAGCAGGATGCTCGCTATCGTGGTCTTACCGGCTCCAGGTGGGCCGGCCACCACCCATGCAGGTGCAGGGACACTCATGCGCAGCGAGGATAGGGGCCTGCAGCGACCCGTGCGATCATTGGCTGAGCGGAAGCGAGGATCACGGTGTGATTACCGGCATGCATGCGATCGTGTTCTCACCGGACGCTGAGAAGGCCCGGGCGTTCTTCAGTGACGTCCTGGGCCTGTCCTCGGTCGACGCGGGCGGAGGCTGGCTCATTTTCGCCCTCCCCCCGGCCGAGCTCGCTGTCCATCCGGCCGACGGTGACGGCCACCACGAGCTCTACCTGATGTGTGACGACATCCACGCCACGCTCGCCGAATTGAGAGGCAAGGGAGTGGAAGTGGCGCGGGACGTCTCCGATCAGGGCTGGGGACTACTGGCCGCGATCCGCCTCCCGGACGGCGAAGAATTCCCCATCTACCAGCCCAGGCACGCGTCGCCACTTCACCCCTGACCTGCTGCGCCTGGCCGGGATTACGACCGGGGCCAGGCCGCGAATCGTTCCCGGAGCAGGGCGACATTCCGTGGGCTGAGCCTGAGGGAGGCGAACCAGCCGTCTTCTACCTGGTCCAGCCGGCGAGCCGCGTCGGCGAAGTCCTGGTCGGCCAGGCCCGGATCCAGCCGCTTGGCGAAGCCGATCAGCTGGTCAACGCTGTAGCGTTTCAGGAAGGCTGCCACATCCCAGAAGTCCCTCGGGACTGCGCGCGCGGCCAGCGCTACGACCTTCCAGCCGACCGCGTCCTCGAGGTCAAGGACTGGGCCGAAGTCCATGATCACCGGCCGTTTGGCCCGGTCAAAGTAGGCCATCTGGAGCATCATCTGCTGCCCGCCCGGTGCGGTGACAGTCCACTCGGCCAGCCCTTCGCCCATACCTTCGAAGATGTCGGCGAGCCCACCGGTCGTATCCTGGCGTTCTGCTTCGAAGCCGGCGGACCGTAGCGCGGTGTCCACCGCTTCAGCGGCGGCCTCGACGCCGTGCTCCTCGTCTGTGACCAGGTCAACGTCCTGGGTAGGCCTGTCGATGATGCCATGAGCCATCAGGGCGTTGCCGCCGCCGAGGGCGAACCCGTGCGGTGCGGCGGCACGCAACGCGATACCTGCCACCTCGCGGTGGAGTTCGCTGACTGGCATCAGGCAGCCGCAGCCCCAGCCCTACGCAGTACCGGGTGCTCGTCCTCCCACGCCTGACGCACCCCTTTGGGCACGAAGAGCCTGGGCCACAAAGCGACCAGCGTGTCACTGTCCAGGAATGCGGTGAGATCCTCCGGGCGGGACGCTTCCTGGAGAACGGTCTCATAGAGCCACTGGAGCGTACCCGGATCGCTAAGGTTGAACGTCCGGTCGGAGCCAGACCAGAACAACCGAAGCGGCAACTCGATCGGGCCCCTGACTGGCCCTCGCAGGTCCGCCAGGTTGAGGGCTACGAGCACCCTCCGCCCCGGGCGGGCCTGGTACGGCGCCACCCGCACGGCAGCCTGCGCGGTTCGTGCAATAGTCACAGGTACAGGATAGCCCGGGGACGTCCCGGTCGGCCAGCTTATCGAACTTATTATCGAGATGTGTGCCGACGAGGATGTCCTGGGTAACCGGTCAACGATGCCGTGCGCGATCAAGGCGTTGCCGCCAGCGAGGGCGAACCGGGTGGTTCTCCGGGGGAAATCCGCTCCCCCGGAGAACCCCGAGACCTCAACCGAGCACGGAGGTGACCGTCCCCGCGCCGATGGTCTTGCCGCCCTCCCGGATCACGAAGCTCAGGCCGCGGTCCAGGGCCACCGGCTTGCCCAGCTCCACGACCACGGCCAGCCGCTCGCCGGGCATGGCGGTGGCTGCCTCGCCCAGGTCCAGCAGGCCCGAGACGCTGGCGGTCCGGACGAAGAACTGCGGCCGGTAGCCGGAGGCGATCGGCGTCCGCCTGCCGCCCTCGGCGGCAGACAGCAGGAACACGCTCGCGGTGAACCTCGTATGCGCCGCCAGGCTGGCGGGAGCAGCCACGACCTGGCCCCGCCGGACCTGCCCGCGGCGGACCCCGCGCAGCAGCAGCGCGGCCTGGTCGCCGGCCTCGGCGCGATCCATCGGCTGGCCGAAGGTCTCGACCCCGGTGACCACCGTGCTCAGCGACATGCCGAGGCCGATCACCTCGACCGGATCGCCGACCCGGACGGTGCCCGACTCGATGGCCCCGGTCACGACCGTGCCGCGGCCGGTGATGGACATGATGTTCTCCACCGGCAGCAGGAACGGCGCGTCGGCATACCGGGCCGGCACCGGCACCGCCGTATCGACGGCATCCAGCAGCGCCCCGATGGACGCGATCCAGCGCGAGTCACCGGACAGGGCACCAAGCGCGGACACCCGCACGACGGGCACCTGGCCCCCCGGATAGCTGTAACCCGACAGCAGGTCCCTCACCTCCAGTTCCACCAGGTCGGCATAATCCGGGTCGGCCACGTCGGCCTTGCTCAGCGCGACGACGACGTGCTCGATCCCCACCTGCCGGGCCAGCAGCACATGCTCGCGGGTCTGCGGCATGACCCCGTCGGCCGCGGACACCACGAGGATTGCGCCGTCGATCTGCGCCGCGCCGGTGATCATGTTCTTCACGTAGTCCGCGTGACCAGGCATGTCCACGTGGGCATAGTGCCGGGTCGTGGTCTCGTACTCCACGTGCGCGATGTTGATGGTGATGCCTCGCGCGGCCTCCTCCGGGGCCCGGTCGATCCGCTCGAACGGCACGTACGCCCCGCCTCCCCGGCTGGCGAGCACCTTGGTAATCGCCGCGGTGAGCGTGGTCTTCCCGTGATCGACGTGGCCCATGGTGCCGATGTTCAGATGTGGCTTGGTGCGCACATACCTCTGCCTGGTCATGTTCCGTCCCTCGATTCCTGCGCAGAGCGCGGCGAGGCCCACAGGACCGCCTACCCTCCCCCGCGGGGCCTCCCGGCAGCACCGGGGAAGGGTCAGCGTCGCTGGCCGGCCAGGGCAGCGGCCAGCACCTGCGTCGAGGCGGCCGCCAGCACGCCCGCGGCCGCGACCGCGGGCGTGCTGAGGACGGCCCGCCGGAACATGCAGCCAATGATCCGGCACGGAGCCGGCCACACGCGAATGCTTTTCCAGGGTGGCGGCGAGCTCAGGGCCGGATGGAGCGGATGAATCCGCGGATTGCGGCCGCGACCTGCTGCGGTGAGGAGATCATGGTCAGGTGCCGGCCGGGCACGGCGATCGGCGCGGGCGCCCCGATGCGCGACGCGGCCTGCGCGGCTGCCGGCGGGGTGAGCTGGGGATCGCCGGCGCCGAAGATCACCCTCTTGGGCACTGCGCTGGCCCGTAGCCGGCCGAGTTCGCCGCTGGTCATGCTGGGAATCCCGTGGCGCAGCTGGTAGGCCACGGTGGACTCGAAGCCAGGCTGCTGCAGCGGGCGCTGCCACGCCGCCACGCCCGCTGAGGTCAGCGGCGGGCAGGCCGGGCCGCACTGGGAGCTGTAGATCCGCCGGATGAGCCAGGCGGAGCCGACCGCGAACCGGAGGATCGCCGTCCGGTACGGATTGATCAGCAGTGCCCCGGCGAACGACGGCACCGCCAGGGGGGTCGCGTCACCGTCGAGGAATACGACACCGGCCGCGACACGGCCCGCAGCACCGGCCCCGCGCAGCGCCGCCAGCCCGACAACCGCCGCGCCGCTGGAATGCCCGACGAGGACGGGCGCGTCCGAGCCGGTCAGTCCCTTCGCGGCCAGGAACGCGACCAGCTGGCCAGCGAGGTGCCTGGCATTGAACGGCGCGCTGGGGCGGCTGTACCCGGTGCCGGTCAGGTCCAGGGCAAACACGCGATGGTCAGTGCCCAGCGCCGCGCCCAGCGAGGCGAATGTATCGGCCGTCTCAAAAGCTCCTGGCACCAGTACGACCGCTGACCCCGCGGTTCCCCAGGTGCGGTACCGGGTGTCGAATCCAGCCGAGTTGATCATGCGGAGGCCGGCGGGCCTGGCTGCCTGGCCCCCGGTGGCCAGGTCGTACCCGAAGCTGGCGCCGGTGATGGCAGCGGCCAGGACGACCACGACCACGACCGTGCGCCGTGTGATGCGGCGCAGTCGTTCAGCCACGCTGGCGGGTGGCTGCGCAGCGATTCCCGCGCACGGCGTCCTGCGCCGGCCGGCGCTTCGGCACGACAGTCCTCCCGGGAATGCAGAAGGGGGCAGGCGACGCCCGGATCCGCTGGTCATTCTCAGCCGCAACGACTATATCCACCGCCATTGCCGTGAGCCGTCGCCGCGGCCGGAGGGCAGCTGGAAAGCGCCCTGACCAGGGTGATCGCTTCTTCCATGGCACGGACGGCGGCCGCGGACTCAGCCGCGGCACTACAGCACCTTCCTTTCCGCATCGCAGGGCCCGCCTCTCCCGGGATCAGTTGCCGACCTCGGCGGCGCTCGCGGCCGTGGCGGGCTGCGGGCTGCCCTGGGCCCCGGGCGGCGGGACGAAGTCGCGGCGCCGGATGAGCACGAGGCTGAGCAGGGCCGAGGCGAAGGCCACCGCCGCGCCGATGAGGATG
Organism: Streptosporangiaceae bacterium; assembly: GCA_033854735.1. Lineage (GTDB taxonomy): Bacteria > Actinomycetota > Actinomycetes > Streptosporangiales > Streptosporangiaceae > JAWWPY01. The sequence continues at coordinate 8,244 of JAWWPY010000505.1, read as the reverse complement.
ATGCGGTTGAGGCCAGCGGCCAAGCCGGCGTGGGCGGATCGCGCGGCGAAGATCGAGCCGAGTGCCGCGATGCCGGTGGCCAGGCCGACCTGGCGGGCGGTGGCGTTGATGCCCGAGGCCATCCCGGCCCTGGAAATGTCGACCACGCCGACCGCGGTGGAAGCCAGCGGCACGGTGACCAGGCCCGCTCCCGCACCGGAGACGATCATGCCAGGCAGCAGGTGAGTCCAGGACGAGGAGGACGTAAGGCCGTACATCAGCAGCACTCCCCCGCCGATAAGAACGAAGCCGCCACTGATCATCAGGCGCACAGGGACGGCGGAGGTCAGCCTGCCGGCGATGGTCGAGGCAGCGAACATCGCGGCGGTAAGGGCGAGAAAGCGCACGCCGGTTTGCGCGGCCGAGTAGCCAAGCTGCTGCTGCAGGTACAGCACCAGGTAGGTGAACAGCGAGTAGATCGAGGCGTTGAGCCCGAAGGCGGCGAGCAGGCCGCCGTTGAAGGTGGGCTTGCGGAAGAGCGTCATATCGAGCATCGGGTGCTTCTGCGTAAGCTCCACGGCCAGGAAGGCGGCGAGCAGCACGGCGGCGGCGGCCAGGCTCACGTAGGCCGTGGGCTTGCCCCAGCCGTCCGCCCCGCTGATCAGCCCGTAGACCAGCAGGACGAGAGCGCCGCTGAAGGTCACGAAGCCCAGCCAGTCCGGACTGACGGCCGCCGCGATCCTTGACTCCCTGAGCTTGGTCAGCGTCACCACGACGGTGGCGACCCCGACGGGCAGGTTCACGAAGAAGATCCAGCGCCAGCTGATGCCGCTGGTGAGCGCACCGCCGAGCACCGGGCCGACCGCGACGCCGAGACCGAGTATCCCGCCGTAGATGCCGAAGGCCATTCCACGGTCGCGGCCGCGGAAGGCATCCCCGAGCAGTGCCAGCGAGGTGGCGAACACGACGGAGCCCCCGATGCCCTGCCCGGCCCGGGAGATGGCCAGGAACAGCGGCCCTGTCGCCACGCCGCACAGCAGCGAGCCAATCGTGAAGATCGCCGTCCCTGCGGCATAAACTCGCCGGCGCCCCCACAGGTCGGCGAGTGAGCCCGCGGTCAGCAGCCCGGCCGCCAGCGCCAGCGCGTACGCATCGATAACCCACTGCAGGTCGGACAGCGGCGCATGGAAGGCCTGCCCGATGTCGGGGAGCGCGACATTCACGATCGTGATGTCGACTACCAGCAAGAAGACCCCGGCTACGACCGCCGTCAGCGTCCACCACTTCTGTGCCATGGCGCAGCTGCCCCTTCCCATGCCAGATGGCTCAGCCTCAGTGCCTGCGACATTAGTGTCAGCCACCAAAACTGTCAACATACCTAATCATCTGCCGGGTTTGCTATCATCACACAGGTGACGGTGACTGATGACGCGGGCACCGGGACGCTGATCGAGCCCCGGCTGGCCAGCTACACCGGATACCTCGTGCGCCTGGTGGCCCTGCGCACCGAGAGATGTGCCCGGGCGGCGCTGCCGCCAGGGCGAGACCTCCGCGATCTGGCCGTGCTGTGCGTGCTCGCCGACCGTCCGCTCTCCCAGGCCCGGCTGGGGAACCTGCTGGAAGTGAACCGCACGGTCATGATCACCGTGATCGACGAACTGGAGGCCGCAGGGCTGGTCCGCAGGGATCGCGATCCGGCCGACCGCCGCCGCTACGCCCTGCGCGTCACCGGCGAAGGCCGCGCCGCCCTGCGGCAGATGAACGAATCGGCGGGCAGCGCCGAGAACACGCTCGCGGCTCCGTTGGGCCGCCCCGGGTCGCGCCGCCTCAACGAGCTGCTTCGGCCGATCATCGCCGACCTGGCCGGCGCGCTCCCGGACTCGGTCACCGGCCGGACCGGCTTCCTCCTCGACTACGCGTCCCGGCGGCTCCGGGCCCAGCGCGTGCAAGCAATGCGCGAGCATGGGATCGAGCCGCGGTGCGCGGGCATGCTGGTGACGCTGGAATCAGCGCAGCCGTGCACCCAGGAGCGGCTGGCCGGCCGCATGGGCGTCACCAGCCCCACGATCGTGCAGGCCATCGACGACTTCTACGCGGCCGGGCTGATCCTCCGCGACCGCAACCCCGCGGACCGGCGCGAGCACGTGCTGCGGCTGACCCCGGACGGTGAGAAATACCTCGCCGGAGCGCTGAAAGCTGAGGACAGCGCGCAGCGTGACCTCGCCCGCCTGCTGGGCGGTCCGGAAACCGCCGAGCTCAATGCCCTGCTGACCGCCCTTATCTCGGGCTGATACCGGAAGCTAGGCGCGCACGGCGAGCTCGGCCAGCTGAGCCATTGACTGGCGGATGATGGCGCGCTGCGCGTCGAGCCGGTGGGCCTCGTGGTCGGGGATCTCCACGTGCACGGAGATCTCGGTGCCGCTGCCGGACGGCCGCAGCCGCCAGTCAAAGCAGAGATCGGAGACCAGGCAGGAGATCTTCACGGCGCCGTTTTCCTGGCTGGTCGTCAGCGCCTGCGGCATCGGAAAGTCGGGATACCCCTCCGGGTACACGGTGTAGCCGCCCGCGTCGCCGCCTGTCTCCACTGACCCGACACCCGCCCACCACTCCGGGAAACGGGCCGGGTCATACAGCAGCTTCCACACCTCTTCGGGGGGCGCCGTGCTGACTGCGCTCTGGTCGAAGGTCTGCATCGTTACTCCTGGCTTCCGCGATCAGGGCCGCGCGGGGCCGTGCCCCCCGGTCGGCCGGGGGCCAATGTGAGCTCGGACGTCGTTCCTGCCTGGTGGTCGCGGACCGCGGACAGCTCAGCCCTGACCATGGCGAGCTCGCGGGCGGGCTCCACGAGCGAGCTGACCGGCGGGCGGCCGAGATCGATGAGCGTGGCGACATAGCCGGCGCCGGTATGAGCACTGTCCCGCGTCCGCGCGATCCGCTGCCATCCGGCCACCGACTCGGCCAGCCGCTCCTCGGCCCGGGCGGCATCCCCGCGCGCGGACGCGATGAGCGCCTGTACCCGGCTCATCCGCGCGACCAGCGCAGCCGGGAAGTCGCTCGGGGTCACCGGCTCAAGCACAACGTTTCTCAGCTCCGACTCCGCCCGGTCAGCCTGCCCGGATGCCGCGAGGGCTTCCGCCAGCCGCAGGCGCGTAGCGGCCCGGCTGACCGGGGCGTGCAGGTCCAGCGCGCTGGCCAGCTCCGCCACCGCGCCAGCGGCATCTCCGGCGGCCAGGGCGAGCAGCCCGCGTTCCTGGCGGACCAGGCCGTCCAGCTCGGGCAGACCGACCCGGTCCGCGTATCCGGCCGCCGCGTCGCACGCCTGGCGTGCCTCGGGCAGCCGGCCGAGCCTGCGCAAGATGGCCGATCGCGCCGCCTGCGCGTAGACGCTGAGCCGCAGCAGCCCGTTCGGCGCGACCAGCGGGAGGGACCGGTCGGCGAAGTCCAGCGCCCGGCCGAACTCACCCGCGCAGGCCGCCGCGCTCGCCGCGTTGCTGAGGCAGCCGTAGGCCATGTCCGGGCGCCCGGCGCGGCCCGCGGCGGCGCTCGCCGCGATCAGCGGGCCGAAGCTGTCGGTGAACCGGCCGGCCCTGATCAGGGCGTGCCCCCGGGCCACCCCGATGTCGTGCGCCAGCAGGTCGCCCGTCAGGTCACCGCCGAGGATCCGGTCAGCTTCGGCGAGCAGCTCATCGACCGCGGCCGGATCGCCGGCGACCGCCTCGGCCCACGCCATGCCCGCGAGCGCCTCGGCCCGCGCGGTGAGATCGGACGCCGGATCGCGATCCAGCACGTCCAGCGCGCTGCGGTAGGAACGGCGCGACTCGCGTGGATGGCAGATGCCGCCGCGCAGCCACCGGCCGCGTCGTAGCCACGCGCTGATCAGGGCGCCGGCATCCTGCGGCGATATCTGCTCGATGGCCCGGCCGAAAGCAGCGTCGGAGGACTCGAGCAGGCCGCGGAATGCTTCGACTTCGGCCAGCTCGACCAGTAGGTCGGGGTCATCCGGCTCGATCGCCGCGGCCTCGGCCAGGAAACCGGCGGCCTCAGTCATCGCGGCCACGAAGCGGGCGTCGTGGGCGGCCAGGACCAGATGGCTGACGGCTTGTTCATCCTGGCCGGCCAGCCTCAGGTGCCGTGCCACCTCCGCGGCCCGCGGGCCGCGGCGGGAGCCTCGTGCGTGCTGGGCGCGGGAGCCTGGCTGCTGGCCCCGCTTACGCAGCAGCTGGGCGAGCTCGTTATGCAGGCGTGCCCTGATCGGGTCGGGGATCTCCTGGTAGACCGCATCGCGCAGCAGGGCGTGCCGGAATCCGGTCCGCCCGTCATCGGCTCTCAGCAGGCCAGAGCCGAGGGCTTCGGCGGCCGCGCGGGCTGGGCTGCGGAGCGGGAGCGAGGCGACCTCGGGACGGTCCAGGTCACGCCCGGCGGCGGCCAGGAATTCCACGAACACGCGGGCCTGGCCCGACAGGCGGCTGATCGCCAGCCTCGCCGCGCCAGCGAGGCCAGCCGCGAGGTCCGTGTCGTCCCGGGCCGCCGCGCGGGCGGTCTCGACGGCGAGCAGCGGGCTACCGGCGGCCAGCGTCACGATCTGCTCGACGACGCCGGCCGGCAGGTCGGCCGAGGCCCTGATGAGAGCCCGTGCGGCGGCGTCCGCGAGCGGCCGCACTTCGACCTCGGTGACGAGCGCGCCGCGTGAGCGCAATGCTCCGAGCACGCCGTCGAGATCCTGGCGCGCTGGCAGCCTGCGGCGGGTGAGGATCAGCAGCACCGGCATGCGGCTGAGCCGCCGTCCGGCGTAAGCGATGAGCTCGAGGCTCGCCGTGTCGGCCAGGTGCAGATCCTCGAAGGCCAGCAGCAGCGGAGCCTGGCGCGACACCCAGGCCACGAACTGCACCACGGCCTCGCACAGCCGGACCCTGTCGAGCTGGGGATCAGCGACGGCTCGCGACGCCGGGCCAGCGCCCGCGTTTCCCGTGGCCAGCGCGGGGATGATCCTGGCCAGGTCCGCGGTCCAGGTCTGGTCCCCGGGCGGGTGACCGGTCATGCTCATGAGGTCGCTGAGTGCGTCGGTCCAGATAGCAAACGGCGATGCCTGGCCCGGGCCGGCGGCCGCGGTCCCAGCGATCAGGACGGTATCTGGGGTGGCCAGTCGCGCCGTGGCCTGCAGTTCCTCGACGAGCCGGGTCTTGCCAATGCCACCCTCGCCTTCGAGCAGCACGGCACCGCCGGAGCCGCTCCGCGCCGCCTGCCAGGCCTGGGCCAGCTCGGCGAATTCCGGTTCCCGGCCGACGAGGCCTGCCGCTGGCTCGACCGCGCGCTCAGCCGGGATCTGGCCCCGATCGGCAGGCAGCCCGACCTCACCAGGCCCCTGGCCAGATCGGCCGGCATCGCCAGATCGGCCGGCATCGCCAGGCCACGCACCAGGCCGACCGACCTGGCCTGGCCGGCCGGTCGTCCGGTGAAGCTGGCTGACCAGCGCCGCCGTCTCCGCGGATACGCCGATCCCGAGCTCGCTGTCCAGCCGGTCCCGCAGCTTGGCCAGCGCCTCCAGTGCTCCTGACCCGTCGCCCGCCCGGACCAGGGTGCTGATCAGGTCAGCCCCGGCCGACTCGTCCAGCGGGCAGAGCGCCGCCCGGCGCCGGGCCCAGCCGACCGCGGCCGCTGGATCCCCGGCGGCAACGGCCTGTCCCATAAGGTCCCGGAGTGCGGCGGCGATGTCACGGTCGAGTTCCTCACGGGCCTCGACCACCCAGTCATCGTCGAGTTCCTGCAGCAGGTCCCCACGGCACAGGCCGAGCGCGGCTCCGGGCTGGCCTTGCCCGATGAGCCGCCTCACTTCCTGCAGGTCCACCGTAAGACCGTCGGCGACCAGGGTAACGGTGTCGCGGTCGGTGGCCAGGTACGAGCCGAAATCGGGCCCGAGCGCCGAGCGAAGGGCCCAGATGGCACTCCGGAGACTGGCCCTCGCACTGGCGTCGAGCACGTCCGGCCAGAACTGGCCGGCCAGCCGGGACCGGGGATGGCGGCCGGGATGGACCGCGAGCCAGCCCAGCAGCGCCCTGACCCGTCGGCTGGCCGGGAGCTCTGCCTTCGTCCCGGCCAGCTGTACCTCTAGCTCGCCGATGACACGGATCTCAAGCATGGCTGGCTCATTCTAAAGGGAATGCCCAGGTCGCGGCAGTCCTTGAGCTGCCCTAGGTGCTCCGGCCTGGGCTTTGACGGTCCGTTGACGGTGCCCGGGAATCGTCGTGCCCAGAGTTCGAATCCAGCGCCGATCAGGAGGCACCAGATGAGCACCAGTGAGATCACCAGGACCAGCCCGTCGTTTGACGCCGAGGCACTGCGCCGTGGCATCGAGGAGCGCGACGCCGCCACGCTGCTCGGCCTGTACGCCGAGGACGCCGAGCTGCACGTCGTGGACCGCAACGACCAGCCCAGCCACCCGAAGATCATCCGCGGCCGGCAGGCGATCGGCAACTACTTCGCCGACGTGTGCGGCCGGGACATGACGCACACGATCGAGCGCCTCGTCGTCAGCGAGAGCAACGCGGCCTTCGTGCAGGCCTGCCGTTACCCGAGCGGCGCGCGGGTCCTGTGCCTAGCCGTGCTCGACCTGAAGGACGGCCTGATCACCCGCCACTCCGGCGTCCAGGCCTGGGACGAGTAACCGGCCTACGGCCAGCACCGCCCATCCGGACACCGACAAGTAAGGAGAAGGATCGTGTCAGCAGCAGAGCACAAGGATTTCGGACAGGCCGATGAGGTCCGCACATTCAGCAACGGCCAGATGGAGCTGCTGCACATCGGGGGCAGCGACATCGGGCGGCTGGTCCTGCAGCCCGACTGGCGATGGTCCGAGCACGTCAAGCCGGTCGTAGTCGTGGACTGGTGGGGAGCCAGCGACTACGCGAAGAGCTGATGCACCACGCAGGGGCACAGGCTCACCCAGCGCCAGAAGTCGTTGGGTAGGCCTGTGCTCTTTGCTTTCTCAGGATCGGCGCACGGTCAATAGCGGATTGTCACGCGGTCATGTGCGGGTGGAGTCCCGAGCGCTACGAGCACTTCCTCGCGGATGCCTGGCGCCGCCTGCTGCTCGCCTGAGCAGGGCTCAGCCCGGGCCGGCTTCCTGCGCCACGCGCTCCAGGCGGCTCCGGTAGTTCTCCCACCACGCCTGGTCGCCTGGCGCCATGTTGTCGTTGCCGTCCCGCAGCCCGACGGCCCCGTCGATGAGTTCCCGGACGATGTCGGCGTGCCCCGCGTGCCGGTGAGTATCGGCGATCATGTGGACCAGGATCCGGTGCAGCGTCACCTCAGCCTCGCCCGGCCACCACGGCACGCGGCCGGTCGCGTCCAGCGCCAGCGTGCCGATCGTCGCGTCCGAATGGGCCCAGGCCCGGTGGTACAGCCCGACGATCTCCTCACGCGACTCATCGGCGGCCGCCCACATGTCCGCGTTGGGCTCGGCGCCGTCCTCGAACCACGGAAGCGGCTCACCCGACGGCCGCCCGAAAGTCTCGCCGAAGTACCCCAGCTCAACGCTGGCCACGTGCTTGACCAGCCCCAGCAGGTTGGTGCCGGTCGGCGTCAGCGGGCGGCGGATGTCGTACTCCGAGAGCCCGTCCAGCTTCCACAGCAAGGCCTCGCGGGCCACCTGCAGGTAACGGAGAAGGTCCGCTTTCGGATCCGATCCGGTCATGCCGGCAGTCTGCCACCCGGCACCGACGGTCACCGCACAGTCCCCGCACGGCCGGGCACCGGGAGGAAATTCGGTTGCCGGGCCGCGGTGGCCGGTGCTGGAGTGATCGGCGTGGCAGCGATCACAGCACGGGCGGGAAATGTTCCGGGGGCACGGGTTTAATTGGTGTCCGGCCTTCATGGCTCATGCCGTTGCGCTGGCATCTGGCAGGTGCCAGCGGAACGAGGCGGCCAGGGGGCATAGAGCTCGACCGGGGATGGGTTGGCCAAGAGCTCCTTTATGTTCCCTGGCTTGAGGTGTCCGGGCAGGGTACGGGGCCGCGACTGCGAGCGCGGCTGGCGCTGCGGCTGTATCGGCCTTTAGAGGGGAAGTCGTGCGTCCTGGCGCTGGAGTTCGGCTTGCACGGCATGCAGGTCCAGGCTCCCGCGGCTGTGCTGCGCGGCGGCGGCGCCGGCGGCCTGGCCGGTGGCGAACGATGTGCCCATCACGCGCAGTGAGGCCGCCGCCTTGCGCTCGCCGTCCAGAAGCCGTCCGGCGGCGAACAGGTTGGGGGTGTCCCGGCTGATCAGGGCGTC
>JAWWPY010000504.1:0-108909 GCA_033854735.1 Streptosporangiaceae bacterium | reverse complement strand
AGCTTGGGACCGGACTTGTTGATCACCCAGTTGTGGTCGTAACCCGGCCCGAACAGCAACTGCTGGTTGGTGCCGTTGTTGATCCGGGCTCCGATCGCTGTGCCGTGCGGGTTGGTGAAGTTGAACGGGGTGCCGAACACGGAATCGAAACCGCCGGTCGGGATCAGCAGGGAGTTGACCGCCGTGATCTTGTTGGCGTTCATGTACACCTTCTGGGCCATGGCCGAGAGGGTGCTCTCCCCCGCGAGGTTGAAGTAGCTGTGGTTGGTCAGGTTGATCACAGTCGGCTTGTCAGTGGTCGCGGAGTAGTGGATCTTGAGGCTGCCGCTGTTGTCCAGGGTGTAGGTCACGTGCACGGTGAGCGTCCCCGGGAAGCCGGTGCAATTGCAGGTCGGCTCGAACTTGGAGCCCTCGTCACCGTCTGGGCTGACCAGCGTCAACTCCACGCCGCCGGCGACCTTGACGGCCGACCAGACCCGGTTCCCGAAGCCGACGAAACCGCCGTGCAGGGTGTTTCCGTTGTTGTTCAGAGGCAGCGTGTACGTGGTGCCGTGCAGCGTGAACTTGCCGTTCGCGATGCGGTTGCCGTAGCGGCCGATGATCTCGCCGAAGTACGGGCCACCGGCCGCGGGCGGCGGCGGGCTGACCTCGTTGACGTAGTCCTTCAGGGTCTTGAATCCGAGCACCACGTCGGCGCTGTGCCCTGACCGGTCCGGGACGTTGATCGACTGCACAATGCCGCCGTAGGTCAGGATCCTGACCTGCACGCCGTGGGCGTTGGTCAGGGTGTAGCGGTATACAGTCTCGGCCGGGTTGTACGGCCCGGCTGGAGCCGTACCGAACGGCTCGCTGGTCACAGAGGCTGCGCTTTGGCGGAAGTGTGTGTGCACGGGCGATGCGGATGCCTGGGTCAATCCCAGCGCCCCTGCGCTGACCAGCGAGGCGGCCGCGGCCACCCCGATGCTCGCTGAGGTCATTCTTCGCCTGAAAGGCGATCGCATGGAGACTCCCTTCGTTGGGTTCCCGGGGACTGGAGCTTGACCATCCCCCGGGGGAATTGTTAACGCTCACCACACCGAGCGTCAGGCGTTCGAGGAAGAATTCTGATCTTTTCTCATGGATCTTGTTGGATCGGTGGGCCTGGGTGGGATATGCACCATTCATGTACATAAAGGTGTATTTAGGCCATTCGGGAGGTTCCAGTCGGGACCCGCCGGAACTGCGGCGCCGGCTTCCGCCGCCCGGCACCGGCCGGGCCTGGGCAGACGCCCTAGGCTTCTGCTGCGGCGCGGACGCGACCGCACGTCGTCGGAGGTGCGGGTGGCGCAGGACAGCTCAGGGCAGATCATCGCTGACTTCATGACCGCCAGCCGGGACACCCTCGTCGGCCGGATGGGTATCACCATCCTCGAAGCCGCGGCGGACCGGGTGGTGGGCACCATGCCGGTCGTGGGCAACACCCAGCCATACGGCTTGCTGCACGGCGGCGCCTCGTGCGTCCTCGCCGAGAGCCTCGGCTCCCTGGGCTCAGTGCTGCACGCCGGGCCAGACCGGATCGCGGTCGGCGTCGAGATCAGCGCGACACATCACCGTGCGGTAGGCGCCGGGGTGGTGACCGGGGTCGCCACCCTGCTGCACGGCGGCCGCACGATCGCCACGTACGGGATCGTCATCAGCGATGATCATGACCGGCGGGTCTGCACCGCGCGGCTCACCTGCCTGCTCAGCGACCGGGTGCCCGGCAGCGGCCAGGCGCCCAGTAGCGGCCAGGCGCCCAGTAGCGGCTAGGTGCCCAGTAGCGACCTGGTGCCCGGCGGCGGCTAGGCGCCCGGCGGCGGCCAGGCGCCCGGCGGGGACCGGCCGTTGGCTATCGCGGAGACCCACGACTGACTTCGACTGCAGGTCAGCGAGCCGCTACCTGATCACCCAAGGTAGTCCGCCGGATCCCCGGTGGCACTGGAAACTGCGCACGACCGGACGTTAGACCCAAACCCACGGGGGAATCACGGGTCCTTTGCGCCGCACCCGCGGACCTCGCTACCGTGGTGGGGGAGAGCCCGGGGCCGCCGAGTAGAGAACGTGTCGACCCGGGGAAGGCCGATACGGCACCAAAGGCTCCCCGGGCTCTCGAACCCCCCTGCCGATCGTCAGCGACCCCGCACAGCGCGACCCCGGACCGAACGGCCCCGCACAGCAATCCCGGACCGCCTGACCTCGCACAGCGACCCCGGACCGAACGGCCCCGCACAGCAACCCCGGACCGCTCAACCCCCACAGCGCCGACCGCCGCGGCCCGCCACCGCCCCTCGCCATGATCACGGAATATTTCGGACCCATAGACCCAGAAATCTTCCGTGATCATGGCGAATAGGCGGATCGCTGCCCCCGGCCGCATCCTCATTCCAGCCTTCCATGATCACGGAACATCCCGGACACATAGACCCAGAAATCTTCCGTGATCATGGCGAGGACGGGATACCTCGGCGGGCTGGCCGCCAAGGCCCTGGGCCTGGTCGCTGCCTGGCCTGGTCGCTGCCTGGGCCTGGTCGCTGCTCAGGCCTCGGCGGTGCCGCCCTCGGCAGCGCCGTTGACCTCGCTGCCCGTGGCCGGCGTGGCCTCGGGAGCGGCTTTGGCCGACTTGCCATCCGTCGCCTGCTGGGCCTCGGCCGGGCCGGGGCTGGGGACCATCCCGCCGTCCAGCAGCTTCTCAGCGACCGCACGCATGGCTAGTCGCTGGTCCATCGAGGTCTTCTGGATCCAGCGGAACGCCTCGGGCTCGGTGAGCCCGTGCTCGGCCTGCAGCTTTCCCTTCGCCCGGTCGAGGATCTTGCGCACCTCGAGGCGGTCCTTCAGCGTGGCGACCTCGGACTCCAGCGCGGACGTCTCCTGGAAGCGGCTTGCTGCGATCTCGATCGCCGGGACGAGATCCGCCTTGGTGAACGGCTTGACCAGGTAGGCCATGGCCCCGGCATCCCGCGCCCGTTCGACGAGTTCCCGCTGGGAGAAGGCGGTCAGGATGACGACAGGAGCGATGTGCTGTGCGGCAATCCGCTCGGCCGCGGAGATCCCGTCCAGGATCGGCATCTTGACATCGAGGATCACCAGATCAGGGCGGAGCTTAGCCGCGAGCTCGACCGCGGCCTCCCCGTCGGAGGCCTCACCGGCCACCACGTAACCTTCCTCCTCAAGCATCTCCTTGAGGTCAAGTCGGATCAGCGCCTCGTCTTCGGCGATTACAACTCGAAATGGGGTCTGGCTCACGGGCACGAGCGTACCCGTACCGGGTAGATTAACGTTCGGCCGACTGCCCTTAGGGCGGCCGGCGGGCCCCGGTAGACCAACTGGCAGAGTCCATGGTCTCAAACACCATGCAGTGTGGGTTCGAATCCCACCCGGGGCACCACCACCCCGGGGCACCACCACCCCGGGGCACCACCACTCTGGACACCATCCGGGGCACCTGGAAGATCCGGATGCCGCCGGATCCATCGCGAACCGCGGGTCTGCTAGCTGACGGCCCTGTGCGGTGCTGACGGACTGGCCGGCTTCTGCTTGATGAGCCCGTGCTTGATGAGCCCGTGCTGGAGGAGACCGTGCTTGATGAGCCCGTGCTGGATGGGCCCGTGCTGGATGGGCCCGTGGTGAATGGGCGCTGAGCTGGCCCGGCTGCGTGCTCGCTGCGCGGCCAGGATGGACGCCTTCCTGGACTGCGCCGTCTCCTCTTTCTGGACGACCGCAGCCAGACCCTGGGTCATCCACTTGAGCATCGGCGGGACCTCCGCCCGCCACGTCGTCATGGTGTGGCCGCCGCCCGGTGTGAGCGTCAGTGGCACATCCGCCTGACGCAGTTGCAGTTCCTGCCGGAAAACCTCGGCACCCGCCACGGCCAGCCTGTCGTCCTTGCCCGCACCCAGCCAGAACTGGGGCATGGGCACCCCCGGTGGCAACATCGCGATCTCATCGAGCGGGGTGTTCTGTTGCTGCAGCAACGGGCTGCCCCCGAACGGGCTGACGCGCCTGATCGGGCGGGCCAGCTGGTTGTTGAACGGCTTGAAGTAGCCGCTGAGCGATCCGGCCAGCCCGTAGTGGCCCGGGAACTGCAGTGCCATGTTGGCGGCGCAGAACCCGCCTTCGGAGTATCCGGCCAGGCCCCAGGCGGGGCCCGGCGGCTGCACCCGGACGATGTGCGCGATCTGGCCGGGCAGGTCCTCGGCCAGGTAGGTCAGGTCCTGCGGGCCGCCTGCCTGGTTGAGGCACTGCAGCGAGACGTTCTCGCCCCCGTTCGCGTCGGGCATGACCAGCACGACAGGATGAGCGAGATGCTGGATCACCAGGTGGTCGAGGGTGGCGGTCACCCCCACCACGTTGATCCAGTCCTGCGGCTCACCAGGCTGGCCGTGGATGAGCTCGATGACCGGGAACCGGTATCTCTTGTACGGCGACCAGAAGTACTGCGGCGGCAGATAGACATAGACCGCCCTGGTGATGCCGCTGCGCTGGCCAGTCACGTTCAGCCGCAGCGTGTATCCGAACACCTGCGCCTGTCTGAGGTAGATGGTGCTTCCGTCGAGCCGGTCGAGCTGCGAGCCCGCGGCGAGGCTGACCGGCACGCGAGGCGCCGCGCCGGTTCCCTGGTTGGTGAGGTCCGCGATCGCCGCCCCCCAGGTCTGGTAGTAGCCGTAGTACTTGTTGACGGCCATCACCCCGAACAGCATCGCGGGCGTGAAGGCCAGGCACGCGGCAAAGACGCGGAGGGCTGGCTGACGGGTGACGAGCATCCACCAAGTCAGCGCGCCGAATATCAGCATCAGCAGCACGAACAGCGCCGTGCTCTGCGGCTCTAGCACGCAGTCCTCCGGCTCCGGGGGAACTTCATACTCTGGCTGCTTCCGTTAGGGCGCTTCCGTCGGGAGGCTTCCGAGGGCCCATCAGCACCGCGACCAGGTCTCGACATGGATCCCGTCCGTAATCGCCATCTCACTGTGCGAACGCACATACTGCGGCTAGGGTTCCAGGCCGTGGCGATTTGAGAGACAACGATCCGGGCACAGCACTGTAACCCGTGCCCCTGACTGCTTCGATCGGGCGCCCGATGAGCGGTGTGTCCGCGCTGGTGCACGTCGGCGAGACCCGCAGCCGTCAGTCGAGGGCATCGCCGATGCGATGCACCCGCAGGGCGTTGGTCCGGCCCGGGCTGCCGGGCGGGCTGCCGGCGACGATAACGACCCGGTCGCCCTTGCCGCAGCGGCCGATGTCGAGCAGAGCGTTCTCCACCTGATGCACCATCTCGTCGGTGAAGCGGGCCGGCGGCACGATGAAGGTCTCTACGCCCCAGGTCAGCGCCAGCTGGCTGCGGGTGGTGGGCTCCGGGGTGAAGGCCAGCAGCGGGATCGGTGACCGGTACCGGGCGAGCCGCCGCGCCGTCTCGCCCGTCATCGTGAACGCCACCAGTGCCTTCGCCCCGACGACGGCACCCACCTCGGCGGCAGCGCGGGCAATGGCGCCCCCGACCGTGGTCGGAAGCCGTGGCAGCGAGTGAGCGGCGTTCAGGCACTCGCGTTCCGCGGCGGTGATGATCCTGGCCATCGTCTCAACGGTCTCTACCGGGTACTCCCCCACGCCGGTCTCGGCGGACAGCATCAGCGCGTCCGCGCCGTCCAGCACGGCATTGGCGACGTCCGAGGCCTCCGCCCGGGTCGGCCTGGGCGCGGAGATCATCGACTCGAGCATCTGGGTGGCCACGATGACCGGCTTGGCCTTGTCCCGGGCCAGGGCGATCATCCGCTTCTGCGCCATCGGGACCTCCTCGAGCGGGAGTTCCACGCCGAGATCCCCGCGGGCAACCATGATCCCGTCGAAGGCCTCGATCACTTCCGGCAGCGCCTGCACCGCCTGTGGCTTCTCGATCTTCGCGATGAGCGGCAGGCTGATGCCCACCTCCTCCATGATCCGCCGCGCCGGCCCGGCGTCCTCGGGACCCTGCACGAACGACAGGGCGATCATGTCCGCGCGCAGGCCCAGCGCCCAGCGCAGGTCCGCCTGGTCCTTCGTGGTCAGCGAGGGCACGCTCACCTTGACCCCGGGCAGGTTGAGGCCCTTGTGGTCGGAGACCACGCCGCCCACGACGACGCGGGTACAGACGGCGGCGCCGCGCACCTCCACCACCTCCAGGGCGATGCGCCCGTCGTCCACCAGCACCCGGTCCCCCGGCCCGACATCATCGGGCAGGCCCCGGTAGGTGGTCGAGACCTGGCTGGAATCCCCGGGAACGTCCTCGGTGGTGACGGTGAACTCCTGGCCCACCGACAGCCGGACCGGGCCCGTAGCGAACGTGCCCAGGCGGATCTTGGGCCCCTGGAGATCCACGAGCACCCCCACGCTGTGCCCGGCCGTGTCCGAAGCGTCCCTGACCGCCTGGTAGGCCTGCCGATGGCCAGCCTGGGTGCCGTGGCTCATGTTGAGCCTGGCCACATCGAGCCCGGCGGCCACGAGCGCGGCGAGCCGCTCAGGGCTGGAGGACGCGGGACCCAGCGTGCAGACAATCTTTGCTCGGCGGCTCATGCTCAGTCGCTCCCGACCTCGACGGCCCCAATTGGTCTATACCACTCTACGGGCCCGCAGTCACTTCACCGAGCCCCGAAATGCAAGATTCATCCAACGGTCGTCCCACGCTACTCACATCCGGCCAGGTCCCGGGCTCCCGGCAGCTGAGCCCCGGGAGGCTGGCGGCCGTGCGGGCCACTACCTTCCGTTGGACTGCTCCTCGGCATATAGGCATAAAGCCTCCCGAAATCTGCCGTGAGGCATAAACAGGGCGTTACGGCGGAGGGATATCGTGCTCTCCGCTGGCCAAGTTGCGCAACGATCGACTTGGCAACTGACACCCACGGCATCGCGAGGTCGGGTATGAGAGGCAGGCGGCCGGGCACCTCCCGCTCCGGCGGAGCCGTGCCCCCGCGCGGACGGCGAGGGAACCGGGCGCCGCGGGAGGGTCTGGTCGAGCGAGAGTTCCGGGCGCCCTCAGCGGGCCCAGCCGGGCCAGAGTACGGCGAGCCGCGCGAGTACCAGGCCGCCCCGCGCGAGTACCGGGCGTCCCCAGAAGGCCTGGTCGAGCGAGACTACCGGGCGTCCCCAGAAGGCCTGGTCGAGCGGGGATACGGTGCTCCGCGTGAGTACCAGGCCACGCGGGAGCACGGGGACCCGCGCGAATACAGCGCCCCGCCTGAATACGGCAGCCAGCGCGAATACGGCGACCCGCGCGAGTACCCGGCCCCCATGGGGGGATATCGGGCCGGCCAGCGCACGAACGGCGACCCGCGCGAAGACCAGGCCGGCCTGGGAGAGTACCAGCGCACGAACGGCGACCCGCGCGAATACGGCAGCCCGCGCGAGTACCCGGCCGGCCTGGGAGAGTACCGGGCCGACCCGCGCGCGAACGGCGGCCCGCCCGAATACGGCGGCCCCCGCGAATACCGCGCCGGGGAGGGGTACGGCGGGCCACCCCGTAAGTCCAAGCCGACCCGGCTGACCAGGCGCGGCAAGATAATGGTGTGGGTAGCCGCGGTAGCCAGCATCCTCGTGCTGGTGGTCGGCCTGGGCGCCTATGCCATCTACGCGAAGCTGGACGGCAACCTGACTGTCACCAACGCGTTCGGCGGATTGAAGCACCGGCCGCCGCCGTCGGCGCCCGGCGTGCAGAACATCCTCATCCTCGGCTCGCAGACCCGCGACGGGCAGGGAGCAGGCTTCGGCTTTGACCCCGGCACCGACCTGTCGGACAACCTGATCGTGGTTCACCTTGACGCCACTCACACGCACGCCACTGTCGTGTCAATCCCCCGGGACACGCTGGTCTACGAGCCGGCCTGCAAGTCGCGGACCGGTGGCGGCACGGTGCCAGCCATCCCGCAGGCGATCATCGATGGGGCGATGAACGAGGGCGGCCCGGCGTGCGCGGTCGCCACCGTCGAGCACCTGACCGGAATCCGGCTGGATCACTTCGTCCGGTTTGATTTCAACTCCTTCCGGACCATGGTCAGCGTGGTGGGCGGGGTTGAGGTGTGCCTGCCGCAGGCGGTGAACGACCCGTTCAGCCACCTGAGTCTCTCGGCCGGGCGGCACCTCGTCACCGGGAACCAGGCACTGGCGTTCGTCCGCACCCGGCATGGCGTGGGCAACGGCGGCGATCTGGGCCGGATCGAGCTACAGCAGGAGTTCATGTCGTCGCTGATCCAGAAGATAGACAGCCAGGGCACCCTGGACAATCCCGTCAAGCTCCTGCAGATCGCGAACTCGGCAACCGGCGCGCTCACCGTCGATCCGGGCCTGGGATCAGTCACCAAGCTGCTCGGAATGGCGGCGAGCCTGCGCCACTTGCACAGCAAGGCCGTGACGTTCATCACCATGCCCACGATCCTGGACCCGGCCAACATCAACCGGCTGCTGCCTGACGAGCCCCAGGACGACGTCATCTGGCAGGTGCTGAAGACGGACACCGCCTGGAAGGGGTCCCTGCCGGTGCCCTCCCCCCGCCAGGTGCAAGTGGCGGTGCTCAACGGCACGGGCACGGCCGGGCTCGCCGCGCAGACCGCGGCCAGCCTCAGCAAGCTCGGGTTCGACGTGGTCCACGTCGGCGACGCCCCCGTGACCGGGGCCGCGACCACCATCAGCTACCCCGGCACCGCCGCGGCCGACGGGGCGTACGCGGTCGCGCAGGCTCTCACGGCCGCCCCGGCCAGCCAGGACAACGGCGGCACCGGGCCCATCACCCTGACCATCGGATCCGGCTTCACCGGGGTCGTCCCGCCACCCACCCCGGTCAAGGCAGGCGCCACTCCCTCAGCCGCCGCAGGCGGGACGGCCCAGGCCAGCCAGCAGGCCGCGGTGCAAACCCGCAATGCCGCGCAGAACATATGCTCCGGCGTCCCGGGCGCGAACCCCAATCCCTGATCGGCCGATCAAGACATGGGACGGGCACTGGGCGGGATCGGGGCGGGCAGCACGGTCTCCCCGGCCAGGTAATCGTCCGCCGCGGCCGCGGCGGACCTGCCCTCGGCGATCGCCCACACGATCAGCGACTGGCCGCGCCCCATGTCACCCGCCACGAACACGCCCGGCACCGACGTGGCGAACGAGCGATCCCGGGCCACGTTCCCGCGCGCGTCGAAGCCCACACCGAGCTGGGCGAGGAGGCCGTCCGGCTCCGCCCCCGTGAACCCCATCGCGAGCAGGGCGAGATCGCAGGGCAACTCGCGTTCTGTGCCTGGTATCGGCAGGAACCGCCCGCCCGACGATTCCACTTCAACCAGGCGCAGCGCCCGCACGTGGCCGCCGGGGTCCGCGACGAACTCCTGCGTGGAGACGGCGTACACCCGCTCGCCGCCCTCCTCGTGAGCGCTGGACACCCGGTACGTCATCGGGTACGTGGGCCAGGGCTGGGTCTCCGGCCGGTGCTCCGGCGGGCGGGGCATGATCTCCAGCTGGGTGACCGACGCCGCGCCCTGGCGGTGCGCGGTGCCGAGGCAGTCCGCGCCGGTGTCACCGCCGCCGATGATGATCACGTGCTTGCCGCGCGCGCTGATGGCCGGCTCGGCGACGGGGCCGCCGGCCGCGGCCGCCACCACGTGGTTGGACAGCGGCAGGTACTCCATGGCCTGGTGCACCCCCGGCAGGTCAGCACCCGGCACCGGCAGGCCCCGCGGCACGGTCGCGCCGCCCGCGAGCACGATCGCGTCGTAGCCCGCGCGCAGGTCCTCCGCGGGCACGTCCACACCGGCGTGTACCCCGCAGACGAACGTGGTCCCCTCGGCCCGCATCTGATCGAGCCGCTGGTCGAGATGGTGCTTCTCCATCTTGAACTCGGGGATCCCGTAGCGGAGCAGGCCGCCTGGCGCGTCCGCCCGCTCGTAGACGGTCACCGCGTGCCCGGCGCGGGTAAGCTGCTGCGCTGCCGCGAGCCCCGACGGCCCGGAACCGATCACCGCGACCTTCCGGCCGGTCAGCGCGGCCAGGGCCGGCGGCTGCGGCGTCACCCAGCCCTCCGCCCAGGCCCGGTCGATGATCTCCACCTCGACCTGCTTGATCGTCACCGGGTCGGCGTTGATGCCAAGAACGCAGGCGGTCTCGCACGGCGCCGGGCACAACCTCCCGGTGAACTCCGGGAAGTTATTGGTCGCGTGCAGACGCTCGGCGGCCTCGCGCCAGTCCCGCCGCCAAACCAGGTCGTTCCATTCCGGGATCAGGTTCCCCAGCGGGCACCCCTGATGGCAGAACGGAATACCGCAGTCCATGCACCGCCCGGCCTGCTTCTCCAGTTTGCTGTGGGCGAATTCGGTGTAGACCTCATGCCAGTCCTGGATCCGGACGTCCACTGGCCGACGGGCCGGTGTTTCCCGCCGCGTCGTCATGAATCCCTTGGGATCAGCCATAATGCCCCCCTTAGCCGTGCGCCGCGGCCATGACGGCCTCGTCAACGTCGCGGCCCTCGCGCTCAGCCAGGCGCGCGGCATCCAGCACCCGCTTGTAATCCTTGGGCATGACCTTGCCGAACCGGGGCAACGCCGCGTCCCAGTCGGCGAGCAGCCGGGCCGCCACCGCTGAACCCGTCTCCACGAGGTGCCGTTCGACCAGGCCGCGCAGGAGCGCCCCATCGCTTTCGGCCAGCGGCTCAAGGTCCGCCATCTCGGTATTCACCCGCAGCGGCTTGGGATCGAGCAGGTAGGCGACGCCGCCGGACATTCCGGCCGCGAAGTTCCGCCCGACCCGGCCGAGGACTACCACGGTGCCGCCGGTCATGTACTCGCAGCCGTGATCGCCGGTGCCCTCAGCGATGGCGGTTGCGCCCGAATTCCGCACGCAGAACCGCTCGCCCACCACGCCGCGCAGGAAGATCTCGCCGCCCGTCGCGCCGTAGCCGATCACGTTGCCCGCGATGATCTGCTCCTCGGCGGCGAACGCCGCGTCCGGGTCCGGGGCCACGATGATCCGGCCACCCGACAACCCCTTGCCCAGGTAGTCATTGGCGTCACCGGCCAGCCGCAGGGTGATACCGCGGGGCAGGAAGGCACCGAACGACTGCCCCGCTGAACCGCGGAAGCGCACGTGAATGGTGTCGTCGGGCAGTCCCTCGCCACCCCAGCGCTTGGTCACCTCGTAGCCGAGCATGGTGCCGACAGTCCGGTTGACGTTGCGGACCGGCAGCTCAAGCGCGACCGCGGTGCCGTCCTGCAGCGCACCCTCAGCGAGCTGGATGAGCGTGTTGTCGAGGGCCCGCTCGATCCCATGGTCCTGCTGTGTGGTGTTCCTGCGGGCCGCCCCGGCCGGCAGCTCCGGCACCCGCAGCACCCGACTCAGGTCGAGCCCGGAGGCCTTCCAGTGGCCGACCGCGCGGACGGTGTCGAGCCGGTCAGCCCGGCCGACCGCCTCGGCCAGGGTGCGGAATCCGAGCGCGGCCAGGTACTCGCGGACCTCGCGGGCGATGAACTCGAAGAAGTTCACCACGAACTCCGGCTGGCCGGTGAACCGCTTGCGCAGCTCCGGGTTCTGCGTGGCCACGCCGACCGGGCAGGTGTCCAGGTGGCAGACCCGCATCATCACGCAGCCGGCGACCACGAGCGGCGCACTGGCGAAGCCGAATTCCTCCGCCCCGAGCAGGGTGGCGATGATGACGTCCCGGCCCGTCTTGAGCTGGCCGTCGGCCTGGACCACGATGCGGTCCCGCAGGCCACCGCGGAGCAGCGTCTGCTGGGTCTCGGCCAGCCCGAGCTCCCATGGCGCGCCCGCGTGCTTGAGGCTGGTCAGCGGGGCGGCCCCGGTGCCGCCGTCGTGCCCGGAGATGAGCACCACATCCGCGTGCGCCTTGGAGACGCCGGCCGCAACAGTGCCGACGCCGACCTCCGCGACCAGCTTGACGTGTACCCGGGCCGCGGGGTTGGCGTTCTTCAGGTCGTGGATGAGCTGGGCCAGGTCCTCGATCGAGTAGATGTCGTGGTGCGGCGGCGGTGAGATGAGCCCCACGCCGGGCGTGGAATACCTGGTCTTCGCGATCCACGGGTAGACCTTGTGGCCGGGCAACTGGCCGCCTTCGCCGGGCTTGGCTCCCTGGGCCATCTTGATCTGCAGGTCATCCGCATTAACCAGGTACTCACTGGTCACCCCGAACCTGCCGCTGGCGACCTGCTTCACCGCGGACCGGCGCAGGTCACCATTGGCGTCGGGCACGTAACGGTCCGGGTCCTCGCCCCCCTCGCCGGTGTTGGACCTGCCGCCCAGCCGGTTCATCGCGATGGCCAGGGTCTGGTGGGCCTCGGCGGAGATCGAGCCGTAGGACATGGCGCCGGTGGAGAACCGCGCCACGATGCTGGATACCGGCTCGACCTCGTCGATCGGGACGGGCGCGTGAGCCGGGTGCGCCGTTGCGCCCAGCCCACGCGGGCTACCGGTGCCCGCCTCACTCTGGTCCTCTCCCGGGCCAGCGTCCACGCCGCGGATGCGCAGCAGGCCGCGCAGGGTCATCAGCCGCTGCGACTGGTCATCGACGAGCCGGGTGTACTCCTTGAAGATCTCATACCGGCGGCTGCGGGTGGCGTGCTGCAGCTTGAACACTGTCTCCGGGTTGAACAGGTGCGGCTCACCCTCACGCCGCCACTGGTACTCGCCGCCGGTCTCCAGCCGCCGGTGCGCAGCAGCGCCGCGATGCGGGTACGCACGGGCATGCCGCTGCTCCGCCTCGACGGCCAGCACGTCGAACCCCACGCCACCGAGCCGGGATGTGGTGCCCGCGAAGCAGGTGCTGATGACCTCCTCGCCCAGGCCGATCGCATCGAAGATCTGGGCGCCCGTGTAGGAGGCGACCGTGGAGACGCCCATCTTCGACATGATCTTGAGCAGGCCCTTGCCGAGCGCTTTGATCAGGTTGTCCGCCGCCTTCTTCGCGGTGATGTTCTCCAGCACCCCGCGCCTGACCATGTCCTGGACGGTCTCAAGCGCCAGGTACGGGTTGACCGCGGCCGCGCCGTACCCGACGAGCAGCGCGATGTGGTGGCACTCGCGGGCGTCACCGGCCTCGACGATCAGCCCGGCCTGGGTCCGGGTCCGCTCCCGGATCAGGTGGTGGTGCACGGCCCCGGTGAGCAGCAGCGACGGGATCGGCGCGAGCGCATGGGCCAGCACTGCGGGGGGTTCGGGGCCATCGGGGTCTGGGGTGTCCCCGGAGAGCATGGTGTCCCCCCGGGCCAGTACTGCGGGGGGTTCCGGGCCATCGGGGTCTGGGGTGTCCCCAGAGAGCACGGTGCCCCCCCGGGCCAGCACTGCGCCTCGGTCGGACAGCACGATGATCCGCGCGCCGTCCTCGATGGCCTGCGACACCTCCCCGCAGATCTCCGCCAGCCTGCCGCGCAAGGCGTCGCCGCCGCCAGCAACCTCGTAGCGGCCATCCACGACGTAGGACGCGACCCCGGGCAGGTCGCCGTCGTCGTTGACGTGGATGATCTTGTTCAGGTCGTTGTCACTGATCACCGGGTACGGCAGCACGATCTGCCGGCATGAAGCCGGGCCCGGTTCGAACAGGTTCTGCTCGGGGCCGGTGGCCGACTGCAGCGAGGTCACCAGCTCCTCCCTGATCGCGTCCAGCGGTGGGTTCGTCACCTGCGCGAACAACTGGGTGAAGTAGTCGAAGACCAGCCGCGGGCGGTCGGACAGCACCGCGAGCGGGGTGTCGGTGCCCATCGACCCGATCGGCTCCGCGCCGCTGAGGGCCATCGGGCCGAGCAGGATCCGGAGTTCCTCCTCGGTGTACCCGAACAGCTGCTGCTGGGTGGTGAGCTCCTCACTGTCAGACACCGCTCGCTCACGATCCGGCAGGTCATCGAGATGCATGAGGCCCGCGTGCAGCCAGTCCGCGTACGGATGCTCGGCCGCCAGCGCGGACTTGACGTCCGCGTCCTCCAGGATGCGCCTGCTGCCGGTGTCAACCAGGAACACCCGGCCCGGCTGCAGCCGGCCCTTGCGGATCACATCGGCCTGATCGATGTCGAGCACCCCGACCTCGCTGGCCAGGACGACGAGGCCGTCGCGGGTCACCCAGTACCGGCCCGGGCGCAGGCCGTTGCGGTCCAGCACCGCCCCGATGATGGTGCCGTCGGTGAACGCGACGCAGGCCGGGCCGTCCCATGGCTCCATGAGCGTGCCGTGGAACCGGTAGAACGCCCGCCGCGCGGGATCCATCTCCTCATGCTTCTCCCACGGCTCCGGGATCATCATGAGCATGGCGTGCGGCAGTGACCTGCCCCCCAGGTGCAGCAGTTCCAGGCACTGGTCGAAGCTCGCCGAGTCACTGGCGCGGTCATCGAGGATGGGCAGCAGCCGCTCCATCCCGCGCCCGTCGGCGGCCGCCGGGAACAGGCCGCTGGACAGCATCGCCTCGCGGGCCCGCATCCAGTTGCGGTTTCCCCGGACCGTGTTGATCTCGCCGTTGTGCGCGATGAACCGGTAGGGGTGGGCCAGCGGCCAGGACGGGAACGTGTTGGTGGAGAACCTGGAATGGACCAGAGCCAGGGCCGAGACATAGCCGGAGTCCGACAGGTCCGGGTAGAACGGCTCCAGCTGAGGCGCGGTCAGCATTCCCTTGTACACGATCGTCCGGGAGGACAGGCTCGGGATGTATACGCCGGCCTCGTGCTCGGCCCGCTTGCGCAGGCAGAACGCCCGCCGGTCCAGGACCAGGCCACTCTCGCCGCCACTGGAGGCGGTGACGAACAACTGCACCAGCCGGGGCAGCACGGCCAGCGCGCCCTGGCCGCAGTGCGCAGGGTCGAAGGGCACGTCACGCCAGCCCAGGACGGTCAGGCTCTCGTCGGCGGCGATATGCTCGATGGCCAGGACCGCCTCGGCCGCCAAGGCGTCGTCGTCGGGCAGAAACACCATCCCGGCCGCGTAGCAACCCGGCTCGGGCAGCCCGAACGGGCACGCCGCCCGGAAGAACCCGTCCGGGATCTGGGTCAGGATCCCGGCCCCGTCCCCGGTGTCGGGGTCGCTGCCGGCCGCGCCGCGATGTTCAAGGTTGCGCAAGACGGTCAGCGCCTTGGCCACGGTCTCATGGCTGCGGCGCCCGGACAGGTCCGCCACAAAACCGACGCCGCACGCGTCGTGTTCGAACCGGCTGTCGTACAGTCCACCGGTTGCTGCTGAAGCGGCAGGTGCCATCAGCACTCCTGTCGTCTCGTCCGTCTTGGCGATCTCGCATGCGGTCGGGACGACATTGGCCCTGCAGCGGGTGCCGTCAGAATGCGGCACAGCGCTGACTCCTCGAGCTGGTGCTCAGAGGTTACATCGAGATTACGCCACCAGAAGCATCATCCCCACCCCCTACTGATCGCGAAACACCTGGCCCAGCACATTCACCGTGCTCACACGGCCTGTCACAGGGAGATGGGACGTCCCGCGGGTCAGCTCCGGGCCGGGGCGTGGACGCGGACGCCCGTGGCCAGTTCACCGGCCAGGTCGCTGATCGCGGCGATCCCGGCACCGGGATCAGGCGCGTCGAGCAGCCGCTGGACGAAGGCGGACCCGACGATCACTCCGTCGGCGAACCTGGCGACCTGGGCCGCCTGGACGGCGTCGCGCACGCCGAGTCCCACCGCGACCGGCAGCCTGGTAGCGGCCCTGACCCGGCTGACCAGCCCGGCAGCCTCGTCACTGACGGTAGCGCGGGCCCCGGTGATACCCATCAGCGACGCCGCGTAGACGAAGCCACGGCAGGCGTCCGCGATGCGCGCGATGCGCTCCGTGGACGAACTCGGCGCCACCAGGAAGACCCGGTCCAGCCCACAGGAATCGGCGGCGGACAGCCAACTGCCGGCCTCCTCGGGGGGCAGGTCCGGGGTGATCAGCCCGGCGCCGCCGGCCGCCGCGAGGTCGCGGGCAAACCTGGCCACGCCGTAGTGGTCCACCGGGTTCCAGTAGGTCATGACCAGCACCGGGACGCCTGATTCCGCTACCGCCTCGACCGTGTTCAGCACGTCGCTGACCCGGACCCCGCCGGCCAGCGCGCGGTGCACAGCCTCCTGGATGACCGGCCCGTCCATCAGCGGATCGGAGTAAGGCAGGCCGATCTCCAGCACGTCAACCCCGGCTTCGGCGAGTGCCGTGGCGGCCGCGACCGCCCCCTCCACCGTCGGGAATCCAGCGGGCAGGTACCCGATCAGGGCGGCCCGGCCGTCGGCCCCGGCTTTCTCGAAGGCGGTGCCGACCCTGGTCACGGAGCCTTCCCGGCTCGGGGGTTCTCCCCCGGGGGGTTCTCGGCGGGCAGGTGGCCGAACCACCTGGCCGCGATGTCCACATCCTTGTCGCCGCGGCCGGACAAGTTCACCAGGAGCAGCGCGTCAGGCCCGAGTTCCGCCCCCACCTGCAGGGCGCCGGCCAGGGCATGAGCGGACTCGATCGCCGGAATGATTCCCTCGGTCCGGCATAGCAGGCCGAACGCGTCCATGGCCTGGGTGTCCGTTATGGCCCGGTAGGTGGCCCGGCCGGTGTCGTGCAGCCAGGAGTGCTCAGGTCCCACACCCGGGTAGTCCAGGCCTGCCGACACCGAGTGCGTGGTGAGGGTCTGGCCGTCGGCATCCTGCAGCAGGTAGGTGCGCATCCCGTGGATCACGCCCGGAGAGCCAGCCACCAGGGTGGCCGCGTGGTGCCCGCTGGCCACCCCCTCGCCGCCCGCCTCGCAGCCGATCAGCCGCACGGACTCGTCGGGGATGAAAGCATGGAAGATGCCAATGGCGTTGGACCCGCCGCCCACGCAGGCGATAACGGCGTCGGGCAGCCGGCCCGTCATGGCCAGCACCTGCCCGCGGGCCTCGACCCCGATGATCCGCTGGAAATCCCGGACCATCCCGGGGAACGGATCCGGACCCATCACGGAGCCGATGCAGTAATGCGTCGTGGCCACGCTGCTCACCCAGTCGCGGAACGTCTCGTTGATGGCGTCCTTAAGCGTGCGGCTGCCCGCGGTGACCGGAATCACCTCGGCACCCAGCATCCGCATCCGGGCCACGTTCAGCGCCTGCCGCTGGGTGTCCTCCTCGCCCATGTAAACCACGCAGTCCAGGCCGAGCAGGGCGCAGGCGGTCGCGGTGGCCACCCCGTGCTGGCCCGCGCCGGTCTCGGCGATCATGCGGGTTTTGCCCATCCGCTTGGTGAGCAGCGCCTGCCCGAGGACGTTGTTGATCTTGTGGGAGCCGGTGTGGGTGAGGTCCTCGCGCTTCAGCAGCACCCGGCAGCCACCGGCCCGGGCGGCGAATCGCGGCACCTCGGTGACCAGCGTGGGCCGGCCCGCGTAGCCGCGCAGCAAGGCGGCGAGTTCGGCCTGGAAAGCCGGGTCGGCCTGGGCGGACTGATACTCGCGGGCCAGTTCGTCCAGCGCCGACATCAGCGCCTCGGGGGCGAACCTGCCGCCATGCGGGCCGAAGTGCCCGGCCGCGTCCGGGATGACCGCCGCCTCCGCCGTCATCCGCGGTCACCGCGCAATGCGGGGTGCGAGCCCGCGGTGACCAGGTCGGCCACGGCGGACCGCGGATCCTTGCCCGTCACCAGGCTCTCCCCGACGAGCACGGCGTTCGCGCCCGCCGCGGCGTAGGCGAGGAGATCATGCGGTCCGCGGATGCCGGACTCGGCAATCTTGATGATCCCATCCGGGATGCGGGGGGCGATCCGGGCGAACACGCCCCGGTCAACCTCCAGGGTGGCCAGGTTCCGCGCGTTGACGCCGATGACCTTCGCGCCTGCCTCCACCGCGCGGTCAAGCTCGCCGGAGTGGTGCTCCTCGACCAGCGGCACCTGGCCGATGGACAGCGACCGCTCCACCAGGGAGACCAGTGCGTTCTGCTCCAGCGCGGCCACGATCAGCAGGACCATGTCGGCCCCGTGGGCCCTCGCCTCCCACAGCTGGTAGGAACTCACCACGAAGTCCTTGCGCAGCACCGGAACCTGTACGGCCTCGCGGACGGCGGCCAGGTCATCAAGGCTGCCCGCGAACCGCCTGGGCTCGGTCAGCACGCTGATCACCCGGGCGCCGCCTGCCTCGTAGTCCGCGGCCAGGGCGGCCGGATCGGCGATCGCCGCCATCGCGCCCTTGGACGGGCTGGCCCGCTTCACTTCCGCGATGACCGCCACGTCCTGGCCCTTGAGCGCGGCCATCGCGTCAACTGGTGACGGCGCCCGCCGGGCCATGTCTTTGAGTCGGTCAAGCGTCACGCAGCGCTGCCGGTCGGCCAGGTCGGCGCGCACTCCGTCAAGGATCTCGTCGAGCACGCTCACGCGGTTCGCTGTCTCCTCGGGTTAGATGCCTTGCCCACCGATCGTATCGAGGCCGTCCAGGCGAGACTGCGGGCACCCTCCAGACCCGCCGCCGGGACGCCGGGCGGCCAAGGGTCAGGCGACCCGGTCGGGCCGGCCACAAACCCTGTTCCCCCAGCCCAGGCCGGGCATAGCACTCACCGCCTGCTGTTCCCCGGGCTGTTCCCTGGGCTGGCATCGGTTGGATCAACGCCCTGGCTCAACGAATCCCACAGGGTGGCCGGGTCAGCCGGGCGCGAGCGCTGTGCCGCTGGCTGCTCGTACCGGCTCGACATGACCGGCCATGCTGGGCCGTGCCAGGCCACGAGCAGCCCGGCGGCGACCACCGCCAGCGCGCCGGCCAGGACGGCCCAGCGCCAGGGGACGCCCGCCATCGTGACGTGCCCGGCCAGGCTGGCCGCCGCGACGCCGGGGGCGCCGCCCGGGCCAGCAGAACTCCCTCCGGTCACCAAGCCGGCTGACGAACTGGTCCCGCCCGCGCCCGCGGCGGCCGCGAGCACGGCCGCGGTCCCCAGGTGCAGGCTGACCGTCACCGCCGCGCCCGCGCCGAACACGGCGAGCAGCCCGCCCACGACGCGGCGGGCCAGGCCCCGGGTGGCCAGCACCGCCGCCAGGCCGGCCAGCGCCGCCAGGCCCAGGGCGCCCGCCAGCGGCACCAGGTCCTGGCCGCGCACTGACACGGTGGCCGCCGGCAGCGGCCGCGGCGCAGCGGTTACCACCCGCGCCCACCCCTGCCGGACCGACACCAGCACGCAGGCGGCCCCGGCCAGCCCGAGCAGCAGCACCAGTGCGTACTCCCGGCGCGCCGCGGCCGCTGCAGGGGGCACTGGGTCAGCCCGCCACTGCGTCCCGCTGCCCCGCATCCAGCAGCGCGGCGTCAAAGCACGTCCGGTCGCCGGTGTGGCAGGCCCCGCCGTCCTGGTCCACCTTGACCAGGACAGCGTCCCCGTCGCAGTCGAGGGCGACCGACTTCACGTGCTGCAGATGGCCGGAGGTCTCCCCCTTCACCCAGTACTCCTGCCGGCTGCGTGACCAGTAGGTGCACCGGCCGGTGGTGAGGGTGCGGTGCAGTGCCTCGTCGTCCATCCAGCCCAGCATGAGCACCTCACCGGTGTCGTACTGCTGGGCGATCGCGGCGACCAGCCCGGCGTCGTCGCGCTTGAGCCGCGCCGCGATCTCCGGATCCAGCCGGGAGGGCCGGCCGTTCCCGGTCATTTCCATGCTCACGCCCCTGATCCTTTCCACGGCCGACTCCAGGTGAATACCATCACGGGATGACCCTAGCCCGGGATGAGCGCCTGGCTCTGTGCGCGCTGCTTGACCAGACCGGCCCGCAAGCGCCCACGCTATGCGAGGGATGGGCCACCCGTGACCTCGCCGCGCACCTGGTGCTGCGGGAGCACCGGCCGGATGCCGGAGCGGGCGTCATGGGCGGCCCGCTGGCCGGATACACCAGGCGCGTGCAGCGCTCGCTCAGCGCGCGGACGCCCTATCCCCGGCTGGTGGACACCATCAGGAACGGGCCGCCGCGGCTGTCCTTCTTCGCGATACCGGGCATGGACCAGCGGGCCAACGTGGTGGAGTACTTCGTGCACCACGAGGACGTGCGGCGCGGCGCGCCGGGCTGGGAGCAGCGGGCGGTCAGCGCGGACCTGAACGAGGTGCTGTGGCAGCGGCTCGGCATGGCGAGGTTCCTGCTGCGCAAGGCGCCTGTCGGTGTCGAACTGGTCAGGGACGACCGGCCAGCCGCGGATCCCGGCCCGCACCGGGTCCGGATCACCGCCAAGGCCAGCACCCCCGTGGTCACTGTCACCGGCAGCCCGGCGGAGTTGACCCTCTGGGCGCTCGGCCGGACGGCAGCCGCGCAGGTCAGGCTGGACGGCAACGAGACCGCCATCGAGAAGTTGACCGCTTCCGGCTGGCGGCACTGATCCGATAAGCCGCGGCCCAGGCGGCCGAGCGGGAACGGCGCGGCGATGCGGAGTTCGACATTCCGGTCGGCGGCGGTCCCAGCCCCAGCCGAGTGGTGGGCACCGGTCAGCGGGACGTTGGCCGCCAGCTCGCGGTGCAGCGAGGCGAGGTCGTCAGTGGCGTCCAGGGACCGGGGCCCGGCCGGCGTGTCGTGATCGACCATGGTGCAGACGATGGACAGGTACTCGCCGCGGTCGAGGAGCTCGACGATGCGCGTCTGGCAAGGCCAGTCGATGACGGCACAGGTGGTTACCTCCCAGAATCCGCGGGCGGGGTCATCGGGGTTCCGGCGTGCCTGCACGCTGTTGGCGTGCGTGTGACCGTTCAGCCACAGCACGACGTTGGGGAAGCGGTGCACCAGCGCGAGAAGGTCAGCGGCGCCGAGTACCCGCTCGCCGCCTGGCCCCGGGTGCCCGGCGCGGGTGTTGCTGAGGGTGCCGGTCCCGTGGTGTGAGAAGAGGACGACCAGGCGGTCGTCGTGGCCGGTGGCCACCTCAGGCCCGTGGCGGCCCCGGTAAGCCGAGTGCACCTCGGCGAGCCGCGCCTCGAGCCAGCGCGCCTGGTCACGGTCGAGGCATCCGGCCGCCCCTCCCGCGAGGCAGGTGGTGTCCAGCGCGATGAAGCGGGCGGCGGGCGTGTCGTACACGTAGTAGGCCGTGCCGCCGAGCCGGTTCTGCTCGCTGAACCCGTGCCCGAAGGGACGGGAGCCGGGCCGGAAATGGGCCTGCACGAACTCCTGCCGGGTGACCGCCCGGCGACCGGGGTCAGCTGTTATCTCGGTGGCGGGGCCCGCCATGAAGACCTCAGGACGCTCGGTGAGTAGTTCCAGGGCCCGGTCATGGTCGAAATCCTCCGGCAGCGCGATGGGCTTCCTGGCGCCGACGAGCGCTTCGGCGAGACCCTCGGTCACGATCCCCACGCCCTGGTCGAGGGCCTCGTGGTTGCCGAAGCAGGAGAGCCACGGGACCCGCAGGCCGACGGCGGAGAACTCGCGCACGGCGCGCTCCAGCAGCCCCGGGTGGTGTGGGAAGCCGAATGCCCGGCGGAAGAAGTCCGGCCCGGCCGCGGCCACGCCGTCCGGTTTCCAGAAGATGTCATCCGGCCAGTCCAGCGACTGCACCCCCGCGTAGCCAGGACCGCCGGAATTCGGCACGACCAGGCCGCCGTCGAAGAGGGCCAGGAAAGCCTGTACCTCGTTCCACTGCGCGTTGTCGATGGCGTCACCAGTGGTCACCGCGAGCTCGATCACGGCCCCGGTGGCTGGGCCGGACGCCGCGTTGAGGGTCCGCACCGTGGCGTCGACGGCGTGCACCGTGAGTGCCTCCTGCGGGCGCTGCACCGGCACGATCTGCGCGTACCTCGGGTCGGCGAAGTACCGGTTGAGAAACTCGAACCGGGCCGGCGACTGGACGTCAGCCAGCTGGAGGTCGGTGATGTGCACCAGGCAGCCGAGCGGGCGGCCCGCCGCGCCGCGCGGGCCGCCGGCAGATCCGTCGGCCGACGCGGGGCCGGCCGCACCGAAGTCGTCGCGGATGAGATGGCGTTCACCCTCGATGATCTCAACGGCCCGGTAGGGCGTCATGGATCCACGGCGTAGTACGGCGCCGGGGCCGAGCCGGCGATCAGTGGTAAGCGGCGGATGCCTGCCCCTCACTCCTCGGCCACGGCGGCCGAATCGGCGGAGACCAGCACCGGGTCAGGGCGGATCGACAGGGCGACCCGGCTGCCCGCCGAAAGCGCCGTGGCGTCCGAGGTGGAGAGCTGGGCCATGATCGTGGTGTCGCCCAGGTCGACGGTGACCCGGCTGGTCGCGCCCAGGAACGTCGAGGCGATCACGGTGCCGGTCAGCGGCCCGGACTCGCCCGAGCTGTCCGAGGCCAGCGTGACCGCCTCCGGCCGCACCAGCGCTATGACCTGGCCGGCCGGGGTGGAGGTGTCCACCAGCGGCAGTTCGCGTCCGCGGACCGTCACCGTTCCCCCGCTGACGGTGCCCGCCAGCCGGTTGGTGAGGCCGACAAACTCGGCCACGAACGGGGTGGCTGGGCGCGAGTAGACCTCGGTCGGCTCGGCGAGTTGCTCCAGCTTGCCGTCGCGCATCACGCCGACCCGGTCCGCGATGGCCAGCGCCTCCTCCTGGTCGTGGGTGACGAACAGCGTGGTGATGCCCACCTCGAGCTGGATCCGGCGGATCTGGTCCCGCAGCTGGGCCCGGACCTTGGCGTCCAGCGCCGACAGCGGCTCGTCCAGCAGCAGCACCTGCGGCTCGATGGCCAGCGCACGGGCCAGGGCGACCCGCTGCTGCTGCCCGCCGGAGATCTGGTGCGGGTACCGGTCCGCCTGGGTCGAGAGGCCGACGAGCTCCAGCATCTCGAGCGCCCGCCGGTCTCGCTCGGCCGGGCTGACCCGGCGCAGCCGCAGCCCGAAGGCGACGTTCTGGCGCACCGTCATGTGCGGGAAGAGCGAGTAGGCCTGGAACACCATGCCCATGTCGCGCTTGCTGGCCGGCAGGTGGATGACATCCTTGCCGCCGACCGTGATCCGGCCAGCGTCGGCGTCCTCCAGCCCGGCGACCAGCCGTAGCGTCGTGGTCTTGCCGCAGCCCGACGGGCCGAGCAGGGCGACCAGCTCACCCGGGGCCATGGTCAGCTCGAGCCCGTCCAGCGCGACGACCGGGCCGTAGTGCCGGCGCAGTCCCTCCATCCGGACCTCGACCGCGGTCCTGGCGGTGGCGCCCTGCGGTGTGGTCATTGGTGAACTCACGTGCGCTCCCTCATCCCCGGCTGCGGCGGCGGCCGACGTAGGACAGGATCAGCAGCAGGACGAAGGCGAACAGCAGCGAGGCGGTCGACGTGGA
The DNA here is from genome assembly GCA_033854735.1 of Streptosporangiaceae bacterium. Taxonomy (GTDB): domain Bacteria; phylum Actinomycetota; class Actinomycetes; order Streptosporangiales; family Streptosporangiaceae; genus JAWWPY01. The sequence goes on along the minus strand of JAWWPY010000504.1, from coordinate 85,736 downwards.
AAAGAGCACTCCGGCGTTCGGCGTTTCCCGGCTGATGTTATACAGCGCAACCTGCAGGTTGACGTAGAGGAGGAGGCTGGCAATGGTGAACTCGCCGAGCACCAGGGCCGACGAGAGCAGCAGGGCGTTCAAGATCGCCTGCCGCATGTTCGGCGCGACCACCCGGAACATCACGGTGAACCAGCTCGCCCCGAGACTGCGCGCGGCCTCCGACAGGGTCTTGACGTCTATCGCGTTCAGCCCGGCGGACAGCGCCCGGTAGGCGAAGGGCAGGGCCAGGATCACGTAGGCCCAGAACAGCATGAGCGCAGACACCTGATAGTGCCTGATCCGGTTGTAGACCGGGGCGAGCCCGACCACCAGGACAATCGCGGGAATGGTGAGCGGCAGCAGGCAGAGGAACTCGAAGGCCCGGCTCATCCACTGCACCCGCAGCCGGATCCAGATCATGGTCGGCACCATCAGCACCAGCACCACGACGCAGGTGATGACCGCCAGTTCCAGGGTGAGCTCCACCGAGCTCAGCAGCCCCTGGTAGGACGCGATCTGCTGCCAGGCCGCCAGCGACCACGTGCCGAGCTTGCCGCCTTGCAGTGAGAACCGGGCCATCGCCAGCAGCGGCAGGCAGAAGAAGAGCCCGAAGACCGTGAAGACCACGTAGCGGAACAGGTTCAGCCGCTTGCGCCGGCCGGCCTGCATGCCGCGCGGACGGGCCGCCCCCGCGGCCGGCTCCGGCTCGCCGGCCAGCGCGGTTATCGCAGCCATCGCGCCGCCCTCCGCTGCAGCAAGGCATATCCCGTCATGATGATGACCACCATGATCACCATGCCAAGCGCGAGCACGTCAGCCTCATTGACGTTGCTCAGCCCCACCTCGCTGTTGATGGCGGTGCTGATCTGCTGCGGCACGGTATAGGCGATCTGGTTCTCCCAGGCCTGGATCGTCGCGTAGGCCGACAGCGCGTTGGCGAAGAGCAGCAGCGTCGCGCCGGTGAAGGCAGGCGCCAGCAGCGGGCCGCCGACATGCCGCCAGTACTGCCACGCCGACGCGCCGAGATTCTCCGATGCCTCCCGCCACTGGATCTTCAGCCCGTCCACCGCGGGCAGGAAGACGAGCACCATGAGCGGGATCTGGAAGTACACGTAGATCAGCGCGATGCCCTGCGGGAAGTCGTAGAACCAGCCCGCGTGTATGAGGAAGCCGCTCGTCGGGCCCACCGCCGCGAGGAACGCGAACGCCAGGGTTACCCCGCCGAACTGGGCGAGCACGCCCGAGCCGGCCAGGTAGATCCGGCGCACGGCCCCATCCGGGTTCCCGGACACCACGGCATACGCCAGGATCGCGCCGAGCACCGCGCCGATCACCGAGGAGACCGCGCTCAGCTCGATCGAGCCGACGAAGAAGCCGCGCACAGCCGAGTTACCGAGAATCGAGAGGCTTGACAGCTCAAACCCGCCCTTCGGGTTCCGGAACGCGTTGAACAACACGATCCCGGTCGGGAACAGCAGGAAGACCCCTACGTAGCCGAGGAACGGCACGGTACCGTCCGAGGCAGGACCCGAAGACCGGCGCCCGGCCCTGACGGGCCGGGCGCCGGTCTCAGTCGTCGCAGTGACGGTCACAGTCGCTGGCTACTTCACTGCCTGGGCCCAGTTCGTCGCCAGGTATGTGGCGGCGGCGGCGGCCTGGGACGCGTTCAGGAAGACCGGCGTCCCTGAGACCGCCGGGAGCTTCCCGGCGGCGGCGGTGTCGATGGAGCCGTTGGAGGCCATCGTCGGCTGCTCGACCGGCCGGGCGCCACCCTGCAGCCACAGGTTCTGCCCGCCCGATGCGGACTGCGAGTAGAGGAACTCCTCCCACAGCCGGGCCGCCGCCGGATGCGGCGCGCCCTTGTTGATGGCCTGCGAGTAGTACCCACCCAGGACGGCGTTCGGCGGAACGAACACCTTCCAGTTCGACACGCCCACATAGCTAGGAAGGTTGAGGTAGTCCCAGTTGAACACGACCGGGGTGGTGCCTGCCTTGATCGTGGCGCCGGTGGCCGATACGGGGGAGAAGTTGCCGGCCGCCTTGAGCTTGTGGAAGAAGGCCACCCCGTTGGCGATGCTGCCGGCCGACCCGCCCTGCGCGAGGCTAGCCATCATCACGCCGTTCAGTGCGGCGTTGGCCGCCGTCGGGTTCCCGTTGAGTGCGACCGCGTTCCTGAACTTCGGCCCGAGCAGCTGGCTCAGCGAGGTGATCGTCCCGAACTTGCTGGAGTAGCCGACCGCCATGTAGCCGCCGTAGTCCTCGTACCAGAGACCGCCCGCCTCCTTCTGGGCGGTGGGGATGCTGGCCCAGGTACTGACCTTGTACGGCGCGAACAGGCTGGTGCTGGCCAGGGCGACCGCCTGCCCGATGTCCAGGACGTCGGGGGCCGCGGAGGTGCCGTTCTCCTGCCTCACCGCGTTGACCTCGTCCTGGCTGGTGCCATCCGGGTTCGCGGAGTTGACCTTGATGCCGTATTTCGCCGTGAAGTCCTTGATGATCGTGCCGTAGTTGGCCCAGGTCGGGGGGAGTGCGATGACGTTGAGCGTGCCCTCCTTCTTGGCCGCGGCGACGAGCTTGCTCATCCCGCCTCCGGCCGAAGCAGAGCTGACCGTGGCCCAGCTGGTCCCGCCGCTGGAGGTCGACGAAGAACCCGACGAGCACCCCGCCGCCGCCAGTGCCAGGCTCGTGAGCCCAATTAGCGCAAATCGATGTGCCGATCTCACGTGAATGCCTCCTGTTACCCTTCCCCGCCCCGGGTGGACCGCGGCCGCCAAAAGCCCGCTGCACGATAACACCGGGCGGTCTGCGGTTTCCCAGGCGAACAGCACCAGCCAAAATTTTCCTAAAGATTGACATTCGGTCGGTATGCTGACGCACCCGGCGCGCGAGTGTCAAGGGTCGTTACCGAGTTGCAGCCCTGAGGACCCCCCGACGGTGATCAAGCTGGTTGAACAGCCGTTACCGCATGATTTCCGGTGCGTCACGCAAGCCAGTACGAGCCGCCGGACAGGAGCGCGTCAGCGGCCAGGGAGAGCCTGACCCGCGGGCGTACCTCCCGCTGCCGCACCCGTGTCCCGCAGATCCGGCAGAATGGCGCGCCGGATACCGATTAAATCCGAATTCCGGCCATAGCCGGGAACATCGTCGCCACCGCCATTTACTTTCTGACCGGGCGCCTGAAAGCCAAAACGGCGCCGCCGCACAGATACATAGCCACCTAAAGGGCACCCCAACGGACAATCGCCGCTGATGCGCAGGCAGCGCCGTGACCCGGCCCGCGGCGACCTCCGCCGCGTAGCGTTCCTCGAACACGTTGTTGGCCTGCTGCGCGGTGGCCTCGTCGCCGAGGATGTCCCGGAACACGTCGATCCTCGACTGGCCCATGGTCATAGCGACGATCTGCATCGCCTCGGTGCAGGCCAGGGTGTCCCGGGCGGGCCGCCTGGCCTCCAGCCTGGCCTCCAGCGCGTGCATCAGGCCGAGTACCCCGCCGCCCACCACCACGACTGTCATCCGTGCTGTCCTCCCCCCGCCGATCTGGCCCACACCGGCTGCACTGGTCCGTTGAGTAAATCGTTTCGGGGTAACGCCGACCTGAACAGGCCGCGTCGACCGGCTGCACGTAAATCGGGCCAACTCTGGTATGACCGATAAGCTGCCCGGGGAGCACGATGGAGGGATCGCTGACTCGGTCGGGCCGCGGCAGCGCCACGACATGCCTGAACGGAGGGGTTCGGTGCAGGTACTCGGCATCGACATCGGTGGCACCGGAATCAAGGCCGCACCCGTTGACCTGACGACCGGCACGCTGGCCGCCGAGCGGGTCAAGATACTCACGCCGCATCCGGCCCTCCCCGACGCGATCGCGGGGGTCGTGCAGGAGCTAGTCAAGGGGTTCGGCTGGACCGGCCCGGCCGGAATCACCTTCCCGGGGGTGGTCATCGGCGGGGCCACCATGACCGCGCACAATCTCGATTCCAGCTGGATCGGACTGGACGCCCGCGGGTTGTTCGCCGAGGCGACCGGGCTCGCCGTCACGGTGCTCAACGACGCCGACGCGGCCGGGCTGGCCGAGATGAAGTTCGGCGCCGGCGTCGGCGAGCGGGGCACGGTCGTGATGCTCACCTTCGGCACGGGGATCGGCAGCGCGCTGTTCTACGATGGGATCCTGGTCCCGAACACCGAGTTCGGCCACATCGAGATCCACGGACACGACGCGGAGAGCCGCGCATCGCAGCGGGCCAAGGAACTCCACGACCTCAGCTGGGGAAGGTGGGCCGGCCGGGTCGACGAGTACATGGACCACCTGGAGGGGCTGGTCGCGCCGGACCTCTTCATCGTCGGCGGCGGGATCAGCAGGAAGGCAGACAAGTTCCTGCCCCTGCTGACGCTGCGCGCGCGGGTGGTCGCCGCCGCGCTGCACAACGACGCCGGCATCGTGGGTGCCGCCATGGCCGCCACCTGAGCACGGGCGGGATCAGCGAACCCGGTTTACCGCGCGCTCTGGTACCGTCCTGTGCTTACCGCGCTGTGTTTACCCGCGCTGTGGTTACCGCACCCGGTTACCGCGCTCTGCTTACCCCGCTCTGCTTACCGGACGGGGCAGCCAGCGGCGCGCAGCGCGTCCTTCACTTCGGTGATCCGCAACTGCCCGAAGTGGAACACGCTGGCGGCGAGCACGGCGTCCGCCCCCGCCGCGACGGCCGGTGCGAAGTGCGCGAGTTCACCCGCGCCGCCGCTGGCGATGACGGGCACGTCGACCGCCGCGCGGACCGCCTTGATCAGCTCCAGGTCGAAGCCGTTCTTCGTGCCGTCAGCGTCCATGGAGTTGAGCAGGATCTCGCCGACGCCGAGGCCGACTCCCCGCGCGGCCCACTCGACCGCGTCGATCCCCGTGCCCCGGCGTCCGCCATGCGTGGTCACCTCGAAGCCGCTGCCGGGTGGCGTCCCGGAGGAGCCATCCGTTGTACCGGCCACGGGCCGCCGGGCGTCCACGGAAAGCACCACGCACTGCGAGCCGAACCGGTGCGCCGCCTCCCCGAGCAGTTCGGGCCGGGCGATCGCGGCGGTGTTCAGCGACACCTTGTCCGCCCCGGCGCGCAGCAGCCGGTCCACGTCCTCGACGCTGCGTACCCCGCCGCCCACGGTGAGCGGGATGAACACCTGATCGGCGGTCCGGCGGACCACGTCCAGCATGGTGTCCCGGCCACCGCTGGACGCGGTGATATCCAGGAACACCACCTCGTCGGCACCCTCGCCGTCATAGGCGGCCGCGAGTTCCACCGGGTCACCCGCGTCGCGCAGATCACGGAAGTTGACCCCCTTGACCACCCGTCCCGCATCCACGTCCAAACACGGAATCACCCGCACGGCGACCGCCACGCCCGCTCCTCTGCCCATCTGTGCCATCAACTGCCTGCCACCACCATGATCATTTCCACTTTCCACGCGTTAGGTGCCGACAAAACGGGATGAACCGGACGTGATTTTGGTCGCAACGCGTGGAGAGTCGTGGCGATCACCCTCATGCCCCCGCTCCAGAGCGGTGGGCGACGGCCTCGATCTCGATCAGCATCCGCGGGTCGATCAGGGCCGAGATCCCGATCATGGACGTGGCCGGCATGATGTCGCCGAACGCGGCGCCATGGGCCCGCCCGTACTCCTCCCAGCGCGCGATGTCGGTCACGAACATCCGGGTCCGTACGACGTCGGAGAGCGTGAGGCCGAGTTCCGCCAGGGCGTCGCGGACGTTACTGATCGCCTGCGCCGTCTGCGCGTAGGCGTCGCCTTCGTGCACGAACTCCGCGCCGGCCACCGAGGTGCAGCCGGATACGAACACGAGGTCGCCCGCGGCCACCGCGCGGCTGTACCCGACGACCGGCTCCCACACTGTCCCTGAGGAGACCCGCCGGGTCATCCGGCCACCGCCTTCAGCGCGTCGGCCAGGGTGAACGCCCCGGCGTACAGCGCCTTGCCGATGATGGCGCCCTCCACGCCGTCGGGCACCAGCGTGGCGATCGCGTGCAGGTCATCCAGGCTGGACACGCCGCCGCTGGCGATGACCGGCCGGGAGGTGCGCGCGCAGACGGCCCGCAGCAGGTCCAGGTTCGGGCCGGTCAGCGTGCCGTCCTTGGTCACGTCGGTGACCACGAAACGGGAGCAGCCGTCAGCCTCCAGCCGGGCCAGGGTCTCGTCCAGGTCGCCGCCGTCGCGGGTCCAGCCACGGGCGGCGAGCCGGTTCCCGCGCACATCCAGGCCCACCGCGATCTTGTCACCGTGCTCGGCGATGGCGGCCCGCACCCAGTCCGGGCTTTCCAGCGCGGCGGTGCCGACGTTCACCCGGGTGCACCCGGTGGCCAGCGCCGCCGCCAGCGATCCCTCGTCGCGGATACCACCGGACAGTTCCACCGCGATGTCCAGCCGCGCCACCACGGAGGCCAGCAGCGGGGCATTCGAGCCGCGGCCGAACGCGGCATCCAGGTCGACCAGGTGAATCCACTCCGCCCCGGCCGCCTGCCAGGCCAGTGCGGCCGCCAGCGGGTCCCCGTAGCCGGTCTCGGTGCCCACGGCGCCCTGGACCAGGCGGACCGCCTGGCCGTCGGCCACGTCCACCGCGGGCAGCAGGGTGAGCAGGGTCATCGAACCATCTCCAGCCAGTTGGCCAGCAGCGCGGCCCCCGCGTCACCGGACTTCTCGGGGTGGAACTGGGTCGCGGCGAGCGGGCCGTTCTCCACCGCCGCCACGAACGGCTCGCCGTGGGTGGCCCAGGTGACCATCGGCGGTGCCAGCCGGCGCTCGGGGTTGAGCGGGAGCGAATGGGCCGCGTAGGAGTGCACGAAGTAGAACCGCGTGTCGGGGCCGATACCGGCCAGCAGCCGCGACCCGGCGGGCACCCGGACCGTATTCCAGCCCATATGCGGCAGGATCGGCGCGGTCAGTCGCTGCACGGTCCCCGGCCACTGGGCGCACCCTTCGGTGCGCACGCCATGCTCGACCCCCTCGGCGAACAGCACCTGCATGCCCACACAGATGCCGAGGACAGGCCGGGAACCGGCCAGTCGCCGGTCGATCACCACGTCACCGCGGACCGCGCGCAAGCCCGCCATGCACGCGGCGAAGGCGCCGACACCGGGCACCACCAGCCCGTCCGCATTGAGCGCCACGTCCTCATCCGCGGTCACGATCGTGTCCGCCCCGGCGCGCACCAGGGCCTTTTCGGCAGAACGGATGTTCCCAGAACCGTAATCGAGCACCGCGACGCGCGGCCGCCTCACGACTCGGCCCTCGGCGTGCGGTATGCCCGGGGGTTCCGGGGGATGCCCCCCGGGCCAGCACCGGTCACAGGACGCCTTTGGTGCTGGGGACGCCGGGGTTGCGGGGGTCGGGGGTTACGGCGGCGCGCAGGGCGCGGGCGACCGCCTTGAACTGGGCCTCCACGATGTGGTGCGGGTTGCGGCCGGTGACGTCCAGGTGCAGGCAGATGCCCGCCGACGATGTCACTGACTCGAAGAAGTGCCTGGTCAGGGTGGTGTCGTAGGTGCCGATCAGGGGCGCCATGCCATCCGGCTCCGCGTGGACCAGGTACGGGCGGCCGGACAGGTCGATCGCGGCCCGGGCCAGCGTCTCGTCCAGCGGGATGGTCGCGTCGCCGAACCGGCAGATGCCCGCCTTGTCGCCGAGCGCCTCGCGGAGTGCCTGGCCCAGGCTGAGCGCGGTGTCCTCGACCGTGTGGTGGGCGTCGATCTCGATGTCGCCGCTCGCCTGAACATTCAGGTCGAGCAGCCCGTGCTTGGCCAGCTGGGCGAGCATGTGATCAAAGAACGGGACGCCGGTATGCACGTTCGCCGTACCGTTGCCGTCGAGGTCCAGTTCGACCAGGACGCTGGTCTCCTTGGTGATCCGCTCCACCCGCGCTGTGCGGCTCATGTGCGTGCCCTCTCCCCGGCCGGCGCGTGGGCTCCGGCGAGCCCGGCGCCTGGCATTTCGTCGAGAACCTCGTCCAGCGCCTCACGGAACGCGGTCATTTCCTCAGGTGTGCCGACGCTGACCCGTAGCCAGGGCGCCGGTCCGGTCTCCCGGATCAGCACACCCCGGTCGAGCAGCGCCTGCCACACCGCGTGCCGGTCGGCGAACTTCCCGAACAGGACGAAGTTGGCGTCCGAGTCCGCCACCGCCAGCCCGCGGGAACGCAACCAGATCACCAGGTCGTTCCGTTGCATCCGAATGGTCTTTACCGTCGCCAAAGGCTCAGCCCGGTGTGCGAGCGCGGCCCGCGCCACCGCCTGGGTGATCGCGGACAGGTGGTACGGCAGCCGGACCAGCAGCAGCGCGCTGAGCACCGCGGGATCTGCGGCCAGGTAGCCGACCCGGGCGCCGGCCAGCGCGAACGCCTTGGACATGGTGCGGGTGACCACGAGCCGTGGGTGCTTGGCCAGCAGGCTGAGCGCGCTCGGCGTGCCGTCCCTGGCGAACTCGGCGTACGCCTCGTCGACCACCACCATGCCGGGCGCGGCCGCGCAGACCGCATCGATGACCTCAATCGGCAGCGACGCGCCCGTCGGGTTGTTCGGCGAGGTGAGGAAGGTCACCGCCGGCTGCTCGGCGCGGATCACGGCCACGGCCCGGTCGGCGTCCAGGCCGAAGTCGGTGTCCCTGGCCCCCTGGACCCACGGGGTACAGGTGGCCAGCGCGATGAGCGGGTGCATCGAGTAGGACGGCTCGAACCCAAGCGCGACGGCGCCAGGGCCGCCGAACGCCTGCAGCAGTTCCTGGATGATCTCGTTGGACCCGTTGGCCGCCCAGACGTTGCCCACGGCGAGCCCGTGTCCCAGATAGCCAGCGAGATCCTCGCGCAACGCGACCGCGTCCCGGTCCGGGTACCGGTTGAGGGTGCCCGCGACCTCCGCGACCGCGTCAGTGATGGCGCGGACCAGGGCTGCCGACGGCGGGTAGGGGTTTTCGTTGGTGTTCAGCTGGACCGGGACATCCAGCTGCGGCGCCCCGTAGGCGGTCATGCCCGCCAGGTCGGGCCGGAGCGGCAGCCACTCCGGGGTGGTCAAGGTCTGGGTCCAGACGTATCACGGGGCACGCGGATGCGGACAGCGGCGACGTGCGCGGCCAGGTCCTCCGCGCCGCCGAGCGCGTCGATGTACGGCGCGACCCCGGCCAGTGCGGCCTCGTCGCACTCGACCAGGTGGATGCCGCGCAGGAAGGACAGCACCGACAGGCCGCCGCTGTGCCGGGCGGTGCCGCCGGTGGGCAGGACGTGGTTGGAGCCCGCTAGGTAGTCGCCGAGCGAGACCGGGGCGTAGGGACCGACGAAGATGGCACCCGCGTTGCGCACCCGGCGGGCCAGCTCGGCCGCGTTCTCGGTCTGCACCTCCACGTGTTCCGGTGCCCAGGCATCGCAGACCGCCAGGGCCGCGTTCAGGTCGGCCACCAGCACGGTGGCCGACTGGCCGGCCAGCGCGGCCTGCACCCGCTCCCGGTGCCGGGCGGCAGCGACCTGGGGGGGCAGGGCTTTGTCCACCCGGTCGGCGAGCCCGGGGTCGGTGGTGATCAGCAGGCAGGCGGCCAGCGGGTCGTGCTCGGCCTGGGCGATCAGGTCGGCGGCCACGAACTCCGGGTCAGCCGTGTGGTCGGCGATGATCGCCACCTCGGTGGGCCCGGCTTCAGCGTCGGTGCCGATGACGCCGAGCAGCAGCCGCTTGGCGGCGGCCACATACACGTTGCCAGGCCCGGTGACGGTGTCCGCGGCGGCGCAGTCAGCGGTGCCGTACGCGAACATGGCGATGGCCTGCGCGCCACCGGCCGCGTGTACCTCCTCGATGCCGAGCAAGGCGCAGGCCGCGAGGACGGCAGGCGCAGGCAGCCCGTCTTCCTGCGGCGGCGAGGCGACCGCGATCTGCGGGACGCCGGCCACCTGCGCCGGAACGACGTTCATCAGCACCGAGGACGGGTAGGTCACCAAGCCACCCGGCACGTAGACACCGGCCCTGTCGACGGGGATATAGCGCTCGGTGACGGTGGTGCCCTCGGTGACCGTGGTCACGATGTCCTCAGGGCGCTGCGCCTGGTGGACGAGGCGCAGCCGGCAGATCGTCTCCTCCAGCGCGGCCCGCAGGTCCGCGGCCAGCGAGTCGAGCGCCCCGGCCACCGCGCTGGCCGGAACCCTGGTGGTGGCCAGGTCCACCCGGTCGAACTGCACCGTGTAGTCACGCACCGCAGCGGCCCCGCGGTGGCGCACGTCGTCGCAGATAGGCCGGACCGCCACGACCGCTGCTTCGATATCAAGCTCGGAGCGAGGCAGCACCGTGGCGAGCTTTTCCCTGCTCAGGGTGGCTGCTGACCAGCCTCGGAGATCAATCCTGGAAAGCACCCGCTCAGTCTACGAGCGCCCACACGTCCCGCAGCACACGTCCGTATCGCGGACAGGCCCCGGGATGCCCGGGCGATCAGCTCGTGGCGGGCGGTGCGAGTAGCGAGGACGTGAGGCTTGAGGTGGTGTCCTCGATGAAGCAGGCGATGGTCCGGTGACCATCAGCCCAGGACTGTTCCTGAGGAACGAGGTAGCTCAGGCTCATCGCGTCGGTGATCTTCGATTTGTCGATGTTGCCCGCGATCCGGGCCTGGCAGCCCAGCGAGGCCTGCTTGTCCAGGGCGGTGTTCCCGGGGAAGCTGGTGCCGGTGGGGCTGAACTCCGCGAATATCTGGGCGTTATGCGGCCTCGTACACGGACCCGCAGTGACATAGGTAACGCCCAGCAGCGTCTGGTCCGCGCTGGGGTTCTGGAAGCAGTCCCCAGCGCGCAGCGACCAGATATTCACGGTTCCTTTCGCGGTGATCTGCCCGGTCGACGCGGACCGGTGGGGCTGGCTGTGGGACCCAGCGGCCAGGACGGCCAAGAGCCCCCCACCAACCAGCAAGATGATCCATAGGCCAGAGAGGACGAGCCCGGTGATGGCCAGGCCCTTGCCGCGCTGTGGCTGGTTGCGTATCCGCACCAGCGCGACGATGCCGAATGGGACACTGAGTATCAGGACGCAGAATATCGCCAAGATAAACGCGGCCACCGCGAAGCCGTTGGCGCCGTCTCTGGGGGCGGTTCGCCCGCCGCCGGGATGGCCAGGATACGCCGGGTAGCCCGGGGAGCCGGCATGGCCCGGGGAGCCGGGATAGCCCGGGGAGCCGGGATAGCCCGGGGCACCCATGTTTCCAGGCTCCCCCGGAGGAACATCAGTGGGCGTGAAGTCAGAGACGTAAAGCGGCCAGCCGGGAGGCATAGCTGGCCAGGCGGGGTTGGGCCGCCAGCCGGGCGGCGGCATGAAACCCTCCGGAGCCGGCGGCCACCCAGGAGGCGGGTTGAACCGGTATTGCACGAGACGTCCCCCAACGGTGTGATATCGGCGCCGGAGCGTTCTTGGCGACCCCGCGGGGCAGGCCCTTGGGCGCGCCCAGTTCTTAGTTCTGCTGCTGAGCCTGCTCAGCCAGGGCGATGACGCCGACCGCCTGCGCCTGGGTCATGCACAGGTCCGCGGCGATCACCCGGGCGATCTGCCGCTCGTGGTCTGTCAGCGGCCCGTCGGCCATCCCGACCCGCACCGTCTCGGCCAGGAACCATTCCTTGGCGTCGGGGGTGAGTTGCTGCGCGACCTGGTTGATCGCACCACGGATGACCTCGGCCGGCTGGGCCCCATCAGAGTCCAGGCTGGCGTCCGAGTAACCCTCGGCGCCGGCACCCTGGATAGCCGCCACGGCGCAGTGCCGGGCTGCCGGGCTACCGGGATCGCCGGCCCGCAGCATGGCCGTCGCGGCCGCGCGCATACCGGCCGGCAACGCGGCCTGCATCTGGGCGGCGGTCGGCAGGCTGAGCGCCTCCATGACATAGCGCGTCTTGCACATTGCGCACTGCACGTGCTCGCCGACCTTATTCAGCGGAATGATGGGGATGAAGAACAGGGTGAAAAACCGCCGCCCAGCGCAGTGCAGGTACTGCCGGTCCCCGCCGCACTTGCGGCAGTGGAATACACCCCGGTCAATGGTGCGGTAGAAGACGCGAAAACCCCAGATGATCACGAACACCGGTTACCTCTCGGTAATGCCTGCGGATCGTCCCAGGGCCTCCCCGCGCAGGCTGGCACCATGATTCCGCAGCCCGTCAGGTAACCGCCACAGCCGGACAAATCGTTACGGATCCGTTCCCGGCGCGGAAGGGCGGCCAGGAAACCCGGGCATGGCGCCTGGGTAGCCGCGCCCGGCGGGCAGCATCGAGGCGGCTTCATCCTGCTCCTGATCCTGCTCTTGGCGCCGGTCGCGCAACGCGGCACTCAGTTCCAGACTGCCGGCCATCAGCCCTGCCGCCAGCGGCCAGAACGCGATGGCGCCGCGTGAGCCCAGCACGAGCTGGGCGTGGAAGTGGGCGCCAGACGGCAGCGTGGCCAGCAGATGATGAAAGGTACTCAGCCCGGACTGCTCGCCGATCCACAGCGCAATCAGGCCCGCGGCCAGCGCACCGATGAGCACTGCGGCCATCGCTACCGGGCCGTGCCTGCGCACCGCGAGCCAATACCCGAGCAGCCCCGTGCTAACGCCGCCGAGCACGCATATCAGGCAATACCACCCGTCCGCGGCGACGAACGCGTTGGTTTCCGAGTTGACCACGTTGGCGACGCCATTGCCGACCATCACGAGCGCCGCCCGGGGGGCGACGACCGCCCACAGGAAACCGCCGGCAGCGCCGAGCACAGCTGTGCCGACCAGCACCGCAAGGGATGTGACGAGCGCTCGCCGCCAGCCGCCGACCCCGCGGCTGGCGTCTGGCACAGGGCCCTCAACGGGCATGTGGCCATCGGGCACCGGGCCATCGGGCACCGGGCCTCCAGAGGGCGGATATCCGCCGACTGGATCCGGGAATTGCATGGGCTGGGTCATCCTCCGAAGAGCGTACGTGAAGCTTCTGGTAATTGGTCCGCCAGGCCTATCGGACTCAGCGGACGGACGGCAGATATTGCTACGGTGAACCTAGAGCACGGGGGGGTCCGGCAAACCGCTCACACCCGCACAGAGGGAATCACATGATTGAGGCACGTGACCTGACCAAACGCTACGGGGACAAGCTCGCGGTCGACCACCTGTCGTTCACGGTGGAGGCGAGCCGGGTCACCGGGTTCCTCGGGCCGAACGGCGCAGGCAAATCCACGACCATGCGGCTGATACTTGGCCTGTCCCGGCCACAGACTGGGATGGCGACCATCAACGGCAAGCGCTACGCCGACCTGGCCGTGCCGCTGCGCACGGTCGGCGCGCTGCTCGAAGCCAAGGCCATGCACACCGGCCGCAGCGCCTACAACCACCTGCTGTTTCTCGCGCAGACCCAGGGCCTGCCCCGGTCGAGGGTGGATCAGGTGCTCGACCTGGTTGGGCTGAAGGATGTCGCCCACAAGCGCACCGGCGGCTTCTCACTAGGGATGAGCCAGCGGGTCGGCATTGCCGTCGCGATGCTGGGCGATCCCGAGGTCTTGGTGCTGGACGAGCCGGTCAACGGGCTCGACCCCGAGGGCATCCTGTGGATCAGGAATCTCATGAAGTCGCTGGCCGCGGAGGGCCGGACCATCTTCGTCTCCAGCCACCTGATGAATGAGATGGCCGTCACCGCCGACCACCTGATCGTGATCGGCCGCGGCAAGCTGATCGCGGACTGCAGCACCCAGGAGTTCATCGAGCGCAGTTCCGAGAAGTCGGTGCTGGTGCGCTCCCCCGACGCGGCCAGGCTCGTCGACCTGATCGCCGCCGAAGGCGGCAAGGCGACTCCGCAGGAGCCGGCTGATGGCCGGGCAGAAACGCTCCAAGTCACCGGTCTCGAGGCGCCGCGGATCGGCGAGATCGCCGCTGCGCAGCAGCTTGTCCTGCACGAACTCACCCCGCAGCTAGCCTCCCTGGAAGAGGCGTACATGGAACTGACCGCTGACAGCCTGGAGTACGGGGTCCCCGGCGCGGGCGGGCATGAACAGGCGGCAGCGCAGCAGACCACCAGCACGGTTCAAGGGAGCGCCGAATGACCTCCGCCAGCCCGCCCCTGCAGGCAGCACAGGCAACGGGACCTGCCCTCCCACCCGCGCCCGGCAAGGTGGGCTTCGGCCACCTGCTGCTCGCCGAGTGGACGAAGATCCGCTCGGTCCGGTCAACCGTCTGGTCGCTGATCCTGCTCGTCGTCATCACCCTTGGTTTCACCGGCCTGTTCACCTGGCTTACCGTCTTTCAGTGGAACAAGAGCGATCCCGCGCAGCGCGCGCAAGTCGTCGCCGACCCGGTCAGCACGATCCTGGGCTCCGGGCTCGAGTTCGGGCAGCTGACCGTCTGCGTTCTTGGCGTCCTGGTGCTTACGAGCGAGTACTCCACCGGCGTGATCAAGGCCTCGCTGCTTGCGGTGCCGCGGCGGTTCCCCATGCTGGTCGCCAAGGCATTGGTCTTCACGGCGCTGGTGCTCGTTGTTGGCGAGTGCGTGACCTTCCCCTCGTTCTTCATCGGCCAGGCCATCCTGCACAGCCACGCACCGGTTGCGCTGGGCGATCCGGGGGTGGCGCGCGCTGTCTTTGGTGGTGGGCTCTACCTCGCTGTGCTGGCCCTGTTCGCGATGTCGATCGGGGGCATCATCCGGCACACCGCGGGCGCCATTACTGGTGTGATCGCATTCGTGCTCGTGCTCGCGCCGCTGACCCAGCTGATCCCGGGCAAAATCGGCAAGTACATCCACGGTTACCTGCCCACACAGGCGGGCCAGCTCATCGGGCAAGCACACCAGCAGGCGGACCAGGTGCTGTCGCCGTGGCAGGGGTTCGGTGTGTTCTGCCTCTGGACAGCCGTGCTCTTCGGCATTGCCGCGTATCTGCTCCAGCGCCGGGACGCCTGAGCAGCCTCGGCGCGGCGAGTCAGCCCACGCAAGCCCCGCTGGCGGAGCTCAGCCCATGCAAGCCCCGCTGGCGGAGCTCAGCCCATGCAAGCAGGGCCGAGCAGTTGCTTCAGGTCCGCTTGCAGTGCTGGCGACGGCTTGACCCGGAGCTTGTCATCCAGGCGCACGATCGTCGTTCGCGGGCCATTGCAGAGTTTCAGGTGTACCTCGGCCAGCCCCGGATGTGTCCGCAGCACTTCCCTGAGGCGGTCCACGACGGGCGCGACGCACCGCTGGACCGGCATCGACACGACGAAAGGGCCGCTTCCGCCTGCCGACAGATCGGGGACGGTCACCTCCATGGCGATCAGCTTGGGTGAGTCCTCTCGCCGGTCCAGTCGCCCCTTCACGATTACCACAGCGTCCTCGGCGAGCACGAGCGCGCACTGCTGATAGGTCGCCGGGAAGAAGAGCACTTCGATCGCGCCCTCCAGGTCCTCCAGCGTCGCCGCCGCCCACGGATTGCCCTGCCTGGTGACCTTCCGCTGCACCCCGGACAGGATCCCGCCGACGGTGACCACCTGCGTATCACCACGGCCACCCTTGGCGGTTCGTTCGGCATCTTCTGCGGCGGAGCCGACCAATTGAGCCACCGAGCAGTCGGTGGCAGCAGTCAGGATGTGCTCCACGCCCAGCAATGGGTGGTCAGAGACGTACAGGCCGAGCATCTCCCGCTCGAAGGCGAGCAGGACGGACTTCTCCCACTCGCCGTCCGGTACCGGCACCTCGAACGTGGCCTCAATCTCGGCGTCCCCGCCGAACAGCGAGTCCTGGCCAATGGCCTCATTGCGCTTAACGTCGATGACCGTGTCGATGGCCTGCTCGTGGATCAGCACCAGGCCCCGCCGCGGGCTGCCGAACTCATCGAAGGCGCCCGCCTTGGCCAGTGACTCGATCACCCGTTTGTTGCACACGTTGACCGGGACCTTGCGCAGGAAGTCGGCGAAGCTGGTGAATGCGCCCTTGGTCTTGCGTGCCGCGACGATCGACTCCACCACATTGGTGCCAACATTGCGGACAGCGGCCATCCCGAACCTGATGTCATCCCCCACGGCGGTGAACATCGCCATGGATGCATTCACGTCCGGCGTCAGGACCCTGATACCCATCCGGCGGCATTCGTTCAGATACAGCGCCGACTTGTCCTTGTCGCCCGCGACCGACGTGAGCAGCCCGGCCATGTACTCGGCCGGGAAGTTCGCCTTCAGGTACGCGGTCCAGTAGGAGATCAGCGCGTAGCCTGCGGCGTGCGCCTTGTTGAACGCATAGCCGGAGAACGGGACCATCACGTCCCAGATGGTCTTGATGGCGTCGTCGGAGTACCCGTTCGCCTTCATCCCGGCCGCGAACGGCTCGTACTCCTTGTCCAGGATCTCCTTCTTCTTCTTGCCCATGGCTCGGCGCAGCAGGTCTGCGCTGCCCGCCGAGTACCCGGCCAGCCGCTGCGCGGCGAACATCACATCTTCCTGATAGACCAGCAGGCCGTAGCTGTCGCCGAGAATGTCGTTCAGCGGCTCGGCGAGCTCGGGATGGATCGGCGTGACCGGCGCGCGGCCGGTCTTGCGGTCGGCGTAGACCGGGGCGCTGGCCATAGGGCCCGGCCGGTACAGCGCGATGACCGCGGCGATGTCGCCGAACTTGTCCGCTCGCATCGCGCGCAGCAGCGCCCGCATCGGGCTGCCGTCGAGCTGGAAGACGCCGAGGGTATCGCCGCGGGCCAGCAGTTCGTAGGTCGGCCTGTCTTCCAGCGTGAGGGTGTCCAGGTCGATCTCCATGCCGCGGTTCTCCGCGATGCCGCGCACCGCGTCGTCCAGGACCGTGAGGTTGCGCAGCCCGAGGAAGTCCATCTTGAGCAGTCCGATGTCCTCGCACGCGGGATAGTCGAACTGCGTGATCACCGCGCCGTCGGCCTCGCGCTTCCACACCGGGATGTGATCGAGCAGCGGCTCGCTGCTCATGATCACCCCGGCCGCGTGCACGCCCGCCTGCCGGATCAGGCCCTCCAGGCCTCGTGCGGTGTCGATGACCTGCTTGACCTCCGCCTCCGCCTCGTACAGCGTGCGGACCTCGCCGGCCTCGCCGTAGCGCGGGTGATCGGGGTCGAATACCCCGGACAGTGGGATGTCCTTGCCCATGACCGCCGGCGGGAACGCCTTGGTGATCCGGTCGCCGAGTGCGTAGGGAAAGCCGAGCACCCGCGATGAGTCCTTGACCGCGGCCTTCGCCTTGATCGTGCCGTAGGTGATGATCTGGGCCACCCGGTCGTCGCCGTACTTCTCCGTGACATATCGGATGACGTCGCCGCGCCTGCGCTCGTCGAAGTCGATGTCGACGTCGGGCATGGACACGCGCTCGGGGTTCAGGAACCGCTCGAAGACCAGGCCGTGCTCGATCGGGTCCAGATCGGTGATGCCCATCGCGTACGACACGATCGAGCCGGCCGCCGAGCCGCGGCCCGGGCCGACCCTGATCCCGTTGTTCTTGGCCCACATGATGAAGTCGGCGACGACCAGGAAGTAAGAGCAGAACCCCATCGACTCGATGACGCCTATCTCGTACTCGGCCTGCTGCTTGCGCTGGTCGTCGAAGCCGCCCGGGTAGCGGCGGTCCATCCCCCGCCAGACCTCTTTGCGGAACCAACTCGGCTCGGTCTCGCCTTCGGGCAGCGGGTAGACCGGCATCAAGTTGGACTTGGTGAATTCGACGCCGGCCCGCTCAGCGATCAGCAGGGTCGAGTCACAGCCGGCCTGCCACTCCTCGTCCGCGCTGATCGCGCGCATCTCCTGCGGGCTCTTGATGTAGTAGCCGGTGCCCTCGAACTTGAACCTGCCCGGGTCGGCCAGGTTGGTGCCGGTCTGCACGCACAGCAGCGCCTCGTGCGCCCGCGCGTCTTCCGGCCTGGCGTAGTGCGAGTCATTAGTGGAGACAAACGGCAGCGCCAGGTCGCGGGCGATGCCGCGCAGCGCCGCTCTGGTGCGCCTCTCGACGTCCAGGCCGTGATCCATCAGCTCGACGAAGAAGTTCTCTGCCCCGAAGATGTCCCGGTAGGCGGCCGCCGCCTCCAGGGCCTGGCGGTCCTGGCCGAGCCGGAGCCTCGTCTGCACCTCGCCGCCCGGGCAGCCGGTAGTCGCGATGATTCCCTTGGCGTACCGGGCGAGCAGCTCGCGGTCCATCCGCGGCTTGCGGAAGTAGCCCTCCAGCGAGGCCATCGAGGACAGCCGGAAGATGTTGTGCATGCCCTCGGTGGTCTCGGCCAGCAGGGTCATGTGCGTGTAGGCGCCCGCGCCGGAGACGTCGTCGTTCTTCTGGGCCGGGCTGCCCCAGCGCACCGGCTGACGATGCCGGCGATGCTCGGGTGCGATGTACGCCTCGATACCGATGATCGGCTTGATACCGGCCGCGCGGGCTTTGACCCAGAAATCGTAGGCGCCGTAGACGTTGCCGTGGTCGGTCATCGCGATGGCCGGCATACCGGTCTGCTCGCACTCGGCGAACAGGTCCTTCAGCCGCGCCGCACCATCCAGCATCGAGTACTCGGTGTGTACGTGCAGGTGGACGAACCCGCCATCCGCGCCCCGTTCCGCCGCTGCTGCCGTCAAAGAAACCGCCTCCTTCGGGCATGCTTCGCGGCGCCCTCACGGGCGTCCATAACCGGGGCCGGGGGAAGTGACCGGCGCGCCGCCTCAGAGGGCCCAAACCTTGACAAATCCTCAGCCGACGGCCGCACCAGTCCGGCTCGTCGAGCTTACCGAGGGGGCAGCCTTCACGCCTACTGCGGCACGCCGCCAAGCCGTGTCTGATGCGCCATCTTTCCATGATCACGGAGGATTCCCGGCCTGTCCCCCTATGTCGCCCATGATCACGGAGGATTCCTGTCACATGGACCCAGAAATCTTCCGTGATCATGGCAACTCACGCGGGGGCGCGCGGCGCGGTGCGGGGGGCGCGGTGCGGGGGGGCGCGGCGCGGGAGGCGCGGCGCGGCGCGGGGAGGCGCGGGGATGCTTGGTCAGCTTTGGGCGCGGAGGGTGTCCAGGGGCCCGGCGAGGTCTGGGGGGTACTCGCTGGTGAATTCCACCCGGCGGCCGTCGGCGGGATGGGCGAAGCCGAGCCGCACCGCGTGCAGCCACTGGCGGGTCAGCCCCAGCCCTGCGGCGAATACCGGATCCGCGCCGTACAGCCGGTCACCCGCGCACGGGTGACGCACCGCGGACATATGCACCCGGATCTGGTGGGTGCGCCCTGTTTCCAGGATGATCTCGACCAGGCTGGCGCCGCGGAACGCCTCGACGGTGTCGTAGTGCGTGACGCTGTGCCTGCCCCCCGCGACCACCGCGAACCGGCCGTCGCCGGATGGGTGCCTGGCGATCGGCGCATCGACGGTGCCGCGCAGCGGGTCCGGGTGGCCCTGGACCAGGGCGTGGTACCGCTTATCCACTTCCCGTTCCCTGAACGCCCGCTTGAGCGCGCTGTAGGCAGGCTCGCTCTTGGCCACCATCATGAGCCCCGAGGTGTTGGCGTCCAGTCGGTGCACGATGCCCTGCCGCTCGGCCGCGCCGCTGGTAGCGATCGTATGGCCCGCCGCGAGCAGGCCGTCGAGGACTGTCGGTCCGGTCCAGCCCGGCGTGGGATGGGCCGCCACCCCCGGCGGCTTGTCCACGACGATGATGTCGGCGTCCTCGTAGACGACAGCCAGGCCCGGAACAGCCTGCGGCGGCGGCGCCGCCACCGGCGCGGGAAGCGTCACCTCGAGCCACTCCCCGGCCGGTACCCGGTCGGACTTCACGGCCGGCCGCCCGCCGACGAGAACCAGGCCCTCGCCGATCAGTTCCGCCGCCAAGGTCCTGGAGAGCCCGAACATGCGAGCCAGGGCGGCGTCCAGCCGTTCACCGTCCAGGCCCTCGGGAACCGGCACCCGGCGCTGGCCCGCCGTTGTCACGTGGTGCTGCCTCCGGCCGCGGTACTGCCCCCGGCCGCGGTGCTGCCTCCGGCCGCGGTGCTGCCCCCGGCCGCCGAGGTGTCCACGGGGCCGCTTTCTGAGTTCTCCCTCGCCCGGTCCCGCGCTCCGTCCAGCCGGATGCCGCGGGCGGCGATCAAGACCGCCAGTATGCCGCCGCAGACGATCGCGGAGTCAGCCACATTGAAGACCGGCCAGTGCGGCAGCTCAATCCAGTCCACCACGTGCCCGCGCAGCGGGCCGGGCGAGCGGAACAGCCGGTCTCCCAGGTTGCCGGTGGCGCCGCCGAGCAGCAGGCCCAGCGTCACCGCCCAGGCCAGGCTGCGCAGGCGGCGCGCAGTACGCAGAATGGAGACAATCACCACGACCGCGATCAGGGTGAACACCGCGGTCATGGACGTTCCGATGCTGAACGCCGCGCCGCTGTTGCGCAGCACCCGCAGGGTAAGCAGACCGCCGAGGAGCCGGATCGGCGCCCGGTCTGACAGCGTCGCCACCACGATCGTCTTGGTGACCAGGTCGACACCGAAAATCCCGGCTGCGACAGCCAACAAGAGCCTGATGCGGCGCGGGCGGCCAGGCAGATCTGGCTGGGGCGTATCCGGCATCCCAGTCAGCGTCTTTCCTCGCGCTGTTTGCATGACACGCACAGGGTCGCACGGGGGAATGCCTGCAGGCGCGCCTTTCCGATGGGCTGCTCGCACGACTCGCAGACCCCGTAGGTGCCCGCATCGATCCTGGCCAGGGCTTGCTCACTGCGGGCCAGCAGGTCACGGGCGTTCTGGGTCATAGCGAGCTCATGTTCACGCTCGAAAGTCTTGGCTCCCGCGTCCGCCTGATCGTCACCCGCGTCGCCCACCGCGTCACTGAGCCGCTCGGCGATCTGCGACTCGGCCCGGGAGATGTCGGCGCGCAGTCCCGCGACCTCCGCCTCGAGTTCATTGCGGACCTTTACCAGCTCCGTCTCGGTCCAGGGCTTCTCGCCTGGCCGGACCGGGAGAGCGGCGGCACCCGAACGCGCGGCTGCGGTCATGTCGGGCCCTCTTTCAGCGAGTATCGAAGATGATCACTGCGCGGCAGTTGATCTTGAATCCGTGCAGTCACCGGAGAATAAATCCTGTCCCCTTCGTCTGCAAACACATCCGCGCCGATCAATCATTCCGGGACCGGCTGGCTGAGGGAAAACGGTTCTGCTCCGGGTCGGGCCATCGGCTATCGTTGGGGCCCTGCGAAGGTATTGATGGGGACAGCTGCCGTTGACCGCGGCCAGGAGCGAACCGGGGATGGTGGGAGCCCGGGGCAGGCCCAGCGGACCAGATCACCCCGGAACTGCCGGAAGAACGGCTATGGCCAGGCATGGCCGGTGCCCAGTAGAACCGGCCGCAGACGGTGTGTCAAAGGACACAGTGAGAGGGCCACGGTCCGCGCCAGGCGGGTCGCCGCGGTCAAGGAGGGTGGTACCGCGGGGCCGCCACCGGTGAGCCTCGTCCCTCCAGCGAAGCCGTTCGCCCGGGCAGCACGCACGCCCGTGCGGCGCCCCGCAGGAGGCCCGTCCACCATGTCCCAGCCAACCGAGCCGCAGCCGGCCAAGCCGCAGCCGCCACAAGCAGAGCCGCGGCCGGTCGCCAGCCCGCGTTCTTTCCCTGACCTGCCAGCCGTGATCGACCTGCCCGCGCTGGAGCATGAGATGCTCGCCCGCTGGCAGGACGGGAAGGTTTTCGAGCGCTCCCTCGACGCCACCGCGGGCGGCCCGTTGTGGACGTTCTATGAGGGCCCGCCGACCGCCAACGGTATGCCCGGCGTGCATCACATCGAGGCCAGGGTGTTCAAGGACGTATTCCCACGCTTCAAGACCATGCAGGGCTTCCACGTGCCACGGCAGGGCGGCTGGGACTGCCATGGGCTGCCGGTCGAGGTGGCGGTGGAGCGGGAACTCGGCTTGTCCGGCAAGAAGGACATCGAGGCGTACGGCGTCGCGCAGTTCAACACCCGGTGCCGTGAATCGGTGCTGCGCCACGTGGACGCGTTCGAGGAGATGACCACCCGGCTCGGCTACTGGATCGACCTGTCCCGGGCCTACCGGACGATGGATCCGAGCTACATCGAGTCGGTCTGGTGGTCGCTCAAGGTCGTCTTTGACAAGGGCCTGCTGGTCAAGGACTTCCGGATCAGCCCGTACTGCCCACGCTGCGAAACCCCGCTGTCCGACCACGAGATGGGCCAGCCCGACGTGTACCAGACCGTCACTGACCCCTCGGTGACGGTGCGGTTCGCGCTGACCAGCCTGCCCGCTGGGGCCAACCCCGTGCTGGCCGACCCCGTGCTGGCCGGCGCTGACCTGCTGGTCTGGACCACCACGCCGTGGACGCTGGTGTCCAACACGGCGGTAGCCGTGCACCCGGACGAGACCTACGCGATCGCCCGCAAGGCAGGAAGCGGCGACACCGTGGTGGTCGTCGAGCAGCGCGTGCCGCATGTGCTCAGCGAGGACTGGCAGATCGTGGCCCGGGTGACCGGTGCGGAACTGGTCGGCGCGACCTACCAGCGGCCGCTGGACCTGATCGACATCCCGAACGCGCACCGGGTCGTGCCGGGGACGTTCGTGACCACCGAGGACGGCACCGGCCTGGTGCACTTGGCGCCCGCGTTCGGTGCGGACGACATGGAAACGGGCCGGGAGCATGGGCTTCCGGTGGTGAACCCTGTCCGGCAGGACGGGCATTTCGAGGACTCCGTGCCGCTCGTTGGCGGGATGTTCTTCAAGGACGCCGACGCCCTGATCGTCAGCGACCTGGCCGACCGCGGGCTGCTTTTCCACACCGAGATGTACGAGCACAGCTACCCGCACTGCTGGCGGTGCGGTACCCCGCTGCTCTATTACGCGCTGCCGTCCTGGTATATCCGCACCACACAGATCAAGGACCAGTTGCTGGCCGAGAACGAGCGGACCAACTGGCAGCCGCCGACGATCAAGCACGGCAGGTACGGCGAGTGGCTGCGTAACAACGTGGACTGGGCGCTGTCCCGGACCAGGTACTGGGGTACCCCGCTGCCGATCTGGGAGTGCGCGGAGCAGCACCTGACCTGTGTCGGCTCGCTTGACGATCTGAGCGAGCTGGCCGGCATGGTCCTGGCCGACCTGGACCCGCACCGGCCGTACGTGGACGACGTCGTGATCGCCTGCCGCGAATGTGGCGAGCCTGCCCGCAGGGTGCCTGAAGTGATCGACGCCTGGTATGACTCCGGGTCGATGCCGTTCGCTCGGCACGGCGCGCCGCGGCACAACCTGGAGGAATTCGGGCGCAGCTACCCGGCGCAGTTCATCTGCGAGGCCATCGACCAGACCCGGGGCTGGTTCTACTCCCTGATGGCGGTCGGCACCCTGGTGTTCGGCAGGTCCTCCTACCAGAACGTGGTCTGCCTCGGTCTCGTCGTGGACGAGACTGGCCGAAAGATGAGCAAGCACCTCGGAAACGTGCTCGAGCCGATGCCGCTCATGGAGGCGCACGGCGCGGACGCCGTCCGCTGGTTCTTCGCCGCCGCGGGGTCACCGTGGTCGACCAGGCGGATCGGCGCCAGCGCGCTCGATGAGATCGTCCGCAAGGTGCTGCTGACCTACTGGAACACTGCCTCGTTCCTGGTGCTCTACGCCAACGCGGCGGCTGCGCAGGGCGCGGCATGGGACCCCGCTACGGCCGAGGCCCCGCCGCCCACTGCCCGGCCCCTGCTGGACCGGTGGGTGCTCAGTGAACTGCACGCCGTCACCGCGGACGTCACTGACGCGCTGGAAGAATTCGACACGGCCGCCGCCGGCCGCAGGCTCGCTGGGTTCATCGACGACCTGTCCAACTGGTATGTGCGCCGGTCACGGCGGCGATTCTGGGATGGCCCGGCCACCGCAGACGGCACCGCCGCGTTCGCCACCCTGTATGAGTGTCTGGAGACGCTCACCCGGCTGATGGCGCCCATCGCGGCTTTCCTCACCGACTACGTGTGGAGCGTGCTGCATCCCGCCGGGAGCCCGGACTCGGTGCACCTGGCCAGCTGGCCGGAGGCCGACCAGGCGCTGATAGACCGGCGGCTATCGGCGCAGATGGCGCTCACCCGGCGCCTGGTAGAACTCGGCAGGTCGGCTCGTGCCACCGCGTCCGTGCAGACCCGGCAGCCACTCCCCCGGGCGCTCGTCGCCGCCGCGGGCTTCGCCGACCTTCCGCCCGAACTGCGCGCTGAGATCGCTCAGGAACTCAATGTGCGGTCACTCGACACGCTGACCACGGTCGCGGACGACCTTGTCGATCACGTCGTCAAGCCGAACTTCCGGTCACTCGGCCGCCGGTTCGGCAAGACGACCCAAGCCGTGGCGAATGCGCTGACCGCTGCGGATCCTGCGACAGTCGCGGCGGCAATGCGATCGGCAGGAGAGTTCTCTGTCACCGTGGACGGGGCTCCGGTGGTGCTCGGGCCGGACGAGGTCATCGTGACCCAGACACCCCGGTCGGGCTGGACGGTAGCCACCGAGGGCGGCGAGACCGTTGCGCTCGAGGTGGCCATTACCCCCGAGCTACGCCGGGAAGGGCTGGCCCGTGAGGTCATCCGGCAGGTGCAGGACGCCCGCAAGAATGACGGCCTGCACGTCAGCGACCGCATCCAGCTATGGTGGCAGGCCTCGGACCCCGAACTCGCCACTGCACTGACGGAACACGCGTCGTTGGTCGCGGGCGAGGTGCTGGCGGTGGAATTCGGGACTGGTCAGCCCCAGCCGGGTACGGGCGGCGGGGCTGCCGGGGCAACGATCGGCCAACACGCAGATCAGGATCTAGGGCTGACGTTCTGGCTCCGCCGCGCCTGATCCGCGGGTAGGCCGGCAACGGCACGAGAAGCGTTTAGGGGTCGGTCTGACGGCCCCGGAGCGTTTGGGATCGCCGCGATGGTTGGGATCGCCGCGATGGCTGGTTGACCGACTGCGGGAGGGCTACGCGTCCGCGGACGGCTGGTCGGGGACGCAGGCCCGGCACGGCACGCAGCCGCCCGCCTCTGCCGCCTGCCTCGTCATGATCTCAAGATCATCAGGACCGAGGAACCGGATGAGGATGCACTCGCTGCGGTGGTACCGGGCCACACCCGGCACTATCGTGACGTCCGCGGTCGGGATGATCGCCGGGGTCTTCGCAGGCTGGTCACCGGACCCAGCCGCCGCCGGGCGGTCACCGGTCGCGTCCGCGCCAGCGGACCGGGCATCGTCACGCTCGTCGGACCGGGCATCGTCACGCTCGTCGGCTAGGGCATCGTCACGCTCGTCGGCTAGGCCCGAGCCATCCTTCTCGGCGGGATCATGATGCGCTGCTGAACCGCCGTTACCAGCCTGCTCGGCACGACCAGTGGGGGTAGCGGCACCAGCATGCTCGGGGGTGGCGGGACTGGCGGGGGCAGCAGGAGCAGCGGCTCCGGCCGGGCCGGCATCCTGAGCTGACGGCTGATCGCGTCCGTCTCGGGCTGGGATGTCGTCACCTTTGTCATCGGCCACGTGAGCCTCGTCGGCCACCTCAGGCTCACGGGTACTAGCAGCCGCAGCAGTTTGCCCACCAACACCGGCTCGGACGTCGTCCACCGGGGCATCAACACCGGGATGGGCATCGCCGGGCGGGGCGGTCCTGGTGGCCGCGCCGTCCGGCCGCATGGCTACTTCCGGCTCGGGTGCTGTCGCTGGCAGATCCGGCTCCGCGACCGCTGCCGACTCGGTGCGCACTTCCGGGCGGACCGGGGGTGGCCCGCTCCGCTCGCGCTTGTCCGGTGAATTCGCAGGGCGGTCCTGATCGGCTGCCGGTTCCCGGGTGTCGGGGCGCCTGGTACCCGCCGTCGCCCAGGCGTCGGCTGGGGGCCACAGAACTGCGGGTTCGCGGGCCTGGCCGCCCGGCGGGGGTGGGCTGGGCGGGGAACCGGGCGGGGAGCCGGGCGGGCGCGAACTGGACGGCCGCGAGCTTGGCGCCGGGGAACTGGGTGGCGTCGCCGGATGAGATTCCCTGAACGTTTCATGAGCCGGGGGGCGCCAAGCGGTCGCCTCAGGCCACCGCGGCTCGGCAGACCGGGGGCCGGAACCCGACGCCGCCGAGGGCCGGGAGCCAGAACCCGAACCCACCGGAGGCCGCGAACCAGACTCTGGCCCGGACCCGGCCGGAGGCCGGGAGCCAGACGCTGATCCCGACCCGGCCGGAGGCCGGGAGCCAGAACCTGAACCCACCGGAGGCCGCGAACCAGACTCCGACCCCGACCCGGCCGGGGACCGCGAGCCAGAACCTGAATCCACCGGAGGCCGTGAGCCGGGACCTGACCCGGCCGGGGGCCGGGAGCCAGGATCTGGACGCACCGGGGGGCGCCAGCCGTAGCCCTGGCCCGATGCCCGAGTTTGCTCAGGCGACGTCGGCTCCGGTCGCTTCGGATCGTCGGTCCTTGGTCGCGAGGCCGTACCGGTGTCGCGCGGGCCGGCCTCGCCGATTTCGTCGTTCACGCGCTGCCAGAAAGGATCTCCAGGGCCACGCCTGGGCGCCGCGTCGGGGCGGGCGGGATCTCGTGGTCCAGGCCTTCCCGATGGCGGCCCACTCGCCGATTCCCGGGCGGGCGGCCGCCCTCCTGGCGCCCCCCGCGACGACGGCCGTGCTCCGTGCGCCCCCCGTCCGGCCGATGCGCGCCCAGCCGACCCACGCCCGGTAGTTCCTGGCCCCGTCGTCCCCCGCGCGGCGGCTTCCCCCGGCGGGGTTTCCCGCGAAGCAGCTTCCCGCGAAGCAGCCTCCCGCGGAGGTGTCTCCCCCGGGGTCTCCCGTCCCGATCTGGGTGCCGATCCGGCCATCTGCCCGGTCGACGGGCCACCAGCGGGCGCCGCGGGCCGCCCAGACGGCAGAGGAATGCTGCCCAGCTGCACCTGCTGCGCCGGTGGAAAGGCATCCAACGGGCCGAGCGGCAACAGGGCGCCGTCGGCCGCGAAGATCTCCCGGCGGTGCAGGAACACCCCGATGGCCAGGAAGAATAGCGCGATAGCGCAGACGGCTATCGACACGTACACCAGCAGCAGGCTGCTGGCGACCACCCCCGAGATGAGCACCGCGGTCGCCACGCCAACGAGGAGAGCGCTGAATCGGATCACATGCGCTCTCCACGGGCCGTACGGGTAACGAGGCGGCTAAGCCCTGCTACTGCTGCCTTGCGGACCTTGCGGGGTGCAGCCTAACGGCGATCGTGCGCTGAGCCATCGGCCGGGTGGAATCCTCCGGTGTGCGGCGCAGAGTCCTGGGCGCCGGCGTAGGCGCCAGCGACTGCGGGCTGGCCCCCATTGCGGGACTCCAGCCGCGGGATCCCGGCGGAAACCGGCTGAGGCCCGGTGGCCACGGCCGGGAAGGTCCCGCTGTCGGTCGCTCCCGCTTCCAGGTCTCGCATCTGGCCTTCGAGGTACGCCTTGAGCCTGCTGCGGTACTCGCGCTCGAACGCACGCAGGTCGTCCACCCGCCGCTCAAGCTCCTCACGCTGCTGGACCAGGGAGCCCATGGCCTGGCGGTGCCGCTCCTGGGCGTCACGCTCGAGGCTCTCGGCCCTGGCCCGGGCGTCGCTGGTGATCTGCTCGGCCTGGCGCCGGGCTTTGCCCAGGAGATCCTCGGCCTCGCGGCGGGCGCGACCCAGCGTCTCGTCGGCCTCGCGGCGGGCGTCAGCGATCGCCTGATCTGCCGTCTGCTGCGCGAGCGCGAGGACGCGGGCGGCGGTGTCCATGTTGTCCTCGACCGGCGGCATGCCCATCCTCTGGGGCTCCGGCCGGCGCTCGGGCTCGGGGCGCTGCGGCGGCTCGGGAGCCATCAGCTCCGGGGACGGGTCGGCCAGGGGAGAACTGAGCGCGGACATCGGCACCTTGCCCCCGCGCAGGCTCTCAGCCAGCTTCGCCCGGAGTTCCTCGTTCTCCTGGATCAGCCGGTCTAGCTCGACCTCTACCTCGTCGAGGAAGGCGTCTACCTCTTCCTCGTCGTAGCCGGGCCTGAGCCTGGTGGTACTGAACTGCTTGTTCCGCACATCCGCGGGCGTCAGCGGCATCTCGTCTCCTCGGCACGCCTGGACTGTGTTCCTGTCGGACGTTACCCGATCACAGCAGCGACACGGCCTGCATCGCGAAAATGACCACGAAGAACAGCACCATGAAGCTGAGGTCCAAGGCCACAGTACCGAGCCTCACGGTAGGAATGAACCGCCTTAGCAATCTCAGCGGCGGGTCCGTTGCAGTAAAGATCACCTCAGCGATGACCAGCACGACCCCGGTGGGGTGCCACGACCGGGAAAAAGTCTGGATCCAGCTGAGAATGAGCCTCCCGAGAAGAATCACGAGATAGATCGTGAGCACGTAGCGCAAAACGATCTGTACGATCCCCAACATCCCTGCCCTGCCTTCACGGACGCCGGGATGACCACCGCGGGTGCCGTTGCTGTCGGCTCGTCACTGAGCGTGAAAATACTCGAGCACTAACTCTGGTTGAAGAAGCCTCTCTCCGCCATGCGCGCCTTGTCCTCGGCCGTAACCTCGACATTGGCTGGAGACAAGAGGAACACCTTGTTGGTCACTCGCTCGATGCTCCCGTGCAGCCCGAAGATCAGCCCTGCGGCGAAGTCAACGAGCCGCTTGGCGTCACTGTCGACCATTTCGGTCAGATTCATGATCACCGGAGTGCCCTCGCGAAAGTGCTCTCCGATAGTACGGGCTTCATTATAAGTGCGCGGGTGCAACGTCGTGATACGCGCAAGGTCGGCGGCCTGTGCCGTCGCAGTGAGGCCACGACCGGACGACGGCTGGCCCTCCGAGGTGAACTCGACACGCGCACTGCGTGCGGACAGCCGGTCACCAACGGCCTCCGGCTCAGCCGACTCGTCGTACTCCTGGTACTCCTCCTCATAGGAGTCGTAGCCATCGTCGTACCGGTGGTCGTCCTCGACAAGGCCGAGGTAGACCGCCATCTTGTGCATTGCGCTGGCCATCCGTCAGCCCTCCGTCATCACTGTCGCGGAGCCCCGCTGCTCGGACATTACCCGACGAAGGCCGGACGGCCGCCGAGCAACGCCGTACCGACACGCACGTGTGTTGCGCCGGCCGCAATGGCCTCTTCCAGGTCACCGCTCATGCCCGCGGAGATCATGACCGCTTCCGGGTGTTCCGCGCGGAGGGCGGCGGCGATCTCGGCGAGCCTCCCGAACGCGGCGGCGGGCGGCTTGGCCAGTGGCGCTACGGCCATTACGCCGCCCAGCACGAGGCCCGGCTCCGCCGCGACGGCGTCCGCGATCCGCGGCACCTCCACGGCCGTCGCACCCCCGCGCGCGGGGTCCCCGTCGAGGCTGACCTGGACCAGGCAGCAGACGGCGCGGTCGGCCCTGCGCGCCTGCGTGCCCAGCGCCCGGACCAGCCGCAGCCTGTCCACCGAGTGCACGACGGCGGCATAAGACACCACGCTCGCGCTTTTATTGGTCTGCAGTTGGCCTACGAAGTGCCAGGTGAGCGGGGGCCGCAGGTCGGCGCACTGAGCTGCCTTCGGCGCTGCTTCCGAGTCCCTGTTCTCCCCGACGTCGCGCACCCCCAGGGCGGCGAGCAGGCGGACATCGGAAGCGGGGAACGTCTTGGTGATGGCGATGAGGGTCACCTCGCGGGCGCTGCGACCCGCGGCCTGGCAGGCCGCCTCGATCCGGCCCCGCACCAGGTCAAGCCTGCGGGCCAGCTCGGCGCTCCGGCCCTCCGGGGCCAGCCGTGGATCGTCGCTCACCTTCATGCCGCCAGCCAGATGAGGCCGGCGAACCGCCCGGTGCGCCCATCACGGCGGAAGGAGTAGAGGTCCGGGGTCTCAGCGGTGCACCGCCGGTCATCGGCCACCTGCGTGATCCCCGCGCTGGAGAGCTGGGCCGCGATCCCGGCCCTGATGTCGAGCCCAGGGCGGCCACGCCGGGTGCGGCAGGCAGTCTCCGGGACGGCGGCCGCCACCCTCTCCTGCACCTGCGCCGAGACTTCGTAACAGCCGCCGCAGATCGCCGGGCCGATCAGCGCGCGCATCCGGGCCGGGTCGGCCCCCTCGCCCGTCATGGCCGCCACGAGGGCGGTCACCACCCCGGCGGCCGTTCCCTCGCGGCCCGCGTGGGCGGCGCCGACGAGCCGGGCCTGCGGATCTGCGAGCAGGACGCACGCGCAGTCGGCGGCCAGCACGCCGAGCGTGAGCCCGGGCACGCCGGTGAAGATCGCATCGACTTCCTGCCCCGACGAGCCGGGACCCGCGTAACCGACCCGCGTACCGTGCACCTGCCGCATCCAGGTCAGCCCGGACTCCTCGACTGCGCAGGCCTGCGCCACCCGCTGCCGGTTGCGGGCCACGGCTGCGGGCTCGTCACCCACTGCGCCGCTCAAGTTCAGCGTGTCGTACGGCGGCGAGCTGACTCCCCCGGAGCGGCCGGTGAACGCCGCACGTACCCCCGGTGCGAACTCAAACGCAGCGGCCGGGGGGGCAGTACCCCGCTGCTGCGCAGCGCCGCTCACTTACGGCCGCTCATCACGCACGGCCGCTCACTTGAGGAAGTCGGGAACGTCGAGCTCGTCGTCTTCTTCGAACACCACGGAACGGCGCCGTGTGGTCGCCGCGTCGAAGACCCGGGCCGCGGCCGCCGCGTCCGGGCGCGGCCGTGACGTGGCGGCCGACCCGGCTCCGGCCTCGGGCCGAGGCGACGGAACAGCGTCGGTCCCGGCGTCCTGCCCGGTGGACGCGTCGGCCGCAGATGAGCCAGCCGACTGCTCCGGCACCGAGAAGGAGTACTCCTCACCCGACGCCGACGTGGCGGCCAGCGCCGCGCCTGCTGTGGCGGGTGCCTCGGCCGAGGTGACATCGGCCAGCGCGTCCGACCGGTACCCGTCGGTGGCCATTACCCCGGAGGCGGTGGCCGGCTGGGTAGTGGCCGCCCGCACTGGCCGCACGCGCCTGTTGCCCCCCTCGTCGAACCCGGCGGCGATGACGGTGACCCGGACCTCGTCGCCCAGGGCATCGTCGATGACCGCGCCGAAAATGATGTTGGCCTCAGGCGCCGCCGAGTTCGAGACCAGTTGAGCGGCCTCGTTGATCTCAAAGAGGCCGAGGTCGGAGCCGCCCTGTATGGACAGCAGAACGCCGTGGGCGCCGTCGATGCTGGCCTCGAGCAGCGGGCTTGAGATCGCCATCTCGGCCGCCGCCACGGAACGGTCATCCCCGCGCGACGAGCCGATTCCCATGAGGGCGGAACCCGCTCCCGACATCACCGATTTCACGTCGGCGAAGTCCAGGTTGATCAGGCCCGGTGTCGTGATCAGGTCAGTAATGCCCTGCACACCTGAAAGGAGAACCTGATCGGCCGCCTTGAATGCATCAAGCACGCTCACATGGCGATCAGAAATCGACAGCAGGCGATCATTGGGGATGACAATGAGAGTATCCACCTCGGCGCGCAAGCGCTCGATGCCCAGTTCAGCCTGGGACGCCCTGCGCTTTCCCTCGAAACCGAAAGGCCTGGTGACTACCCCGATAGTCAGCGCGCCAAGCGATCTGGCCACGTTGGCGACGATTGGCGCGCCGCCGGTGCCGGTGCCGCCGCCTTCGCCGGCCGTGACGAAGACCATATCGGCCCCCTTGAGGACCTCCTCGATCTCTTCACGGTGGTCTTCAGCGGCCCGGGAGCCGACTTCAGGGTTGGCGCCCGCCCCGAGCCCGCGGGTCAGTTCCCGCCCGACATCAAGCTTCACGTCCGCATCGCTCATGAGAAGCGCCTGCGCGTCGGTATTGATCGCGATGAACTCAACACCCTTGAGTCCTTCTTCGATCATCCGGTTCACGGCATTGACGCCACCCCCGCCGATACCGACTACCTTGATGACCGCCAAGTAATTCTGCGGTGCTGCCACGAGGAGGGACCTTTCCGCTCGTTTGCCTCTGTCGTGTTCCTGTATCTTTTTCCTGGCCGCCGTTTCTTACGGCCGGTGAGGGTGCTAGCCTCGGGAAACCACCCGCCTCAGCGCCCTGTTTAACCAGCACTGCTGCTTTAGCCAACACTGCCGAAATACTTCCCCCATAGCGTCGGCTGGGCATTTCCCGCGAATTCCAGTGAATCAACCCTCACTCTCAACTTGAGACTTAGAGTTATGTCATCCTGGCGATTGATACGGACAGTAGGGTTGCACGGCACCTGGGTCAACTAACCACGCGCTAACTGGGCCGGCGTGTCGCGATCGGCGCAGCTCGCGGGGCCGCCGATTACCCGCCGGTCATCGCAGTCCCCGGCGCACTTACGTCATAGCTGCGGGCGTGGGTGTGCATCAACACACCGAGTTCTTTTGCTTTCTCGGCGGCCCGGTCGGTGCTCCCCCACACGATCGTGATCCCGTCGGCCAGCGTGACGCTCACATCGGACGGGTCAGGCGCGGCCACCTCGGTAACCTGCCGGACGAGGCCCGCGGGCAGTTCCCTGAGCACGCCGGCCGCCGCGTACACCGCGGGACTGCCCCGCAGCGAAGCCATCGACCCGTCGCCCGCGGCCGGTGATCCGGCGGCCATCATGAGGCGCGGCATCCCGCCGGGGGTCCGGGCGGCCTGCTCCACCGGCACGCCGAACTTGTCGATCAACTGGTACCCGTTGCCGCTGGCCACCACCAGCACAGGCGTCCGCTCGCGGACCGAGATAGTGACACCGTCCGGCCACGCCCGGGCGACGTGAGCGGACTCGATCTGCCTGATCTGCGCGACGCGGTGCGCCACTGCGGCAGTGTTGACCCTGATCAGCGGGAGCCCGTGCGGGATAGCCGCCGCGGCGAGCACTTCGGCCCGCGGCACCAGGTGCGTACCACTGACGTGGATGGAGCGCACGACCAGGAACCGCGAACCCAGCAGGGCCCAGCCGACCCCGGCGACGATCGCGATGATGGCGAGCGCGAAGAAGGCCGACCGCCAGGGGGTATGACGCTGCCCGCCGGGCTGACTGCTCACCTGGCCGCCCGCCTGGCCGCTCACCTGGCCCGGGGCCTGGCTGCTCAGCTGGCTGCTCAGCTTGCTGCCCATCTGGCCGCTCACCCGCCCGCCCCGGCCCGCGCGTGAAGCGCCGCCACGATCAGCGGGCCAAGCGCGGTGACGTCGCCGGCCCCCATGGTGAGCACGAGATCTCCCGGTTTGCCGATGGCCGCCACCGCGCCGGCCACGCCGGCCGGGTCGGGCAGGTAGCGGGCCCGTCCGCCGGGGACCCGGGAGGCCACGAGCTCCCCGCTGACACCGGGCTCGGGATCTTCCCGGGCCGCGTACACGTCGAGCACGAGCACCTCGTCGGCGAGGCCCAGCGCCTCGCCGAGCGCGGTCGCGAAGATCCGGGTCCTGCTGAACAGGTGCGGCTGGAAGACGACGATGACCCGCCCTCCCTCGGCGATGTCCCGCGCCGCCCGCAGGTCGGCCGTCACCTCGGTGGGATGATGCGCGTAACTGTCCAGGACCCGCACGCCGTCGGCCTCGCCCTTGAGTTCCAGCCGCCGCAGCGCGCCACGGTAGGCGGCGAGCCCGCTGGCGATCTGCCCGGCGGGAAAGCCGAGTTCGGCCGCGAGAGCGAAAACCGCGGCCGCGTTCAGCGCGTTGTGCCGCCCGGGAACGCGGAGGTCCACCCGGACCCCGCCATTCTTAAAAAGACCTTCATTCCCCAACGGACCATCAGCAGATCCCGTCACATCCAGGCTGATCGCCATGCCGCGGGTGACGACCCCGCTGACCCGGTAGTCCGCGTCGGCGGACTCGCCGTAGCTGCGCACCCGGATCGGGAGCGCCCCGGAGGCCACAGCCTGCGGCGCGGCGGCCCGGACCGCGGCGGCCAGCGCAGCCGCGCCGGGGTCGTCGGCGCACGTCACGAGCAGGCCCCCGGGGCGGATCCGGCGGGTGAAGGCGGCGAAGGCGGCCTCGATCTCGGCCAGGCCCGGGTAGTTGTCGAGGTGGTCTGCTTCGACGCAGGTGACGATCGCTGCCTCCGGCGAGAGCATGAGGAAGGAGCCGTCGCTCTCGTCCGCTTCCGCCACGAAAATGTCCCCGCTGCCCTCGTCCGCGCCGAGCCCCGTCCCGGCGAGGATGCCGCCGATGACATACGACGGGTCGGCACCACATTCCCGCAGCACGGTGGTGAGCATGGAGGTGCTGGTGGTCTTGCCGTGCGTGCCGGCCACCGCGATCCCGCGCTGGCCCAGCATGACGGAGGCGAGCGCGGCCGCCCGGTGCAGCACCCGCAGCCCGCGGCGGCGCGCCTCGGCCAGTTCGGGATTGCTTTCCCTGATCGCGGTGGACACGACGATGGTGTCCGCGTCGCCGAGATTCGCCGCCGCGTGCCCGACATGCACCCGCGCGCCGAGCGCCGCGAGCCCGGCGAGCATGTCCGAGCCGGCCGAGTCGCTGCCGGACACGGCGACCCCCCGGGCCAGCATGATCCGGGCGATCCCGGACATGCCCGCGCCGCCGATTCCGATGAAGTGCACCCGTCCCAGCTCGCTGAGGCCGACCGGATCCACTGGAGTCACCAGGCCCATGCCACCCTCCTGCCGGATACCTGAGTCCCTGTCACTTCTCGCCCCGCATGACCGCGATCACCTCACGGGCCAGCCAGGAGTCCGCGTCCCGGGAGCCGATCGAGGACGCGGCCGTGGCCATGGCGGCCACCAGTTCCGCGTCCAGCAGGATGGGCAGCAGCATGTCGCGGATCCACTCCGGGCTCAGCTCGGCATCAGACACGATCAGGCCGCCCCCGGCCTCCTCGATCGGCACGGCGTTCAGCCGCTGCTCGCCATTGCCGTGCGGGAGCGGCACGTACGCGGCGGGCAACCCCACCGCGGTGAGCTCCGCGCAGGTCATCGCCCCGCTCCGGCAGATCGCGAAGTCGGCGGCGCCATAGGCGAGATCCATCCTGTCCACGTAGGGAAGCGTGATGTAGGGCGGCCCCGCGGCCGGCATCCGGACGTCCAGGTCGCTGCGGGGGCCCAGGATGTGCAGCACCTGCACGCCGGCCGCCCGGATCCATTCCGCCGCGTCCAGCACCGCGTAGTTCAGCGAGCGGGCGCCCTGGGATCCCCCGGTCACCAGGAGAACCGGCAGGTCGGGCCGGAGCCCGAAATGGGCGCGTGCCTTGTCGGCGACGGCCAGCCGGTCCAGGGACGCTATCTCGTGCCGCAGCGGTATGCCGATGCAGGTGGCATTGGGCAGATGGGTGCGCGGGCTGGCGGTGAACACGTGACGGGTGAACCGCGCGCCGAGCCGGTTGGCCAGGCCCGGCCGCGCGTTCGCCTCGTGTATCACGATCGGCACGTGCTGCCGCCGCGCGGCCAGGTAGGCAGGCGTGGCGACATACCCGCCGAATCCGACGAGCACCCGGCAGTGCGTACGGTCAAGCACCTCAGCGGCGGCAGACACCGCCGTGGCGAGCCGCCCCGGCACGTGCAGCAACTGCGTCGTCATGGTGCGGGGCAGCGGTACGGCCGGGATCAGCGCGAGCTCATACCCGCGCAGCGGCACCAGCCTGGTTTCCAGGCCACGCTGGGTTCCCAGGCAGGTGATGTCGATCCGGGGGTCGGCGCGCCGCAGCGCGTCGGCGAGAGCCAGGGCGGGCTCGATGTGGCCGGCAGTGCCCCCGCCCGCGAGTACGACGCTCATCGGCAGGCTCACCTCCTCGCGGGAACCGGCCTCGTGGGACCAGCGCCTGCGCGCTGGCCCGTGACGGTCCCTGGCCTGGCCAAGGCGCGGCCTATCCGCGCCGGGCTGCCAGGCCAAGCCAGCTTAGGACGCGCAGCGGCACGCTGGGGCCCGCAGCGGCAAGGGCCTGGGCGGCACCGGGCTCGCGCTTGGCGAACGACATCAGCATTCCCAGCGAGGCCATGGTCACCAGCAGCGACGATGTCCCGTAGGAGACGAGCGGGAGCGGGACGCCAGTGATCGGGAGGAGGCCGAGCACCGCACCGATATTCACGACGGCCTGGATCACGATCCAGGCCGTCGCGGCGGCGGCGGCGAGCCGCATGAAGGTGTCATCCACCCGCCGTGCGATGCGCAGCCCGGCGTAGGCCAGGCCGCCGTACAGGAAAGACACGCAGAGCGTGCCGACCAGGCCCAGTTCCTCGCCGAGGATGGCGAAGATGAAGTCGGTGGTGGAGTTGGGCACCCAGCCCCATTTCTCCCGGCTGGCGCCGAGCCCCACGCCGAACCAGCCACCCGAGCCCACCGCGTACTTGCCCTGGATGGGCTGCTGGTTCTTGCCGACCGGGCTGCCCGCCGGGCCCAGAAAACCAATTAGCCGGTCCAGCCGGTACGGGGCGACGACGATCAGGATCAGCAGCACGATGCCGATAATCGCGAGCATCGCGAACATCAGCCGGGCCGGTGTGCCGATCACCCACAGCAGCGCGAGCAGGATGACCAGCATCATGAATGTGGTGCCGAGGTCATCGCCGAGCATCACCAGCAGGCACAGGAATCCCGCGCCGGGCAGCAGCGGGATGAGCAGCTGCCGCCAGTCAGTGAGCTGGCCGAGCTTCTCCTTGCGGGCCAGCAGGTCCGCGCCCCAGATCACGAACGCGAGCTTGGCCAGCTCGGATGGCTGGAGCGTGAGCGGACCGATCTGGATCCAGCGCGATGCTCCGCCCGAAGACACGCTGACCCCCGGGATGAGGGTGAGCACCAGGCCCATGATGGACAGCCCGATCAACGGATAGGCGGCCGCCCGGAACAGGGTGGGCGAGGACCGCGCCGCGAACCACATCAGCGGCAGGCCGAGGGCCACCCCGAGCAGTTGCTTCTGGAATCCCGACCATGGCGAGCCGCCCTGGATCAGCCCGGTGATCGACGACGTCGACAGCACCATGACCAGGCCAAGCGCGAGCAGCAGCGTGGTAATGCCGATGACCAGGTAGTAGGAGGTCAGCGGCCGTTCGAGCAGCCCGGCCGCGACGGCGACCCGGGCCCGGGCGCCGCCGACGGCATCCGGGGGCCGGCCCGGGCCGGCCGGGCGGGGCCCGGCGCCGTCCCGGTGGGGCAGGGCGCCGCCGACGCTCATGCTGTGTCTCCCCGCTCGCTCACTGCGTGTCTGCCATGCTCCTGACCGCGGCGGCGAAGGCATCACCGCGCGCCGGGTAGTCGCGGAAGATGTCGAACGACTGGGCGGCGGGGGCGAGCAGCACCGTGTCCCCTGGCACCGCCAGCCGGGCCGCCTCGGCCACAACGCGATCCATTACCCCAGTGTCGGTGCCTTTAGCCTCGACGACCGGGACATCCGGCGCGTGTCGCGCGAGAGCATCCCGGATCTTGGCCCGGTCCACGCCGAGCAGCACCACGCCGCGAAGCCGCGGCGCCGCGGCGTCCACCAGCGCCTCGACATCACTGTCCGCCCCTTTGAAGAGCCCCCCGGCGATCCAGACCACCGACGGGTAGGCGGCGAGCGACGCGGCCGCGGCGTGCGGGTTGGTCGCCTTGGAGTCGTCCACATAGTCGACCCCGCGCACCTGGCCGACCAGGCTGATCCGGTGCGGTTCCGGCTGGAAGGCGCGCAGCCCGGCCCGGATCGCCCCGGGCGCCGCCCCGTAGGCCCGGGCCAGGGCGGCCGCGGCGAGCGCGTCGGCCACGTTGTGCGGTGCGGCGGGCCGCACGTCGCTGACCGCCGCGAGACGGACGCCGTCGCCGACCCCGTCACCGGATGCCCCGTCGCCGGACACTCCGTCACCGAATGCCCGGTCCACCAGGAACCCGCCGGCCACACCGAGTTCGCCGGACCCCGGGGCGTCCCGCCGGAAGGCGACGACGCGCGCCAGGCCGGTGGCCGCCGTGGCGAGCTGGCGGGTCCGGGCATCGTCCGCGTTGCAGACCGCTATCGTGCCGGGGGCGTAGATGCGCCCTTTGTCCGCCGCGTAGGACTCGATGTCCCCATGCCAGTCGAGGTGATGCCCGGCCACGTTCAGCACGACCGCAGCGAACGGCACCACGGTGCTGCTCCAGTGCAGCTGGAAGCTCGACAGCTCCACGGCGAGCACTGGGCACGGCCGGGCGGCGGTGACCGCGTCCACGACCGACGTGCCCACATTGCCCACGGCGATGGCCCGGTACCCGGCCGCGGTGAGCATGCAGGCGAGCATCCGCACCGTCGTGGTCTTGCCGTTGGTCCCGGTGACCGCGAGCCATTCCTGCCTGCCCCCGCCGGGCAGCGCCGGGCGCAGCCGCCAGGCGAACTCCACATCCCCCATCACCGGGATGCCTGCCGCTGCCGCCGCGGCCAGCAGTGGTGCATCCGGGCGCCAGCCCGGGGACGTGACGACCAGGTCGAGCCCGCGGGGGGCGATCTCGGCGAGCAGCGCGGCGCCCTGCGCGGATCGCTCGCCCAGCTGCA
The DNA here is from genome assembly GCA_033854735.1 of Streptosporangiaceae bacterium. GTDB lineage: Bacteria > Actinomycetota > Actinomycetes > Streptosporangiales > Streptosporangiaceae > JAWWPY01. The sequence goes on along the minus strand of JAWWPY010000504.1, from coordinate 47,395 downwards.
CCGTCGCACCGAGGCGCTCAAGGTCCGCGGCGAGCCGCCGGCGCTCCTCATCGTCGCGGCCGTCAACGACGGTCACCCGGGCGCCGAGCCTGGCGAGCTCGGCAGCGGCGGGCGGCCCGGACACGCCGAGCCCGGCCACGCAGACCCGCTGCCCGGCGAACTCGCTGCCCAGCTCGCTCACTTGGGCATCCATTCGACATAGAAGATGCCGAGGCCCAGGGCCACGAACATGGCGGAAATAAGCCAGAACCGGATCACGATCGTGGTCTCGGCCCAGCCCTTCAGCTCGAAGTGGTGCTGCAGGGGCGCCATCCGGAACACCCGCCGCCCGGTCAGCTTGAACGAACCCACCTGGATGATCACGGACAGCGCGATGACCACGAAGATGCCACCCAGGATGGCCAGCAGCAACTGCGTCTTGGTGCACACGGCCAGGCCCGCCAGCACCCCGCCCAGCGCGAGCGAGCCGGTGTCCCCCATGAAGATGCGGGCGGGCGGCGCGTTCCACCACAGGAAGCCGAAGCAGGCGCCGAGCACCGCGGCGGCGACCACCGCGAGGTCCAGCGGGTCTCGTACGTCATAACATCGCGGGGCCAGGAAGTTGGTGCAGTCGTTGCGCAGCTGCCAGTTGCCGATCAGGACGTACGCGGCCAGCACCAGGCAGGCGCAGCCGGTGGCCAGCCCATCCAGCCCGTCGGTGAGGTTCACCGCGTTGGATGTCCCGGCGATCAGGAACACGATCCAGAGCACGAACGCGATGGTCCCGATGGACGGCCCGAGGTCTCTCAGGAACGACAGGTGGGCGTCCGCGGGAGTGATGTCGTAGCCGTCGGCGAACCGCTGCTGCAGGACGAGCACCGCGAACAGCGCCCCGACGATCCCCTGGCCAGCCAGCTTGGCGCTGCTGCGCAGGCCGAGGCTGCGCTGCTTGTAGATCTTGATGAAGTCATCGATGAAGCCGACCAGGCCCAGGCCGGCCATGAGCATCATCACCAGCAGCCCGGACACCGACGGCGCCTGGCCGGTGAAGATATTGCCGGCGAAGTACCCGGCCACCGCCGCGATGACGATGACCGTCCCGCCCATGGTGGGAGTGCCGCGCTTGGTGGCGTGCCCCGCCGGGCCCTCTTCCCTGATCAGCTGGCCGTACCCGCGCCGGGTGAAGATCCTGATCGCCAGCGGGGTGCCGAAGAGCGCCAGCATCAGGGAGACGCCGGCCGAAATCAGGATGGTCTTCACAGCGCCGCCTCCCCGGTCAGCGCGATCGCCACCCGCTGCAGGCCGGCCACCCGGGATGCCTTGACCAGCACGACATCGCCGGGGCGCAGCCGGTCGCTCAGTGCCGCCGTGGCTGCCGATCCGTCAGCCACGTGCAGTAGCTCGCCCTGCCATGAGGGCTCGGCCTTGGCCCCGGCCAGCATCGGGGCTGCGTCGTCGCCCACCACGATGAGGCCGGCCAGGCCGGTCCGGGCGGCAAAGGCGCCCGCCTGCTGGTTGAGTTCGTCTGCTTCCGCGCCCAGCTCGCGCATGTGGCCGAGGACCGCGAAGGCGCGCCGCCCGCGGGCCATGACCTCCAGTGCGGCCAGCGCGGCCCGGAGGCCTTCCGGGTTGGTGTTCCATGCGTCGTTGATGATGGTCACCCCATCCGGCCGCTCGGTGACCTCCATCCGCCACCGGCTCCGGGCCGACGCTGCTGACAGCCCGTCGGCGATCGCGCCTACCGCCAGGCCAAGCTGCCCAGCCAGCGTGGCGGCGGCCAGCGCGTTGGTTACGTTGTGCTCGCCGTGCAGCCGGAGCTGAACGGTGGCCGAGCCCGCATCGGTAACCAGGGTAAAGCCGGGCCGGCCCTGCTCGTCGAGCGAGATGTCCGCAGCGCGTACATCCGCGTCGGGTGACCGGCCGAATGTCACCACCCGGGCGGCCGTGCGTGCGGCCATGGCCAGCACTCGCGGGTCATCCGCATTGAGCACGGCGACCCCGTCGGCGGGCAGCGCAGCGGGAAGCTCGCCCTTGGCCCGCGCGACCTCCTCGATACTGCCGAACTCGCCGGCATGCGCGTGCCCCACCCCCAGCACGGCGCCCAGCCGCGGCGGCGCAATCCGGCACAGCATCGTGATGTGACCGGGCCCGCGCGCGGAGAGCTCGGAAACGAGGTAGCGGGTGTGCTCAGTGACCCGCAGCACGGTGAGCGGGTGGCCGATCTCGTTGTTATAGGAGTTCTGCGGCGAGACCGTCGGGCCGAGCGTCTCGATCAGCTGCGCCGCCAGGTCCTTGGTGGTGGTCTTCCCTGAGGAACCGGTGATCCCCACGATGGTCAGGCCGGGCAGCGAGTCGACGACGTGCCGCGCGAGCCGGGCGAGCGCGGCGGGAACGTCGGGGACGAGGAGGGCCGGGACGCCCACCGGCCGGGTGGCCAGCACGGCCGCGGCCCCGGCCGCCACCGCGGCGGCCGCGAAGTCGTGCCCGTCAGCGCGCGTCCCCGGCAGCGCCGCGAACAGGGCGCCCGGCGCCGACCCCCGCGAGTCGATCACCACCGGCCCGGACACCAGGAGGGCAGGATCAGGCACCTGGTCCAGCGCGGCGCCGGTGATCTCAGCGATGGCAGCCAGCGAGAGCGGGATCACGCGGTCTCCCCCGTGGTTGGGTCCCCCGTGGTTAGGCCCCCCGTGGTCTGGGCCGCGTCGGGCCGGGCGCGGCCGGCCGCCAGCACCTCGGCCACCGCCCCGGCCGCCACCTCCCGGTCGTCGAACGGGATCACCTGGCCGTCGGCGTACTGGCCGCGCTCGTGGCCCTTTCCCGCCACCACCACGATGTCTCCTTTGGCCGCGGCCGTCACGGCCAGCTTGATCGCACCAGCGCGGTCCGGCTCGATGATGACGTGCGCACGCTCCGCGGCCGGCACGGTGAGGACCCCGTCCAGCATGGCCGCCAGGATCGCCAGCGGATCCTCCGACCGTGGATTGTCACTGGTCAAAATGGCCTGGTCGGCCAGGGCCGCGGCCGCCGCGCCCATCAGCGGGCGCTTCGCCGTGTCCCGGTCACCGCCGCAGCCGAGCACAATGACCAGCCGCCCCTGGGTGACCTGGCGCAGCGCCCGCAGCACGGCCTCCACCGCGCCTGGCTTGTGTGAGTAGTCGACCAGGAGGGTGAAATCCTGGCCGGCCTCGACCCGCTCCAGCCGGCCCGGCACGCCGGGGCAGGCGGCTATCCCGGCCACCGCGGTGGCCAGGCCGATCCCAGCCTCCACCAGAGCGACGACCGCGCCGAGCGCGTTGGCGACGTTGAACGGACCGAGCAGCGCCACGGACGCGTCCGCCTCCACCCCCCCGGGGCCGATCACCCGGAACGCGCTCCCGTCCGCGCCGGCCCGGACATCGACCGCCCGCCAGTCGGCGGCCGGGTCGCCGTTCGCGGAGAACGTGGTGATCGGGATCTGCGGCCGCGCCACGAGCTGGCGGCCGTAGGCGTCGTCGATGTTCACCACCCCGATCTGGGTGTAGGCGGGTGTGAACAGCAATGCCTTCGCCGCGAAATAGTCGTCGAGGTCACTGTGGAAGTCCAGGTGCTCGGGGGACAGGTTGGTGAAGATCGCCACATCGTAGGAGGTGCCCGCCACCCGGCCGAGGGCGAGCGCGTGGCTCGAGACCTCCATCGCCGCCGCGGTCACCCCCCGCTCCGCCATGACGGCCAGCAGCGACTGCAGGTCCGTGGCTTCCGGCGTGGTGAGCTGGCTCGGCCAGCTGTCTCCCGCCACCCGCGTCTCCACGCCGCCGGCCAGCCCGGTGAGATGGCCGGCCATCCGCAGCGCGGATTCCAGCAGGTAGCTGGTGGTCGTCTTGCCGCTGGTGCCGGTCACCCCGATCATCATCAGCCGGCCGGACGGGTTCCCATATACCCAGGAGGCGACCTCGCCCAGCCGGGACCGGGGGTCGGCCACCACGAAGACCGGCACACCGGAGTGCCGGGCCAGGCTCTTGCCGTCCGGATCGGTGAGCACGGCCACCGCCCCGGCCTCGACCGCCTGCTGGCAGAACCGTGCTCCGTGGTATTGACGGCCGGGCAGCGCGGCGTACAGATCGCCTGGCCCGACCCGGCGTGAATCATGTGTGACGCCAGTAATCCCGCCGGATCCGATGGGCCCGTGGAAGGGCTCGGGACCGGCCCGCCCGGTCATCGTCACGCCCAGGAGCACGGCAAGTCCGGAGAGCGGGCGCGGCGGGACGTTACGTGGACGCAGAGCCGCAGACACGCGCCGAGGGTACCGCTGATCACGGCGCCGTGAGCCGCACGTCCGGACGCTTTGCACCATCTGGCGCGATCTTGAGGGTCTCCAGCGCGAACTTCATGATCTTGTTGAACACCGGTCCGGCCACCTCGTTGCCGAAGTAGCCGCCTTTGCGGGGGTTCTGCACGTTGACCGCCACCACCAGTTTGGGGGCGCTGGCCGGGCCGATGCCGATGTAGCTGGAGCCGTATGCGCCGCACAGACAGCCAGCGGCATTCGCGATCTGAGCAGTCCCGGTCTTGGATGCGATGGAGTACCCCGGAATCTCCCCCCAGGGCTGGTAGGCCAGCGTGGCATCGAGATACGGCACCTGCTGGAGAATGGCCATCAGTTCGCTGGCGGTGCTGGTCTGGAGGACTCGGTGGCTGGCGGGCGTCGGGGACGGCACGAACCGGCCGCTGGCGTTCGTGGTCCCGGCCACGATGGACGGCGGTACGCGCACCCCGCCGTTGGCGATGGTCGCATAGACACTGGCCATCTGGACGGCGGTCACGGCCACGCCCTGCCCGAAGGCCATCGTGTAGCGCTCGTCCCCCCACCATTTCGAGGGCGGGTAGAGGATGCCGTTACTCGTGGCGGGCAGCCCGAGCCCGCTGGGCTCGCCGATGCCGAACGCCTTGAAGTACTGGTACTGCACCTGGGGCGTCACGTGCTGGACCACTTGAACCATGCCCACGTTGCTGGAGTGCGCCAGGATCCCCGCCACGGTGAGCCGTTCGGTCGGGTGATAGTCCCCGTCGTGGAACGGGAATCCGTCCACCACGATCTGGTTGGGGATCGTGTATGGGGTCATCGTGGTCTGCCCGCCGTGCTCCAGCGCCGCCGCGACCGTGATCACCTTCGCGGTGCTGCCCGGGTCGAACACGTCGGTCACCGGCGTGTCGGTGGTCGCGGCCACACTGGAGGGATGGGCGGGATTGAACGACGGCGCCTGGGCGAGTGCGAGGATCCGGCCGGTACCCGGCTGCATCACCACCGCAGTGCAGTTGTCGGCCTTCACCTTGCGGACCTGCGCCGCGCAGGCCTGTTCCGCTGCGTACTGAATGTCGGCCTGGATGGTGAGCCGCACGTTGCCACCCGGCGTCATCGGCTGTGTTTTGTCCTCCCCCAGCGGGATCACCTGGCCGGTGGTTCCGACCTCGACGTCGCTGCGGCCGTTCTTGCCCGCCAGCATCGAGTTGTAGGACTGCTCGACGCCGGCCTGGCCGCGCAGGTCTCCGGAGCTGTCGGCATTCGTGAAGCCGACGACGTTGGCGGCGAGATCCCCGTTGGGGTAGGCGCGGGTGTATGAGGGTGTCATGCCGATGCCAGGCTCGTTGAGCGCTGCGATGCTGGCCCCGACGGTCGATGACACGGCCCGCTTCAGCACCACGTAATCCTTGGACGTCGGGTACTGGAGCAAGGCGAGGATCGCGGACTGGGTCATGCCGAGCGGCCCGGCCAGGGCGGCCGCTATCGCGGCCAGCGACTTCTTGGCCACGGTGATCAGGGGCGGGTCGGCGTACACCAGGTCCGTGGGTACGGTCATGGCCAGCGTGGTGCCATCCGCGGTGCTGATGCTGCCGCGTACCGCCGGCTCGGGTATGTAATGCAGCCGCTGCCGCTCGGCGAGGGCCTGGTACTTGGACCCGTCCACTCCCTGCAATTGAACGAGCCTTCCCGCCACCAACGACAGCACGAAGCCGATGCACAGCAAGGTGACCTGCAGCCGGCGGCCGGGGCTGCCCCGGCGCAGCGCGGGGCGCGGCTGGACCGGCCCGAGCTGGCGAGCACCGGCCCGACTGGCACCACCGGGCCGGCCAGCACCACCGGCTCGGCCAGCACCACCGGCTCGGCCAGCACCACTGGGCCGGCCAGCACCACTGGGCCGGCCAGCACCGGCCGGCCGCCCGACGGCACCGCCCGGCCGGCCGCTTCCAGCCGCCTCCCCTCTGCGGCCCGCGCCCGTGCGCCGGACACCGGGGTCGCCCTTGGAACGCTGGTTGTCCCGAGGCTGGTTATCCCGGGGACGGGGGCCACCCCCCCGCCTGCCGTCACCGCCGGCCGAGCCCGGGCCCGGGTCACGGGTCCGTCTCGGCTCCCCCGGCCGGCGCGGCCCGCCCGCGCTCCCGGGTGGGCCGGTGCGCCGCGAGCCGCCGCCGCGGCCGCCCGCTTCGCTGCCTGTCACGGCACCCATCCGCGCACGACCGGGATGCCCGGGTCGGTCGAGGGCTGGCTGGTGATACGGCCGGTCCGCAGGTCAACGTAATTGCTCAGCGGCTGCTGGACCATGCCCAGCTGGAGCGCCCGCCGCTCGATGATGGCGTCCGACCGGTCGGACGCGACCTGCTGGCTGAGCGTCGCAATCTGCTGGGACTGCGCGGCGGCGGACTGCTGCAGGTCGCTGATCTGGTACGAGCCTGCGGCCAGGGTGGTGTTGATGATCAGCAGGCTGAGCAGGCCGCCGCCGAGGAGCCCGACCACGAGCAGGATGAACGACGTCCGCGACGACGTGCGGGCCGCTGCCCCGCCGGCTACCCGCCGCAGGCCGCCCGCGGCGCCCGGACGCCCCGGGACAGGCCGGGCCGTGACAGGCCGCGCCGTGACAGGACGCCCTGGGACTGTGCGCCCCGGGACAGCACGCCCCGGGACAGGCCGGGCCGTGACAGGCCGGCGCGCCGCGGTGCGGCCACTGCCCGGTGCCGGGCGTGGCGGCCGGGAACGTACCCGGCCAGGCTCCGCCGGTGTGGCTCGGGTGCCGAGCCCCGATCCGGCCTGTGTATCGCTGCGTCCGCTCACAACTGCGTCCCCCTTGCCACTCGGCCCCCCTGGTTCCAGCTCGCGGGCGTCCCCGGCCCGCCGCCGTCCCTGCTCACGCGGTCCCTGCTCACGCGGTCCCTGCTCACGCGGCCTCCCTGATTCGCTCGGCCGCCCGCAGCCGGGCGGAGGCGGCACGCGGGTTGCGGGTCACCTCGTCCTCCGACGGCCGTTGCGCGCCCCGGGTGAGCAGCCGGAACCGTGGCCGCCCCGACTCCAGCGGCACCGGGAGCCCGGGCGGGGTCGTATCGGCGGCCGCACTGGCCAGGGCGGTCTTGACCGCCCGGTCCTCCAGCGAGTGGTAGGCCAGCACCACGATGCGGCCGCCGACCGCGAGCGCGTCCAGCGCCGCGGGCAGTGCCTGCCCGAGCGCCTCCAGTTCGCCGTTGACCTCGATCCGCAGGGCCTGGAAGGTTCGTTTGGCCGGGTTGCCGCCGGTCCGCCGGGCTGGCGCCGGAATCGAGTCACGGATGATCTCGGCCAGGCGGGCGGTGGAGGTCAGCGGGGCCGTGGACCGCTCCCTGACGATGGCATCCGCGATCCGCCGCGCGAACCGCTCCTCGCCGTACTCACGCAGTACCTGTGCTATTCGTTCGGCTGGATAAGTATTGAGCACTTCCGCGGCGGTGAGCGGGTTGCCCTGATCCATCCGCATATCGAGAGGGGCATCGTAGGAGTACGCGAAGCCGCGGCCCGGATCGTCGAGTTGCGGGGAGGAGACGCCCAGGTCGAACAGCACCCCCTGGACCCGCTGGTCGCCCAGCCCTCCCTGGTTCGGCCGGGATAGCAGTGCGGGGATCTCGTCGTTGCGGCTGTGCACCAGCGTCACCCGGCCGGCGTACGGGGCGAGTAGCCGGCGGGACTCCTCGATCGCCTGGGCGTCGGTGTCCACGCCGATCAGCACGAGTCCCGGGTGCGCGTCCAGCAGCGCCCGGGCATGGCCGCCGCGGCCGAGCGTCGCGTCCACCAGGATCGCGCCACTCGGCTCAAGCGCCGGCCCGAACAGGCCGAGGACCTCCTCGACCATGACGGGCAGATGCCCGGCTGCCCCGGTGCCGATCGACCCTGTGCCCATCGCCCCCACTCTCGCCGTAACTCGCCCGCTCCGGATCGGCGGGCACTGGCTGATCGGCCGGTTGTCCGCCGGACGGCCGATCAGCCGGCTATCCGCCGGGTGGCTGGTCGGCCGGTTGCCCGCCGGACGGCCGGTCGGCCGACTATTCGCCCGATGGCAGGCCGGCCGGCATATTCGCCGAGGTGGCAGGCCTGCCGGCATATTGCCGGCCTGCCTACCGGGTGGCGGGCCCGCCGAGTGGCAGGGCCCGCCGGCACATCCACTGACATGTCCGCCGACATTGCGATAGCAGAACTGCCGGCATACCGCCGGCCTGTCTGCCGGGTGCTCGGCCAGGTCCCCATCCGCGCGACGCGCGGGCGGCCCGGAAATCGCCTGGCGCCGGGGAAGTGACGCCAGCCGACGTGATCACCCAGGCGCGGGTGGAGACCTCGCCGAGCACAGCGGGCCGGCTTCGCCAGCCCTGACTCACAGAACTCCGGGCAGCACCTCCTCAGATGCCGCCGAGAACGCGTCCTCCTGTTGCGCCAGGTAGGACTCCCATGCGGCGGAATCCCAGATCTCCAGCCGGGTGTTAGCGCCAATCACGGCGCAGTCACGGTCCAGTGCGGCGTAATCCCGCAGCCCTGGCGGGATGGTGATCCGGCCCTGCTTGTCTGGGACCTCGTCAGACGCGCTGGCGAAGAAAACGCGGCTGTAGTCCCGCACGTTCTTCGCGGTCACCGGCGCGGTGCGCAGGGCCTCGGTGATCCGGGCGAACTCCGGGACCGGGAAGACGTAGAGGCAGCGCTCCTGGCCCTTGGTAATCACCAGTCCCCCGGCGAGTTCCTCGCGGTATTTGGCGGGCAGGAACAGCCGGCCTTTCTCGTCGAGGCGTGGCGTATGAGTGCCCAGGAACACCGGCACTCACCTCCCACTCCCCCGGACGCAGTCGCCGCCCGCCATGCTCTAGCCCCCACAGCGCACCACTGTACCCCACATTTCCCCACCGTCAACGCCCCGCGAGCCCAGATCCGGCTTTCCGGCGGGAGAAATGCCAGTTCAGAGCGATGGAGCGAAGTGGGGTGCCCGGGGCCATACCCCGCGAGCACTGAACCTCTGACCTTTATCGCGCGTAAGCCATGGCAGGACGTACTGTCGGAACGGACCATCACGCCGACGGCCGGGGCACACCGCGGCCGGCGACCAGGGATGCGCCACGCGAGCTAGGAGGACAGGTGTCCTTGGACATGGAGCAGGGCGCCGAGCGCACGCTCGACGACCTGGTGCAGGTCGGCCACAGCGTCGGCCGGGCCATCGAGTCCGTGATCGAGGGAAAGTCAGGCGCTGTCCGGCTGGCCCTGACCGTCCTGCTGGCTGAGGGACATGTGCTGATCGAGGACGTTCCGGGCGTGGGCAAGACCATGCTGGCCAAGGCACTGGCCCGGTCCACGGACTGCTCCGTTCAGCGCATCCAGTTCACGCCAGACCTGCTGCCGAGCGACATCACCGGCGTCAGCGCCTACCACCAGGAGCGCAGGGACTTCGAGTTCAAGCCCGGGCCGGTATTCGCGAACATCGTGGTCGGTGACGAGATCAACAGGGCGTCGCCGAAGACCCAGTCCGCGCTGCTGGAATGCATGGAGGAGCGGCAGGTGACCGTGGACGGCACCACCTACCCGCTGGAACGGCCGTTCATGGTCATCGCGACCCAGAACCCGGTGGAGATGGAGGGTACCTATCCGCTCCCCGAGGCCCAGCGGGACCGCTTCACCGCGCGCATTTCTATGGGGTATCCCAGCCCCGAGGCGGAACTGGCGATGCTGGACATCCACGGCTCATCCTCACCGCTGGACACCCTGAAACCGGTGGCGACCGCCGGGGATGTGCGCGACCTGATCTCGGCCGTCCGCCGGGTGCACGTGGCGGAGGCCCTGAAGCAGTACGTCATCGCCCTGGTCGGTGCGACCCGGTCGGCGCCGGACCTGCGGCTGGGCGCATCCCCGCGCGCCGCCCTGCACCTGCTGCGGGCCAGCCGGGCGCGCGCCGCGCTCGACGGCCGCGACTTCGTTATCCCCGACGACGTACAGGCGCTGGCTGGCCCGGTCCTCGCCCACCGGCTGCTGCCCACCGCCGAGGCCATGGTCGAGCGGCAGTTTCCTGAGCGAGTGCTGGCAGCGATCGTCGAGCGGGTGCCGCTGCCCCGGCTGCGGTGAGCACCGCGGGCCGCGGCGGCGGAGCACGGGGAAACGCCACCGGAATGCGGGCGCTGCTCGGCGGATTCACGACACGCGGCAAGTCATTTCTCGCGGCCGGCCTCACGGTCGGGGTAATCGGGCTCAGCCTCGGTGAACGCGCCCTGCTCAGCGTCGGAATAGTGCTCGTGCTGCTACCGCTGTTCGCGGCCCTGGCCACCGGCCGGACCCGCTACCGGATCCGCTGCCTCCGCACTATCACTCCGTCGCGGGTACCCGCCGGGCAGCACGCCACCGTCTCGCTCCGCCTGGACAACATCTCCCGGCTGCCGACCGGGCTCCTGCTCGCCCAGGACACCGTTCCCTACCCGCTGGGCACCCGGCCCCGGTTCGTGCTTGAGCGTATTGAGCCGGGCGGTGCCCGCGAGCTGGGGTACCCCATCGAATCCGGCACCCGGGGCCACTTCACCATCGGCCCACTCCGGGTGCGGGTAGCGGATGCCTTCGGGCTGGTGGAGCTCGGCTACTCGTTCGCCGAGCACAGCAGCCTCGTCGTTACCCCGGCGATCACGCCACTGCCGCAGGCCACTCTCGCCGGGAGCTGGCACGGTGAGGGCAGCGGCCGGACCCGCACCGTGTCCACCGCCGGGGAGGACGACGTGGTGCCGCGGGCCTACCGGGACGGCGATGAGCTGCGCAAGGTGCACTGGCGGTCCACCGCCCGCCGCGGCCAGCTCATGGTGCGGCGGGAGGAGCAGCGCTGGCGCAATCGCGCCGTGCTGCTCCTGGACACGCGGGCCCGCGCGCACGCCGGGACCGGGGCCGGCTCGTCGTTCGAGTACGCAGTCAGCGCAGCGGCCTCGATAGGTGTACACCTGGCCAGGGCCGGGCTTGAGGGCCAGCTGGCCACCGACCAGGGGGCAGTCGGCGCGCACGGCACATTCGAGGATGTCCTGCTGGACTCGCTGGCGATCATCAAAACCTCCCACGGGACCGAGCTCACCAACGGGCTGGACGGGATCCATAACGCGGCAGGCGGGCTGCTGGTCGCGGTGGCCGGCCGGCTCACTCCAGCCCAGGCCCGCAAGCTCGCCGCGAGCCGCCGCGACGTGGGGACCGCGATGGCATTGCTGCTCGCGGTCCCGAGCTGGGCTGCCGCCGCTGCCGATAACGGGATGCCGGATGAGGCCGACGGCGCTGCCGCAATCCTGCGGGCGGCTGGCTGGCGCGCGGTCACAGTCAGCGCCGAAACTCCGCTCAGCGTGGCCTGGGAACAGCTGCATCACGCCGCCGACCTGCCAGTCGGCGGTCCTGGGGGCCGGTTCCCGGCCGGGACACCGCAATGAACCACCGGCTGACGGTGACCGCGGCCATCGCCACCACCCTGGCCTCAATCTCCCTGTACCCGCTGATCTCAGGGAGCCGGTGGTTCTGGACGGGCGCCGGAGCGGCCGTCATGATCGGCGCAGTGGGCACGCTCACCCGGCGGCGTGCGCTGCCTGCCCTGGTCGCCGCCATCGCGTCGCTGGCCGGGCTGCTGCTCTACCTGACCATCGTGTTCGCCGGGCCCGAGGCGCTGGCCCGGGTGGTGCCCACGAGAGCATCCCTGCACCACCTCTGGTGGCTCGCCCAGCAGGGGATGGCCGAGTCGGCAAAATACTCGCCGCCTGCGCCGGACCGCCATGGGCTGATGCTGCTGGCCGTGGCCGGTATCGGGATCATCGCCACGGCGGTCGACCTGCTCGCGGTGCGGCTGCGCCGACCAGCGACCGCCGGGCTGCCGTTGCTGGTGCTCTTCTGTGTACCGCTGACCACGAACAACCACCAGGGTTCCTTCGGCGCCGCGGCAGCGTTCTGCCTGGGCATGATCGGATACCTGGCCCTGCTCGCCGCGGACGGCAGGGAACGGCTCCGCGTCTGGGGGCGGCTGGTCAGCCTGTGGCAGAACGGGCGGGACGACAGCGACTACCCGACCCGGCAGAGCGATGGCCCGAACACCAAGGAACTGGCCGCATCAGGCCGGCGCATCGGCCTCGCTTCGGTGGCGCTGGCCCTCTGCGTGCCGCTGCTGGTGCCGGGCCTGCGGGATCACAAGCTCTTCGGCGGGAGCGGGACCGGGCTCGGCGAGGGCAGCGGATCGGCCGTTTCGCTGCCCAATCCCCTGGCCCAGATGAACAGTGACCTGCACCGGAGCGTCCCCGCGAACATCCTGGTCATGCGTACAAGCTCGGCAGACCCGGAGTACCTGCAGGTCTACGTGCTCAGCACGCTCACCAGCACCACCTGGACTCTGGCGCCGTCGCAGGTCATTCCGCTGCGCGGCGGAAGGCTGCCCGCGCCTCCAGGGAAAAACCGGAGCACGCCGACCACGACCCAGCGGACGAGGATCACCCTGGCCCGGGGTTTGTCCGGCAGCCAGTCCGCAGGAAATTTCCTGCCCCTGCCCTATCCGGCGCAGACAGTCAGCGTCGGCGGAGACTGGCTGATCGACAAGCGCACGCTCATGACGTACTCCCCGAGCACCAGCCTGTCAGGCCTCAGCTATTCGGTGACGAGCAAGGGGCCGTCCCCCACCGAACAGCAACTCCAGCGGTCCCTGGCGCCCCCGGCCGACATAACCAGCGCCGACCTCTTCGTCCCGGCGACTTTCGCCCCGCTGGCCGTGCTAGCCCGGCAGATCACCCAGGGGCAGGGCTCCAGTTACCGCCGGGCCGTCGCGCTGCAGCGCTGGTTCACCACCGGGCACAGGTTCACCTACAGCCTGGACGTCGGCCAGTTGAACAGCTCAGCCGCCCTGATCCAGTTCCTGACCAAGACCAGGCGCGGCTACTGCCAGCAGTTCGCGTTCGCGATGGCCGTACTGGCCCGGCTGGTGGGCATTCCGTCCCGGGTGGCCGTCGGCTACACCCCCGGCACGTACCTGGGGAAAGGCCGCTGGCAGGTCAAGACCGGCGACGCGCACGCCTGGCCGGAACTGTACTTCCAGGGCGCTGGCTGGCTGCGGTTCGAGCCGACCCCGGCCGGAACGGGGGGCCAGGGCACAGCGTTCCTGCCCTCCTACACGGTCCCGCTGCTGCCGACCAGCCCGGTCTCGCCGACGTCCGGCCCGACGTCGGCCGCAGGCGTTCCCAGTTCGAATGGGTCACCGCTGGGTGGGGCTCGGGGCGCCAAGATCCAGAGCCTGGGCGGTGGATCTCTCACAGGTCACAAACATGGCAGTAGCCCGGTACCGGTCGGACTGCTGATCGCCGCGGTGCTCGCGCTGGCGCTGGTCGCGCCGCGATCGGCCCGATCCCTCATCCGCCGCCGGCGGTGGCTCGGCGCGGCCGATGACTCTCGGCGGGCCCACGCGGCGTGGCACGAACTGCTTGACGACCTCGCCGATCACCGTATCGCCAGCCCGGCCAGCGAGTCACCGCGGGCACTCGCCGCCCGCGTGGCCGCGACGTTTCGGCTGGCGCCCGCGGAGAACGAGGCTCTGCTGCGGATCGCGCACGCTGAAGAACGGGCCCACTACGCCATGGGACCCGCGGCCTCCGGCACGCTGCGAGCCGACGTGACAGTCGTGCGGCGGGCGGTGTCGCGGATGTCCGGCCGGGCTGCGCGCTGGTACGCGTGGCTGCTGCCCGCCTCGACGATCGCCCCCGCAGGCGCGGCGCTCCAGCAGACCCTGGACGTGTTCGGCTGGATGGACCGGATCACAGTACGCCGACGGGCCTAGCGGTCACCCTCCTGACGGCGGCGCCACCGCTCCTCCAGGCGCTCCATGAACCGCGGACCGGACGGGCGGGCACCGCGGCGCTCCCGCACCGGGCCGCTGCGGGATGCTGCCACCCCGGTGACATGCCGCCAGCTCGTCAGTGCCCACATCGAACAGGCCAGCATCACCACGAAGCCGGCCACTCCGATCCAGATGTACTTGGACACGACACCAGCCATGAGCAAGCCGACGCCGAGCACGAACCCGATCGCGGCCTCGATCACCCGGCGCTTGTAGTGCACACGTGGATCCCTCGCGCGCACTGTCTGCGCGAACTTCGGATCCTCGGCATAGAGCGCACGCTCGATCTGATCGAGCTGACGCTGCTCGTGCTCAGAGAGCGGCACGGCGCCTCCCAAAAACCTCGCGCGCGGGGACGGGTGCGATGACTTCCATCTCACGGTCCTGGTTCATTCCCAGAATACGAGTGTGGCCACGCCTGGTGGAAGGGTAGCGGAAAGGTAAAGGGCCGCTAGGCCAAAGCAGGAGACCCGGACACACCCAGTACCGCCGACGCACCGCCGCCCAAATCGCCAGCGCCGCCATCAAACGCTGATTCGAATTAAATCTTTCACGGGCAACTATATCAGGCTCATGTCCAACCGCTAGGCCTCAGGCAGCCGCTGTGCCCTGGCCTCCGCCACGCCCAGGGGAACTTCTGCATCCTCTCGGAAGAGAGTTGCCGGACGAACCGAATCCGTGCCGAAACGCCCCGCAATGCGGTCCAGGGCCCGTTCGGCGTCACGCCAGCCCGTGCCTCGCTCTCCGAACGACAGCTGGGTGGCCGCCTGCGAGACGGGGACCAGCCCCGTCGCCCTGACCCCGACCAGGCGGAGCCTGGCGCCCGAGTCGAGGCCAGACGCCGTGTAGAGGGCACATGCGGTGGCGTAGATCTTCCGTGCCACGTCGGTCGGCTCGGGCAGGGTACGCGACCTGGTGATCGTGGTGAAATTGGCCAGCCGCAGCTTCACCACCACCGTCCTGGCCATGGACCCGGCTGAGCGCAGGCCACGCGCGGTGCGGCCGGACAGCCGGAGCAGTTCCCGGCGGATCAGCTCCGGGTCGTCAACATCGCTGGGGAACGTCTCCTCAGCTCCGATGCTCTTTTCCAGGACACTGCTCGTCACCGGGCGCTCATCACGCCCCCAGGCCAGGGCGGCCAGGTGCGAACCGGCGGCCGTGCCTAGCTCACGCTGGAGCGTGCCTACTGGGATGTGCGCGATGTCGGCCACTGTGCGCAGGCCGAGGCCGGCCAGGATCTGCCCGGTCCGCTCCCCCACTCCCCACAGCGCCGCCACCGGCAGCGGGTGCAGGAAATCGAGCACACCGTCCGCGCGGACCACGAGAAGCCCATCCGGCTTGCACCGGGCCGAGGCAAGCTTGGCGACGAACTTGCAGCTGGCCACGCCGACGGAGCAGCTGATGCCCTGCTGGTCCCGGATGCTGGCCCTGATCAGCTCGGCAATCCTGGCCGGCGGCCCGAGCCGCCGGATGGCACCCGAGACGTCGAGGAAGGCTTCATCGAGGGCGAGCGGCTCCACCTCCGGGGTCACCGACCGGAATACCGCCATGACTTCCCTGGACACCGCCGCGTAGAGGGCATGCCGGGGGCCGATGAACACAGCCTGCGGGCACAGCCGCCTGGCCCGCGTCACCGGCATCGCCGATCTGACACCGAAGGCCCGCGCCTCGTAAGACGCCGAGAGCACCACGCCGCGGTTCCCGGTGGCACCCACGATCACCGGCAATCCGGCGAGCTCGGGCCGGTCACGGATCTCGACGCTCGCATAGAAGGCATCCATGTCGGCATGCAGGATGTGGCAGCCCGCATCGTCCCTGACGTCCCGGCCCGGCTGATCTTCCGGGGAACGGTCCTGCGCGGTGCCCCCCGCGTGGCTCATCGGTACCCGAGAACGTGGAACTGAGTGGCTAGGTCATGGAAGGCCGGATGCGCCGACGCGGCCCGCTCAAGCGCCAGCAGTGCCTCCGCCGCGCCTGGATCGGCATCCGCGAAGATGCCGGGTACGAGATCGGCGAAGACGCGGACGCCGTGCGCGGCCCCCGGACGCAAGCCCGCGGCCTCGATCAGCCCCACCACCCCGGCCAGGGTGAACCGCCGTGGCCGGCCGGCGGTGTGCTCGTCAGTGGCCCCGTCCAGGCTGTCCGGCGGCCCTGCGGGCGGACCACTCCCGCCCAGCTCACCCCCGGCCAGCCCACTCCCGGCCAGCCCCGTACTTATCCCGCCGAGCAGCCGGGTGGCCTCCTCGAACCTGCCCGCCAGCGCACGGTGAACCACCGCCGCCACGGCACTGGCAGCGAGAACGCTCACCGCGCCTCCGCGCCGCAGAACGCGGGAGATCGCCGCCATCGCTGCCGCCGGGGCGTCCACGTACTCAAGGACGCTGTGACACAGAATCAGGTCGGCGCCCTGCTCGCCGATCACCGCAGGCAGATCGGCGACATCGCCCTGGATGGCCCGGAGCGGCACTGCTATCTCGGCGGCCCGGCGCTGTGCGGCGGCGAGCGAGTCCGGGCTCGGGTCGATGACGGTTACCGTGTGCCCCAAGCCGGCCAGCGGCACTGCGAAGCCGCCCGTCCCGCCCCCCGCATCCACGATGTCGAGCCGGGGACGCCCAGTCTCGGCCACCAGCTCCGAGATCACCGCCCGCAGGACGTCCCGCACCACGGCGGTACGCGGATCGTCGTCCTTCCACCGCCGGACCGGCCGCTCATCCTGGCTGCCCGGCGCGCCTCCGACCGGCCGCCCGAACTGGGCGCCCGGCACGCCTCCGCCACGACGATCACCGGCCATGGCCGCCCTCCTCGTCACGCCCTCCGCTGATGACGCTCTGCTGCTGATGACGCCCCCAGCCGATGCTCCCAGCTGATGACGCCCCCAGCTAATGACGCCCTCTTCTGATCACGCCATCGCAGTCCCAATGTAGTGCCGCCCACGGACAATTCCGGTGACCTGCAGGGTTGACGGCCGGAGGCGGCCGGCCGCTGTGCTCTGTCTGACCGAATCCTTAGGACATTCTGACAATGGCAGGGATATCGGCGCCGAAGCCTGCCGTGGCCCCGGCGCAGCGCTACGCTTTGCTCATGGCCGAGGACCTCGAACTCCCCAGGCCGCTGCGATTGCTTCTCACAGCGGGCTGGAACCTGACCGAGTCCGTGGGGTTGCCCGTGGCGGCCTACATGATCGCCGCATGGCTTGATGGCCGCAACGCCGGCCTGATCGCGGGGCTGGTGGCCATCTGGCTCACCGCCGCTATCCGCAAGGTCGCGACCGGATCGGTGCCCAGCCTGCTGACGATTTCCGCGGTGGTGCTCACGGTGCAGACCGCGGTGGTGCTGGCCACCGGCGAACTCTGGCTCTTCCTGCTGCAGTTCCCGCTCGCGAACTTCTGCATGTGCGTCCTGTTCGCCCGGACGGCGCGCGGGCCGAATCCGCTCGTCGCCCGGCTCGCCGCCGAGGTGGTCGCGCTGCGGCAGCCGGCCACCCATCACCCGGGCCTGCACCGCTTCTTCCAGGGGGCGACCTGGCTGTGGGCGGGAATCTTCCTGCTGCTCACGGCCGGCCTGGCGGTGCTGATGGTGACCGAGCCGACCAAGACGTTCCTGATGCTCTCGACCGCCACTACCGCCGCGCTCGTCGTCGCCGGGACCGGCGCGTCCACGCTGTGGTTCCTCTCAGTTCTGCGCAGGTTCGGGCTGAGGCTGCGCTTCGCGCCCGCCTGAAAGCCAGCAACGAAACTGGCCCAGTGCTTGCTGGCCCAGTGCTTGCTGGCCCAGTGCTTGCTGGCCCAGTACTTGCTAGTTCAGCGCCTGCTAGGCCGCGTCACAATTGCAGCGTCGGCTTGAGATCGAGCAGGCGGGCCAGCAAGCCGTTCACAAATCCGGGGGACGCCTCGGTGGACAGGTCCCGGGCCAGCAGCACCGCCTCGCTGATCGCGACCGCGTCCGGCACGTCGTCCGCCCACAGCAGCTCATAGAGCCCGATCCGGAGCAGGTTCCGGTCCACCGCCGGCATCCGGTCCAGCGCCCAGCCCTCCGCGTACTGGCTCAGCAGTTCGTCGATCCGCTCGCGGTGGGCCTGGACACCGCGGACGAGTTCACGGGCGTACTCGGGGACCGGCGGGCTAGCCTCGTCGGCTCGCTGATCCAGCATCTCGAGCACGGGCTCGTCCCGCACTTCAGCTTCGAACAGGACGTCAAGCGCCCGCTTGCGGGCTTTGCTGCGCGCAGGCACGGAGGGATGTCACGCCCGGCCGAGGTAGTCGCCGGTGCGGGTATCCACCCTGATCTTCTCGCCGGTCGTAATGAACAGCGGGACCTGGATCTGCGCTCCGGTCTCCAGCGTGGCCGGCTTCGTGCCGCCGGTGGACCTGTCCCCCTGCACGCCGGGGTCGGTATGACTGACCGTCAGCTCCACCGCGGCGGGCAGTTCCACATACAGCGGTACTCCGTCATTGAACGCCACCACGGCCGTCTGCTCCTCAAGCAGGTAGTCGGCGGCATCGCCGACCGTCGCGGCCGGGATGTGCGGCTGGTCGTAGTCCTCCGTGTCCATGAAGACGAAATCCTCGCCCTCACGGTAGAGGTACTGCATCTCGCGCTTATCGACGCTGGCCACCTCGACCTTCACCCCGGCGTTGAAGGTCCTGTCGACGACCTTCCCCGACATGATGTTCTTCAGCCGCGTGCGCACGAAGGCGCCGCCTTTGCCGGGCTTGACATGCTGAAAATCAACGATGTTCCAGAGCTGACCGTCGATATTAAGTGTCATGCCGTTCTTGAGGTCGTTCGTGGTGGCCACGTCTGTCGTGTCTCCTGCGTGCGGGGGGGAACCCGCCCCCCGTCAGAGGGCGAGCAATTCCCGCGTGGTCGTGGTGAGCAGTTCTCGGGGTACCGCAGTCCCGGCGCCGACCCGCACCACCAGGGTGTCCTCGATCCGGACGCCGCCCTGGCCAGGAAGGTAAATCCCTGGCTCGACGGTGATGGGGACCCGGTCCGCCAGTCTACCTGTCTTGTCGTGCCCCATGATCGGTGCCTCGTGGATCTCCAGGCCGACACCGTGGCCCAGGCCGTGCGTGAAATGCTCACCGTGGCCCGCCTTCTCGATCAGGTCACGGGCCGCCCCGTCTACATCCGCCACATCAGCGCCAGGTGTAGCCGCTTCCACGCCGGCCCACTGAGCGGCTGCGACCAGCGCGTAAATCTCTCGCTGCCACGCGGCAGGCTCACCGACCGCGAAGGTGCGGGTCATGTCGGCGTGATAGCCGGCGTAGCGGGCACCGAAGTCCACCGTGACGAGGTCCCCTCGGGACAATGCACGGCTGGTCGGCACATGATGCGGAATAGAACCGTTGGGTCCGCTGGCGACAATGGTGTCAAAGGCCGGCCTTTCCGCTCCACGGTCGCTCATCGCACGCTCCAATACCGCAGCGAGCTCGCGTTCGGTCAGGCCGGGAGCGATGTGTGGCAGCACGTCGTTGAAGGCCGCCGAAGTGATCGCGCATGCCTGGGCGAGCAAGGCGATCTCATCCTCGTCCTTCACGACCCGCAGTTCTTCGACCGCCCGCCCGAGCGGGATGAAGGTCACGCCAGGCGTGGCGGCCACGAGGGCCGCATGGCCCTCGACGGTTACTTCGTGCGCTTCGAAGGCCAGGCGGGCGAGCCCGCGGCCGGCGGCGAGGCCCGCGAGGGCCTCGGCGACCAGGCGGTTGACGGCGAGTTCGAGATCCGGGCAGTCCCGTACGGCGGCCAGCGCGTACCGCGCGTCGGTGGCCAGCACGCCAGATCCGTCGGCGGGGATCAGGAACGCCGCGTTCGAGCTGGCCAGCCCGGTGAGATAGCGCACGTTGACCAGACTGGTGATGAGCGCCGCATCGGCGCCCAGGCTCGCCACCACGGCCTGCAGGCGCTCGCGGCGTTTCGCGTGGATGTCGGGCATGCCCTGACTGTACGGCCGCCGGCCCGGCCGCAGAAGCTGTGTTCCCGGCGGCCGGTCCCGGTCTGCCATCTCGTCCCCGGCTTCGGCGTGCTGCGTCGATTGTCTATTGCGCTGGCTCGAGGTGCTTGGCCATCAGCAGATCATCGACGTAGTCGCCATTGATGAAGAACTCCCCGCGCAGAAGGCCCTCCCGCTCGAAACCGAGCCGGTCGTAGAGGCGGATGGCGGGCTCGTTGGTGCCTAGCACCCGGAGGCTGAGCTTGCGCGCCCCGGCGGCCCGGGCCCGCTGCTCGGCGGCCGCGAGCAGCGCGGAAGCGGCCCCCAAACGCCGCGCCGCGGGCGCGACGGCGAGCCCGAACACCCCAATGACGTGCGCGTTCTCCAGGAGTGTGGTGGGCGGCCGCAACACGAGGTACCCGGCGACCTGGCCGTCGATCTCGCAGACCAGATGACTGGCTGGCGGGTTATCCGGCGTGAAGAACGATCCAGCGGTCCGCTGGAGGATCGACGGGAATCCCGATTCCGCCGACCACGCGGCGGCGTCCAGTTCGGCCAGCCCGGCCGCGTCGTCGGCCCGGGCCGTCCTCACATGTATCTTGCTCTCGGATCCACCCACCCGGCCATCCTGCCCGATGATCTCCCGCCCGCTCACGGCAGGGCATTCTGACGGCGGCCCGTGGCACGATCGGGCCATGACAGGTAGGGGCCCCGCCGCCGGGGAGGCCGCCAGGGAAGTGGCGGTGACCGCGGAACGGTGCGCCGCTCAACTGCTGTCCGGGTCCCGCGCCAGAGACCCCGTGGACGTCGCCGAACGGCTGCTCGCGGTGCAGGGACAGGATCCGCGGGGAGCCCGGCTGGCGATCAGGGCGCGGACCGCGGGGCTGTTCGCCGCCGACGTCGACCGGGCGCTCACGGCCGACCGCTCGCTGTTGATCACCTGGCTGAACCGCGGCACGCTGCACCTCGTCCGCAGCGCCGACTACTGGTGGCTGCATCAGCTGACGACCCCGCCGCTGCGGGCAGGCAACGCCCGGCGGCTGGGCCAGGAGGGCGTCTCCCCGGATGCGGCCGACCGGGGGGTCCGCGTCGTCGAGCGCTCCCTGGAGCAGGATGGGCCGCTCACCCGGGGACAGCTCGGCGAGCGGATCAGCGCGGCCGGGGTGCGGACCCAGGGCCAGGCGCTGGTGCATGTCCTGGGGCTGGCCAGCCTGCGCGGCATCTGCGTGCGGGGACCCATGATCGGCAGCGAGCACGCGTTCGTGCTGGTACGGGACTGGCTGGGGGCACCGCCTGAGCCGGTGGACCGGGACCGGGCGCTGGCCATGCTGGCCCGCCGCTACCTAGCCGGCCACGGCCCGGCCACCGACCGTGACCTGGCCAAATGGGCTGGGCTGCCGCTCCGCGACGCCCGCCGCGGGCTGACGGCGATCGCCTCCGAACTGGGCCCGCGCGATGACGGCCTCGCGGCGCTGGGCGGGCCGCCGGACCGCGGGCCGCTGCCGACACCGCGGCTGCTTGGCCCGTTCGATCCGCTGCTGCTCGGCTGGGCGTCGCGCCAGCCGATCCTGGGCCCGGCGGCGGGAATCGTCACCGTCAACGGGCTCTTCCGGCCGTTCGCGCTCGTCCGCGGCCGGGCCGTCGCCACCTGGGCCATGCCCAGGGGCACGGTGGAGATCTCACCTTTCGGCCGGCTCTCCGCGGCCGACGCGGCGGCCCTGGATGACGAGGCGCTGGACGTCACGCGCTTCCTGGGCCGCCCAGATGCACTCCGCACGTCTAGCGCCGACCCCGCGCTCCCTCGGCCGGACGTCAAGGAGCACCCCGCCGCACGCCTAGCGCCATCCCCCACGCCCACCCCGCCGCACGCCTAGCGTCACCCCCCAGGGCTCACCCCGCCGCACGCCTAGCGCGGGCGGTGGGCCGCCTGCCGCACGCGACGCACCGTGTTACCAACGCGACCGGACATTCACGGAAATACTTGCGGACGGATACCCTGATCCGTATACTCGGCTACGGATATACGGATCAGGACAGTCCGGATGAGGAAGCAGGTGAGCAGGCGATGGTCGGGAAGCGGCGCAAGGTCTCCAACCCGCTGGCGCTGGCCGTCCTGGCCACCCTGCGGCAGCAGCCGATGCATCCCTATGAGATGGCCGCGACCATGCGGTCCCAGGGCAAAGAGCGCAGCATCAAGCTGAATTACGGCTCCCTGTACACGGTCGTGGACAACCTCGCCCGGCACGGCCTCATCGAGGCCATGGAGGCCAGCCGCGAGGGACGCCGCCCCGAGCGCACCGTGTACCGGCTCACCGACGCCGGGCGCGCCGAACTGGAAGACTGGCTGACCGAACTGCTCGGCACGCCCGTGAAGGAGTACCCGCAGTTCGAAGCGGCGCTGGCGCTCATGTCGGTGCTCACCCCCGGCCAGGTGCTCGAAGCCCTCCGCGACCGGGCGCTGGCGTTGCAGCAGGCGCTCTCCGACGAGCGGGCTGAGCTCGCCCGGTATCCGTGGCTGCCGCGGCTGTTCGTGCTCGAGTCCGAGTACCACCTGATGACGCAGGAGGCCGAACTGGGGTGGGTGCGCGGCATCGTGTCCGAACTCGAGGACGGCTCGTTCCCCCTCGTGGCTGAGTGGGCGCAGTGGCACAAGACCGGGGAGTTCCCGGCTGAAATCGCCGCCATGGCGAACGCCGCCCTGGACGAGACCATGTCCGCCGACGCGGCGGGTGGGCGGACGGAGCCCGGGCCGCGAGAGGAGCCGCTGAACTGACCAATGACGAGAACCGGCCCCCAGCAGGTGCGGGAACACCTGACCAGGGGCCGTGATCCTCGAACCGATCCCGCAGGAACGAGATCCGATCGGGTTATTGCACTCCACAGGATACTCGGTGAGCTCCTCGCGGACCGGTTCACGCAACGGACCTAGCACGGAGGAACACGAAATGAGTATCCAGGCACGGGAAGCGGATACTGCCCGCTCCCCCCGGACCCCGGCGCCCGCCCCCGAAGCGCCGGCCATCGAGGCACGCGACCTCGTCAAGACCTACCCGAAGGGCATCCAAGCGCTCGACCGGCTGAGCTTCGCGGTCGAAGCGGGCACGGTCTTCGGGCTGCTCGGCCCCAACGGAGCCGGCAAGTCCACCACAGTGAAGATCCTCACCACGCTGGCCCGGGCCGACTCCGGCACGGCGTCTGTCGCCGGCCTGGACGTGCACACCCAGCCAGCGCGGGTGCGGCACGCCATCGGGGTGGTCGCCCAGCACTCCGGTGCCGACCCGATGGCCACCGGGCGGGAGAACCTCCTGCTGTCCGGGCGCATCCAGGGCCTGCGCGGCCAGGAACTGGGCCGCCGGGCCGATGATCTGCTCAGCCGCTTCGACCTGAGCGGCGCCGCCGGGCGAGTGGTCCGCACCTACTCGGGCGGCATGCAGCGCCGCCTCGACGTGGCCATGGGCCTGATCCACCAGCCGGAGGTCCTGTTCCTGGACGAGCCGACCGCTGGCCTTGACCCCGAGGCGCGGTCGACGATGTGGGACGAGATCGCGCGGCTGTCGGCCGGCGAGGGACTGACCATCCTGCTGACCACCCACCACCTGGAGGAGGCCGACCGGCTCGCCAGCCGGCTGGCCATCATCGACCGTGGAAGGGTCGTGACCGAGGGCACCCCGGACGAGCTCAAGGGTCAGTTGCGCGGTGACACGGTGCAGGTCGACCTGGCCGCCCCCGGGGACGCAGGCCAGGTGAACGCCGCCCTCGGCCAGGTCCCGGCGGTACGCGAGATCCAGGTTGACGGGCACCGGGTCAGCGCCCGGGCGGATGACGGCGCCACCGCTGTGCCAGCCGTGCTGGCCGCGCTGGAACGCGCCGGGATCGGCGTGCACGGCGTCACCGCGGCCCGGCCCACGCTCGACGACGTCTACCTGCGGCACGCTGGGCGCCGCCTGGCCGACGCCGAGCAGCCCGGCGCCGGCCAGCCAGTCACCGGCCAGCCAGTCACCGGCCAGCCCGGTCCCGGCCAGCCAGCCGCCGCCCAGCCGACCGCCACCCAGCCGACCGCCACCGGCCAGCCTGGCCACACCCCTGCCGGAGGATCACGATGAGCACCATCGCCGCCCACACCACCTGGATGACCCAGCGCCAGCTGAAGGCCCTGGCCCGCCAGCCCGCGTACCTGGTTATCACCTTGATCCAGCCAGTCATCTGGCTGTTCCTGTTCGGCTCCCTGTTCCGCAAGGTGGCTGAGCTACCGGGCTTCGGCGCACCGTCCTACCTCGACTACCTCGTGCCCGGGGTGGTGGTGATGAGCGCGCTGTCCAGCAGCATGTGGAGCGGAATGACGGTACTCGAGGAGATCGACCGGGGAATCATGGACCGCTTCCTCGTCCTGCCGCTGCGCCGCTCGGCCATCATCAACGCCTCGGTCGTCATGCAGTCGATCATCACTGCGCTGCAGTCGATCATCATCGTGCTGCTCGGCCTGGCCGCGGGAGCGCACTACCCGGGGGGCGTGACTGGCGTGGTCATCCTGATCGCCGCGTCCATGCTGATCGCGGTCGTGTTCAGCGCACTGTCCAATGCCATTGGCATGCTGGCCCGGCAGCGGGAGACCATCATCGGGCTCAGTGCTTTCCTGCTGCTGCCGCTGACGTTCCTGTCCTCGGCTTTCATGGCCCCGAGCCTGATGCCGCACTGGATGCGGATCGTGGCCGACTGCAATCCGGTCAACTGGGCGCTGGAGGCGGGGCGGGGCGCGATGAGCGCCACCCCCGACTGGAGCCGGGTGCTGACCCAGGGCGGCGGCCTCGCCGCCCTGGCCATACTGCTCACCGCCTTGTCGGTGGGCACCTTCCGGGCCTACCAGAAATCCGTCTGACCAGCCGGCCGGTCCCGCGAGCCCGCCACCGGCGGACTCGCGGGACTACGGCGTACCTAGTCCGCCAGCTCGCGGACCTGCTCGATCAAGCGCACCCGGTCCTCGTGCGTCGGCGCGAGCGGCGCCACGTTGAGGGTGCTCACGCCTGACTCTTTCAGCGCGGCGATCCGCTCCGCGACCAGCGCCTGCGGCCCGATCAGGGAAGTGCCAGCCAGCAACTCGGCCGGCACCAGGGCCGCTGCTTCGTCCTTACGGCCATCCAAGTAGGCATCCTGGATCCGCCCAGCCACGTCCTCGAAGCCGAACCGGACCGCGAGCTCGTAGTAGAAGTTGCGGCCCTTGGTCCGCGACGGGCCCATCCCGCCGATGTACAGGGCGAGCATCGGGCGGGCCAGCTCCCGGTAGTCCAGCACGTCGTCACCGATGGCCAGTCCGGCCTGGGCCACCACATCGAGCGGCGGCAGCGAAGGATCACGCTTGGCCCGGCCCGCGGCCAGCGGGCCGGACCATGCCTCGGCGGCCTTCTCCGGGAAGTAGAAGATCGGCTCCCAGCCCTCGGCCAGTTCCGCGGCCAGTTCCACGTTCTTGGGCCCGAGCGCCGCGACCACGATGGGGATTCGTTCCCGGACGGGATGGTTGATGAGCTTGAGCGGCTTGCCGAGCCCGGTTCCCTGATCCGGCGGCAGCGGGATCGTGTAGTGCTGGCCTGCGTACTCCAGCCGCTCGCGGCGCCACACCTTCCGGCAGATCTCGATGACCTCCCGGGTCCGGCCGACCGGTGAGTCATAGCGCACGCCGTGCCAGCCCTCGATCACCTGCGGCCCGGACGCCCCGATGCCCAGCACGAACCGCCCGCCGGACACGTAGTCCAGGCCGGCCGCGGTCATCGCGGTCAGCGCGGGCGTGCGCGAATACAGCTGCAGGATGCCCGAGGCGATCTGCAGCCGCTGCGTCCTGGCCGCGATGAAGCCGAGCTGGCTGACCGCGTCGAAGCTGTAGGCCTCGGGCACGAACACGATGTCCAGGCCCGCCTTCTCGTAATCGGCGAGTTCCTCGACGGTCTCCGCGAATCCGCCCGCGTAGTTCAGGGACATCCCGATGCGCATAGCCCGATTCCCTTCACGATGGCAGCCGCCGCAGAATTTCGTTGGGTAGGTATGTGCTCTTGAGGGTAACGCGCCGGGATCATGCGGCCCGTCAGGCGGGCGAGCGCCGCCACACCAGCGGCGTGCCGGTGCCCTGGACCAGGTCCCCGGTGGTGCGGAGATGGTGCAGGTGGGCGAGCGTTTCGGCGAGCGCCATCCGGCGCATCATGCCGTGCAGCGCCGGCCAGCCACGTGACCAGGTCAGCTGGGCCGCGATCGCCCATGCGGTCGGCTGGGCCAGGCGGTCGATGGCGCGGAGGATCTCGGCGCTGCGATCGTGGTGATGGGCGATGAGATGGGCGGCGCGGGTGGGGATGTTGCGGAACCGGTACTCGTGCGCGGGGAGCGCCTCATCGGCGCGGAAGCTCGTGACGCGGTCGAGCGATGCGAGATACGCGGTCAGCGGGTCGCCGTCGTCTCCCCGGTTCACGCCGATGTTGGGGCTGATGCGGGGCAGCAGGTGGTCGCCCGCGAGCAGGACGCCGGCCTCGGCATCGTGCAGGCACAGGTGACCAGGAGTATGTCCCGGTGTCCAGACGGCCCGGACATCGCGGACGTAGCGGCCAGGCATGGGCACGCGGTCGCCGTCGTCCAGCAACCGGTCCGGCTCGGCCAGGTCGAGAACGTGGGCGATCCGATCCGGGTCCACGGCGAGGACAGCGAGATCCTCGTCCGGGACGCCGTGGCCGCGCAGCCAATCCTCATCGCGGCCGGCCTGACCCTGACTGTTGCGCCACAGCCGGCCAGGCAGGCTCTCGGCTTCCATGGGGTGCATCGCGATCCACGCGCCGGCTTCGCGGCGGAGCCAGCCGCTCAGGCCGTGATGGTCGGGGTGGATGTGGGTGACCACCACGCCCGCGACGTCGTGCAGCGCCGCGCCCGCGGTGTCGAGGCCGGCGGCCAGGGCCTGGCGGCCGTCCGCGGTGTCCCATCCGGGATCCACGATCACGACGCCCGCGTCGCCGGTGAACACGTAGGACAGGGTGTACCGCAGCGGGCTGTCCGGGATGGGTACCGGCACCGACCACAGGCCCGGGCGGACCTCTTCCACCGGCGGAAGCACGCCCCGCTGCCAAGCGTCGTGTTGCGCGGTGCCGGTGATGTCGAGGCCACCGACCGCGCCGAGGTTGGCGGTCAGGGTCATGCCCCGTTCGGCGCGGGCACGGCGACGGCACGCAGCAGAAAGTTGACCAGTCGCGCGGCATGAGCGCTGATGTTGCGGGCCAGGTCGGCTCGCTTGTCGGGCGGGGTGCTCAGCGCGTGCATCATGGCGCCGCCGACGAGCGTGTTGAGGAGGAGCGTGACCGACGTGCCGGCGGCGAGTTCCCCGCGGTCGATGCCACGGCGGACGATGGCCCGGGCGGCGAGGGTCTGGGCCCGCCGCATCGCCTCGTAGTGCTCGGCCACGCCGGGGATGGCGGCGGCTTCGAGGCCGAGACGCAGCGCCGCGCGGCCGGTGCCCCCGGCGTAGATATCGAGCATCTGGGTGGCGAGCTCCACGAGATCGCCGTACAGGGTGCCGGTGTCCACGTCGGCGACCCGGGCCAGGCGCAGCGTCACCGCGTCGGTCAGCAGCGTCTCCTTGCTGCTCCACCGCAGGTACAGCGACGCCTTGCCCACGCCGGCCCGGCGCGCGACCGCCTCCATCGCGAAGCCCGCCCAGCCCGCGTCGGCGAACAGGTCGAGCGCGGCCTGCGCGATACGGCGGTCCACCTCTGGATCGCGTGGACGTCCGGCGGCCAGGTGCGTCGTGCTCACCGCGCCACCCCCGCCTCGATCAGTCGGACCTGAATTGCTGAACGTTCCCCGTCAGGATACAGCCCAGAAAGTGAACGTCAATCGTTCAGCTATGGTCCTCCAGCGACACATCCTGGTCGCCGGAAGACGGCCAGGGAATCGCGCCGGGCGCGTTTGCTGTCTGCGGCTGGGGGCAGTTGAGCGGCCCGATGACGTAACCAGTACGTCCGGGCAAGGAGGAATCATGGCTGGAAAGTTCGTCGTAAAGAAAGGCACCAGCGGCAAGTACCACTTCAATCTCGTGGCCGGCAACGGACAGGTCGTCGCGACCAGCGAGAGCTACGAGAGCAAGCACTCCGCGCTGAACGGGATCGAGTCGGTGAAGAGCAACGCTCCCAGCGCGGAGGTAGACGACCAGACTGGTGAGTAGGCCGGCTGGCGGGTAGGCCTGCTGACGGGTAGGCCGGCTGACGGGTAGGCCGGCTGGCGGGTAGGCCGGCTGGCTTGGGCGCCTCCGGCTAGGTGCTGGCGAGACCCGCGCGATCCAACGGCCACGATCAGGACTCTCATGCCGCTGACCTCCGCCGCAGAATCCTAAGGAGATACCAGTGCGTCCAGGCTCTCACCGACCACGGGAAAGGCCCGCCGCGGGGTCTCACTGAACGCCTCCCCACGGCGGTCTCACTGACCGCCTCCCCACGGTGCGCTGCCCGCGCCACATTCCCCTCGCAGGCCAACGCGGTGAGTTGTGCGCGCATATGGCGCACAACTCTCCGCGCTCTACGACGTCTAGGCGAGACGGCCCAGGATGTCCAGGCAGATTGCCTCGGGGGGGCGCCCGTCCGTGGCGACGATCTGCGTGGCGACCGCTTCGTAGCTGGCCAGCCGCCGCTGGAAGATGGCCTGCAGATCCGGGGCCCGCAGCACCGGCCGGTCCTCGTCGTGGGCCACCCGGAGCATCGACTCCTCGTAGCCGACCTGGAGGTAGATGACGTGGCTGGCGCGCAGCGACTGCTGGGTAGCCGGGTGCTCCACTCCCCCGCCGCCGAGCGCGAGCACGGCGTCCGGGCCGCCCAGGAGCTCCGCGGTGACCTCGTGCTCGAGCGCGCGGAAGGCGGGCTCGCCGTCGTCGGCGAAGATCTGCCGGACGGAGCGGCCGGCGCGCCGCTCGATCACCAGGTCGGTGTCGACGAACGGCAGGCCCAGTTTCTCGGCGAGCAGGTGACCCACAGTGGTCTTGCCTGCCCCCATGAACCCGACGATGACGATCACGGCTGCCTCATTCCGCGCGCACCTCCCGATACGCGTCGCGCAGCAGCGCCTCCGGCGGGTCGTCGAGAATGACCGGCCGCCCGACGCCCTCCAGGATCACGAACCGCAGCCGGGAGCCGCGTGACTTCTTGTCCACCGCCATCGCCTCGCGCAGTTGCGGCCAGGCACCGGAAAGGTAGGCGGTCGGGAGCCCGGCGGCGGCCAGCACGCGGCGGTGCCGGGTTACCACGCCCGCGTCCAGTCGCCCGGCCAGCCGGGCCAGTTCCGCCGCGTACACCATGCCGATCGCGACCGCTTCACCGTGCCGGATCCGGTATCCCTCCACCCGCTCGATGGCGTGGCCGAGGGTATGCCCGTAGTTGAGGATCTCCCGGCGCCCCGCCTCCCGAAGGTCGGCCGAGACCACCTCGGCCTTGACCCGCACTGTCCGTTCCACCAGTTCGCGGGCGTGCCGGCCGTGCGGGACGACGGCGCCGCCCGGGTCGGCCTCCGCCAGGTCCAGGATCACCGGATCGGCGATGAAGCCGGTCTTGATCACCTCCGCCAGGCCGCTCACGTAATCGGCCTGCGGCAGCGTCTCCAGCACGGCCAGATCGGCGAGCACCCCGGCCGGGGAGTGGAACGCGCCGACCAGGTTCTTGCCCTCGGGGATGTTGACCGCGGTCTTGCCGCCGATCGCCGCGTCGGTGACCGCGAGCAGCGTCGTTGGCAGCAGGACCACGCGGACCCCCCGCAGCCAGCTGGCAGCGACGAATCCGGCCAGGTCCGTGGTGGCTCCACCGCCGATGCCCACGATCGCGTCATCCCGGGTCACCCGGTGGGCGGCTAGCCGCGACCAGAGCCTGGCCGCCACGGCGATGTCCTTGGCCGCCTCGCCGGCCGGCACCTCCTCGGCATGGACCAGGTACCCGGCGGCGGCCAGCGCCCCGCACGCGGGGCCGACGATCTCAGCCAGCCCGGCCGGATGGATGACCACTACAGTCCGCGCCGCCTGGCCGACCAGGGACGGCAGCTCGCCGAGCACACCCGTGCCGATGACCACCTCGTATGGCCGTTCGCCGCCAACCGGGATGCGCGTGACGGTCACTGGCTCACCTCCGGCCCGGTGCTTTCGCCGGTCCCACCTGCCGCTCCACTGGTCCCGCCCGGGGGTCCGCCGGCCACGCCCGGGGCTCCGCCGGCCCCGCCCGCTTCGGTCACCGTGGCCGCGGCCCAGCCATCTCCTGAGCCGGCACCCTCGCCCACGTCGGCGGCGATGCTGCCGGCCACGGCCTCGGCGATGAGTTCCGCGATCTCCGGGGGCTCCCGGTCGTCGGTGGCCACGGTCAGCCAGGCGAGGTCCTCGTAGACCGGGCGCCGCTGCTCCAGGAGTTCCCTCATCCGGCCCCGCGGGTTCCCCGGCAGCGGCGGGCGCGGGCCGTCCAGGCCAGACCGGCGCGCCACGGCCGCGAACCCGGTCTCCAGGTACACGACACGGTGCCCGGCCAGCAGCCGCCGCGCGCCAGCGTCAAGGATGGCGCCGCTGCCGAGCGCGAGGATGCCGTGGTGCCCCTCGATCGCCCCCGCCACCGCGGGCTGTTCCAGCGCGCGGAACGCCGCCTCGCCGTCGTCAATGAAGATGTCGCCGACCGGCTTGCCCACCGCCTCCTCGATGACACTGTCGGTGTCAAGGAAGCCGAC
Organism: Streptosporangiaceae bacterium; assembly: GCA_033854735.1. Taxonomy (GTDB): domain Bacteria; phylum Actinomycetota; class Actinomycetes; order Streptosporangiales; family Streptosporangiaceae; genus JAWWPY01. Next base: position 16,642 of record JAWWPY010000504.1, on the reverse strand, counting down.
GCCGAGCAGCCCGGCGAGCAGCGGGCCCACGGTTGACTTGCCCGCGCCGGGGGGGCCGATCAGGATCGCCGTGGTCATGTGATCACCAGGGAGTCCAGGTAACCGCGGTGGTTGCGGCGCACCTCGGGCAGCGAGTCGCCGCCGAATTTCTCGGCCGCGGCGTCCGCGAGCACCAGCGCCACCATCGCCTCGGCCACCACGCCGGCGGCGGGCACCGCCGTGACGTCGCTGCGCTGGTTGATCGCCTTGGCGGGCTCGCCGGTGCGCACGTCCACGGTGGCCAGGGCCCGGGGCACCGTGGAGATCGGCTTCATGGCGGCCCGCACCCGCAGCACCTCGCCGGTGCTCATGCCGCCCTCGATCCCGCCTGCCCGGTTGGTGGTCCGGCGGATTCCGTCGGCGCCCGGCTCGATCTCGTCATGGGCCTGCGACCCGCGGCGGCGCGCCGTGGTGAACCCGTCACCGACCTCGACACCCTTGATCGCCTGGATGCTCATCAGCGCGGCGGCGAGCCGCCCGTCGAGCCGCCGGTCCCAGTGCACGTGGCTGCCGAGGCCGGGCGGCAGGCCGTAGCCGACGACCTCGACCACGCCGCCGAGGGTGTCCCCGTCCTTGCGCGCCGCGTCGATCTCCTCCCGCATGGCCGCGCTCGCGGCGACGTCCAGGCAGCGCACCGGGTCAGCGTCCACCCTCGGCCCGTCCTGCGGGCCTGGGAGCACTCCCTCGGGCGCGCACACCGCGCCGAGTGACACCACATGACTCACCACTTCTATGCCGAACGATTGACGCAGGTACTGCCGGGCCAGCTCACCGAGGGCCACCCGCGCGGCCGTCTCGCGCGCGCTCGCGCGCTCCAGGACCGGGCGCGCGTCGTCGTGCCCGTATTTCTGCATGCCGGCCAGGTCGGCGTGGCCCGGCCGCGGGCGGGTCAGCGGGGCGTTCCTGGCCACGTCGGCCAGGTCTTCCGGCGGGACGGGGTCGGCCGACATCACCGTCTCCCATTTGGGCCATTCGGTATTGGCGACCCGGATCGCGACCGGGCCGCCCAGCGTGCGGCCGTGCCGGACCCCGCCGGTGATCTCGACCTCGTCCTGCTCGAATTTCATCCGGGCGCCGCGGCCATACCCGGCCCGCCTGCGCGCCAGCGCGGCGGCGACATCGGCAGTGGTGATCTCCACCCCGGCCGGAAGGCCCTCGTAGATCGCGACGAGCGCCCGGCCATGTGACTCTCCCGCGGTCAGCCAGCGAAGCATGGTGCAGATCCTCCCACGCTGGCGATCCCGCCCGGCCGCCGCGCATCCAGCCGCCGCGCATCCGGCCGCCGCGCATCCGGCCGCCGCGCATCCAGCCGCCGGATCATGGCCAGCCCGGCATCCGGCCCGCCTCGACCACCGCCACCCCCACGCCGCGGCGGAACCTGCCGCCCGTGGCGGTCATCAGGCCGGCCACGGCGCGCCGGACCGCCGCGCCCGCCAGTGCCGCGTCACACCCCGCCGCCAGCATCACCTGGAGGGCGACATCGCTGCCGTCGGCCGGCTCGGCCAGCCGGGCGCCGGCGATCAGCGGCTCGCCGGCCAGCGCCGCCTCGGCCGCGGCCCGCACGTCCGGGTCCTCATGGGGCAGCGGGGCTCTCCCGCCTCCGGCCAGGGCGGCCAGCCGGGCACCCTCCACGGCCAGCGGCACCGGCCCGGCGACATCGATAACGACGGCGCCGGCTTCCTGGGTTCCGGCCTGCCAGACCCGCTGCGCCGGGACCGGGAGCGGCCGCGCGTCCGGCCGCCACCGGGTAAGCGAGCCGAGGCAGGTGAACGCCAGTACGGCGGGCCGGCCATCATGACCGACCAGGGTCGGCAATGCCATCTCGCTGACCTTCTCACCGGCCGCATCCCCACCGGCCGCATCCCCACCGGCCGCATCAGCATCGTGGGGTTCGTTGGATAGGACAGCAATGACTGGCACGAGCAGGCGGGAGCCGGCGAGCGCCGTGAGGGCGGCATACTCGCTGCCCGTGCCCGCGGCGTAGGCCGAGAGCGCCGCGGCCACCATGGGATCCGCGCCGCCCTCGTCACCGGACCGCTGCCGCCCGCCCGCGTTCTGCTCAGGCACGGCTCAACCCTAGGCGTCCCGGCCTGCTACTTGATCCGCAGCCCGGGCGCGGCGGTGCGGGCTCAGCCGAAGCAGTTGAGGGGAAAATCGCCATATGAGAGTCTTTCGGGCATCACCCACATACCGACCCCAGGGGAGCGCGATCCACGCGGACCAACTGACCGGGACCATCGAGCCGGGCACACCGATGCAGAAGGTGATACCGCCCCGGCTCGTTGAGCCGTACCTGAATGGGCAGCGGTCGGTCATCGCGGGATACGTGTACCGGGTGTGGGACTGCACCTTCCGCGACCCGGCCGACTTCTACGAGGTCCTCGGTCTTGGTTACGCCGGCTCGGAGTTCTCCGCCGGGATGCCGGAAATCTACGTGCTGCGGTGGCGCGCCCTGGATATGGGGACCTCCCTGGTCCCGCCCGCCGCGGAGAACGGCCTGGGGCCGCCCGGCCCGCCGCGCAGCGCAATTCCCGAGTTCTACACGCTGCCGGTGCCGGTCCCGGTGGGCGCGGAGATCTACCGCATCGTGGCTGAGGGTGAGGAGTTCATCGCCCAGTACGACGGGCAAGTGTGGCTGCACCCAGCCAGGCGGCTCTGAGCCATGCGCTTCCGGCTGATGGCGAGCTATCGCGGTGCGCCGTACGAGGTCGGGCTCGGCCCGGCGGAATCCGACGTGGTCCTGTTCGCGGCGTTGCCGCCGCCCGAGGAACTCGGCTTCGAGCCCGCGACCGGGCACTGGCGCAAGAGGGTCATCCGGGCGGAAGTCGACGCCCTGTGGGAGTCCAGGCCGGTCGGCATCTTCCGGGGCGAGCCCTGCCTGGTCCTTGACGACCTCGGCAACCGGCTGCACATCACCTACCTGGGCACCGACGCCCGCCGGGCCCGTGATCTCGGCTACTGGCAGGTGGACCGCGGCGTGTTCGAGTTGCTGACGCCGCGCGAGGAGGTGACCTCGCTCACCGAGGAAAAGGTCGAGCAGCCCCTGCACTGGACCCAGCCCCCGGCCGAGACACCGTCCGTGCCGTCCTACCCCTATGGCACGGCGCCCTGGCGCGCCTTGCCGGAAACCGAACTGCCGCCCGCGCCCGCGGGCGCGGATGCGATGGCCGCTGACCCTGGCCACCACAACGGCGTGGCCGCAGCCCCCGGGCCGTGGAACGGGTCCGGTTACCCCGGCCGGGCCACTGGGTGGGGCGAGCCGCTGGACGTGCCCGAGGCGCAGAACGGCTTCCGGCCCGCTCCCGAGGCCGGCGCGCCGGGAACGGACGCCAGCACGGGGCGCGGCCGGGCTCGCGAGCCGGGCGGGCGGGCGGCCCGCCGGCAGCGCGTGCCGACGCGGTCGATCTTCTCCGAACTTGCCGACCTCGCGGCGGTCCCGCGCACCGCCTATGCCCTCGAGCAGGAGGCCGACGGTGCGATGTGCCTGATCCGGACTCCGGACGGCTTCGAGGTCTTCAGCGCGTCGGGGGGCGCCCGGCACGAGGTGCGCACCTTCACCGACGAGGAAGCGGCGTACTTCTACCTGTTCGGGTTGCTGGCCGCGGAAGCCGTCCGGAACGGCTCTCTCATCCCGCTCGTCCAGGGCCCGCCCTAAAACTGCTGCTGCGCCGGTCGATCCAGGCCCAGGGCAGCCTCCACCTGAAACACGGCCACATCCAGGCTGGGCAGGAACTCGACGGCGTCCGGGATCTGGTGACGGTCCCAGCCCGGACCGCCAACGAAGAGCGTCGGACGGCTGGGATGATCCCGCAACTCGGCCAGTGGACGCGGGTCCGCCGTGGCCGTGGTCTGCGACCAGAGGATGACCACCGCCGGGTGAGTGCGCCAGATGGCCTCGGCCAGGGCGCGGCGCGGCACCCGGCCACCGAGCATCCGGGTGGCCATGCTCTCTTCAGCCAGGGCGGCCGCCAGCACATGCAGGGACAGGGTGTGCTGCTCCTCCTCGGCACAGGACAGCAGCACCGGGGGGTGCTGAACCGGCCGGGACAGCGCCGCCGAGGCTTCGGCCAGGACGTCACAGGCAGCGGCCGTCAGGACGTGCTCGACGTCGATGAGGCTGCCCGTCCTGAGGTGCTGGTCGCCGATGCCCGCAATCAGCGGAATGAGAAGGTCTTCCCAGGTACCGATGACCCCGTCGCAGGCCACCGCGACGCGGATGATCTCCACGATCAGGCGGGCGTCCAAGGCCATCGCCGCGGCGGCCAGTTCGCGCACCAGGGCCGAAGCACCCGGGATGGCCAGATCCCGGTCCACGGAGGCATAGCCTGCCGAGGAGTGCGCGGCCGGGCGGCGCGCCACCGCATCCGCGGTCAGCGCGGACTCATCTGCCATGCGGTACCCCCGATAAGCCAGGTTACCGGGAACAACGACAAAGAGTAAGTAATTGATGACCAGCTGTTATCCTGGCTGCATGCCGCGTGGGTGACGAACCCGCTCTGGGCAAGATCTTGTGGACTCCTTGCGGCTTGAGAAACTTCACCCGGATGGGCCACCCAGACGGTTATGGTGCAATAGCCGGCGGGGCTGACGGTCCCCCGCTCCCCAAGCAGCCCCGCCGGCACTAAGCTCCGGCGGGCAGTGGCACAATCGCGGGCAGCGTCACCGGCAGCGGGCCGGCGCGAATGGGACTCGGAGACGCAGGCAAGCTATTCATGGTTCCGCTCACCGGCGCACAGCATGAGATCTCCGCGGGCGACTACCGGGCTACTGTTACCGAACTCGGCGCCGGGCTGCGCGCGCTGCACTACCTTGGCCGGCCGGTCATCGGGGAGTACAGTCCCGACATCCTGCCGCCCGGCGCCTCCGGCCAGCTCCTCGCTCCATGGCCAAACCGGGTGGATGGCGGCCGTTACACCATCGATGGCATCCAGTACCAGCTGGACCTGAGCGAGCCTGGCCACCTCAACGCCATCCACGGGCTGACCCGGTGGGCCGGCTGGGATGTCACAGCACGTACCTCGGAGGCGGTTGCCCTGCGGCACGTTCTGCTGGGCCGCCAGGGATACCCGTTCTGCCTCGACATCGAGGCCGAGTACCTGCTCGGCGGGGACAGCGGCCTGCAGGTGAGAATCACCGCGCGCAACGCTGGTTCGGCGCCCGCCCCGTACGGCACCGGGTCGCACCCCTACCTGGCCGCGGGCACGCCCGCTATCGACGACTGCGAACTGATGCTGCCCGGCGGGATGTGGCTGCCCGCCGACGAGCGGGGCATCCCGTCCGGCCCGGTGCAGGACGTGACCGGCACCCCGTTCGACTTCCGTGCATCCCGGGCGCTCGCCGGGACGCGCCTCGACCACGCGCTTACCGGCCTGACCCGCGACGCGAGCGGCCGCGCCTGGGCCCGGCTGGACGGCGGCGGAACTCAGGTCGCGCTCTGGGTGGGCCCCGGCTACCAGTGGCTCCAGGTGTTCACCGGCGACACGCTCGACCCCACGCATCGGCGCCGGGCCCTCGCCGTGGAGCCAATGACCTGCCCCCCTAATGCCTTCGCTTCCGGGGTGGACCTGCTCCTGCTGGAGCCGGGCGACAGCGTGACGCACACCTGGGGTATCCAGGTGACCGTGGCCTGACTGCGGGCCTGGCCGCCGCCAGCCGAGGTCAGCTGGCGGTCGGCTCGGCGGCCGCGACCATCCCGGCGATCCGAGCGAGGTCCTGCGGAGTGTCGACATCGTCAGGGCTGCCGGTGTCCGCGCACTCCACCAGGGTCACCAGGTCCGGGTGGGCGCGCAGGAACGGCCGCGCTCCGACATCCCCAGCGGCCAGCGCCATCGCTGCCGGCCAGTGCTCGCGAGCGAGCAGGACCGGGTTGCGCGGCTTGCCGTAGTAGGCCGCGACGGCGACGCCCGCCCCCGCCCGGTACGCGGCGATCAGCCGCCGCACCGAGCCGGGCCCGATCAGCGGCTGGTCCACCAGCGCGACCACCGCGGCGTCGCAGCTGGCCGGGACCGAGCCGAGGCCGACCGCCAGCGACGATCCCATGCCGCTCCGCCAGTCCGGGTTGTGCACGGTGATGACGCCGAGCAGGTCGACGACCGCCGCGCCAGTGACCGCCACCACCGGAGCGGTACCGCCATCACGCAGCAGCGCGACACCCCTGTCGACCAGACGTATTCCGCCCAGTTCTACCAGTGCCTTGGGACTGCCGAGCCTGCTGCCCTCCCCAGCAGCGAGCAGCACCCCGGCGATGCGTGCCTTCACAATCACCAAGAGTAGAGCCTTCAGCCGTGATGGATCCGCCCCGACGTCCCGGTGAGCGGCTGCCCGGAACCGCCCCAGCGGAGCTGGATGAGTTCGGCGGCGACCGACACCGCGGTCTCCTCGGGCGTCCGGGCCCCCAGGTCGAGCCCGATCGGCGAGCGCAGCCGGGTGAGTTCGGCAGCGGAGAGCCCGGCCTCGCGTAGCCGGGCGAGCCGGTCCTCGTGAGTGCGCCTGCTGCCCATGGCCCCGATGTAGCCGGCGGGCGTCCGCAGGGCGACCTCGAGCAGCGGCACGTCGAACTTGGGATCGTGAGTGAGAACGCAGATCACCGTCCGCTCGTCCACCGGGGTGCGGGCCAGGTACCGGTGCGGCCAGTCGACCACGACCTCGTCAGCCTCGGGGAACCGGGCCGGGGTCGCGAAGATCGGCCGGGCGTCGCAGACCGTGACGCGGTAGCCCAGGAACTTTCCGGCCCGGGCCACGGCCGCGGCGAAGTCGATGGCGCCGAACACCAGCATCCGTGGCGGCGGCGCGAACGAGTGCACGAACACGGCGAGGTCATCTCCGCGCCGCTCACCGTGCGCACCGTAGCGGCGGACGCCGGTCAGCCCCTGGGCCAGCATGCCCCGCACGTCATCGTCGACGGCCTGATCGAGCCGGTCCCCGGCACCCAGGGTCCCGGCCGCGCCGCCCCGGGCGGTCGCCCCCGGCTCGGCGGCGGCCCAGATCACCCGCCGCGCGCCGACCCGGCCCGGCCCTTCGATGACCGTGGCCACGGCTACCGGCTCTCCCGCCGCGATACCGGCTGCCACGTCACCGAGCTCGGGAAAGCCCGCCGCGTCGACCGGCTCTACGAAGATGTGCAGGATCCCGCCGCAGGTCAGGCCGACAGCGAGAGCATCGTCATCGCTCACGCCATAGGTCTGCAAAACCGCCTGCCCGGTCTCGCACACCTCGCGGGCCAGCTCGTAGACGGCACCTTCCACGCAGCCGCCGGAAACGCTGCCGACGACCTCACCGCTGTCGGATACGGCGAGCGCGGCGCCGGGCTCCCTGGGTGCGCTGCGGAAGGTGCGCACCACAGTGGCCAGGCCGAACGTCTCGCCGCTGTCCCACCATTTCGTTATGGGGTCCAGGATGTCTCGCACGACCTGTCACCTCTGAACGTCTCACCCAGCCTGGGGCCCCGGGATAGTCGCTGGCCGACGACCGCGGCGGGCCGCGACCAGGGCCGGGACTTCCCCCGGAGATACCTACAGATTACGTTCACCCCGGTCCGGGACGCCATGGCGGGCGCACCCGGCGGAAATTGACGGGCTAACTTAGGTTAGCCTAAGCTTCGTTCGGCCCGCAGCCTCGCGCAGCACAGACGGCCAGGAGGACGAGTTGAGCGTGAAGCGTTGGGGATCCATTCCGGTCCTGGCGGCGGCGCTGGCGTGCGGCGTGCTGGCCGGGTGCGGTGGGTCGTCGGCGGGGTCGGGCGGTCAGTCGATCACTCTCTACAGCGGCCAGCATCCGCAGACCACCGACCAGCTTATCGCCGCGTTCGAGAAGAAGACCGGCATCACCGTCAACGTGCGCAGCGATGACGAGGACGTGCTCGCCGCCCAGATCATGACCGAGGGGTCACGGTCACCGGCCGACATCTTCTACGCCGAGAACTCGCCCCCCCTGCAGTTCCTCCAGGACAAGGGCCTGCTGGCCCCGGTGAAATCGGCCACCCTGGCCGCGACGCCGGCCAAGTACAGCTCGGCGCGGGGCGACTGGGTGGGGATCTCCGCCCGGGTCAGCGTGCTGATCTACAACCCCCGCCTGATCGCCCGCGGCCAGCTGCCCGCTTCGGTGCGGCAACTGGCGGACTCGCGGTACAAGGGCAAGCTGGCCCTGGCCGCCGGGGAGACGGACTTCCAGCCGATCGTCACCTCGGTGCTGCACAGCCTGGGCCAGGCCGCCACCCTGCGCTGGCTGACCGGCCTGAAGGCCAACACGACCGGCCATCTCTACCCGGATAACGAGACGGTCGCCAGCGACGTGAACCGGGGGACGGCGGCGTTCGGCATCATCAACCAGTACTACTGGTACCGGATGCGGTCGGAGATCGGAGCGGCGGCCACGCACTCGCAGCTCGCCTACTTCGCGCCGCACGACCCCGGCTATGTGATCGATGTCTCGGGCGCCGCGGCGCTCAAGGCCAGCGCGCACCAGGCGGCGGCCCAGAAGTTCCTGGCTTTCCTGGTCAGCAAGCAGGCGCAGGAGATCATCGGCGCCCAATCGGCCAGTTACGAGTACCCGCTGGCGGCCGGGGTGACGACGGCCGCGCCGGAGACCCCGTTCAGTAAGCTCCAGCCGAATGCGATCACAATAGGGGAGCTAGGGGACGGATCACCGGCCGTCGCCCTGCTGCGGCAGGCCGGCCTGCTGTGACGCCGCCGGAGGCCAGGACACACTGATGACGTCATCTCCCGCGCTCACCAGCGACACCCACCAGCAGCAGGCGCCGCGGCCCGCATCGCCGCGGCGAGCGCGCCGGATGGGCCGCCCGTGGGCGCTGATCGCGGCGTGCACGCTGATCGCGGTGATTCTCGCGCTTCCGCTGGTCTTCCTGCTGGCCGAGGCGCGTAGCAGCGGCGCATCCACTGTCGCTCAGCTGATCTTCCGCCCGCTCACCGCGACGCTGCTGTGGAACACGATCCGGCTCACGGTGGTGGTCACCGCCCTGTGCGCGGTGCTCGGCACGGCCGCAGCGTGGTGTGTCGAGCGGACCGACCTGCCGGGCCGGCGCCTGTGGGCGGTCCTGGTGGTGATACCCCTGGCCATTCCCGATTTCGTGATCAGCTTCGGCTGGGCGTCGCTGTCCACCTGGATCCATGGGTTCCGCGGGGCGGTGGTGGTGATGACCCTCGCCGTGTACCCGCTGGTCTACCTCCCGGTCGCGGCCAGCTTGCGGGGCGCCGATCCCAGCCAGGAGGAAGTGGCCCGCAGCCTGGGCACCGGGCGGCTGCGCACGTTTGCCCGGATCACCCTCGGCCAGGCCCGCGGAGCCATCCTGGGCGGGTGCCTGCTGGTGGCGATGGTGATGCTGGCCGAGTACGGCGCCTTCGAGATCGTGGGCTACCAGACCTTCACGACCGAGATCTTCACCGAGATCAAGGTGGCGTTCAGCCTGCCTGCCGCCTGCGCGCTGTCTCTCGTGCTCGTACTGGTCAGCCTGCTCGTGCTCGGCGGGGAAGGAGCGACCCGGGGCCGCGGCCGGATCAGCCGGTCCGGCGCGCTGGTCCAGCGGGTGTCCCCGCCGCAGCGGCTCGGCCGGGCCAGGCTTCCGGTGCTGGCCGGCTTCGTGCTGCTGTCCGGGCTGGCGCTGGGCGTTCCCGTCGGGGCGAGCATCTACTGGATGGTCGATGGCAGGCCGCCCGCGCTCACCGGCGTCTCGCTGCTGGACGCGGCCGGGCACACCGCCCTGTACGGCGCGGCGGCCGCCGCGCTGGCCACCCTGATGGCCCTGCCGGTGGCCCTCCTCGCGGTGCGGCACGCCGGGCGCGTCCGGCAGTTCCTGGAACGCAGCACCTACCTGGTGCTCGCCATGCCCGGTGTGGTCATCGCCTTGGCCCTGTCCTACTTCAGCGAGCGGTACGCAGCCGGGTTCGGTTACCAGACCGCCCCGCTGCTGGTCCTCGCCTACGCGATCATGTTCTTCCCGCTGGCCCTGGTGGGCGTCAAGGCGTCGCTGGCCCGGGCTCCGGTCAGTCTCGACGAGGTGGCCCGTTCGCTGGGGCAGCGCAGGCTGGCCGTGCTGGGCCGGGTGACGCTGCGCCTCGCTGGTCCAGGCCTGGTGGCCGCGTTCTGCCTGGTGTTCCTGTCCGCGGTCACGGAACTCACCGCCACGCTTATCCTGATACCGACCGGAGTTCAGACCCTCGCCACGCAGTTCTGGGCCTACGAGACGAACTTGTCCTACGGCCAGGCCGCGCCGTTTGCCCTGGTGATGATCGCCGTGGCCGCCGTCCCGAGTTGGGTGCTGGGGCGGTTTTTCGATCGTTCCGCGGACTCAAAGGTGGGGACATGACCCAGCTGGCGGTCACCGGCCTGGACAAGGCGTTCGGGAGCCATCAGGTGCTCACCGGGCTGGATCTGGAGGTGCCGGCCGGGTCGCTGACGGCCATCCTCGGGCCGTCCGGCAGCGGCAAGACCACACTGCTGCGGGTGCTGGCCGGGTTCGAGCGGGCCGACGCTGGCGTGGTGACCATCGGCAGCACCGTCGCGGACGGGCCGGGCGTCCACCTGGCGCCGGAACGGCGCCGCATTGGCTACGTCCCCCAGGAGGGCAGTCTCTTCCCGCACCTCACGGTCGCGGCGAACATCGGCTTCGGGCTGCCCCGGCGGGACCGCCGGGGGCAGCGTACCGCCGACCTTCTCGATGCGGTCGGGCTCACCGGCCTGGCCCGCCGTTTCCCGCACCAGCTTTCTGGCGGCCAGCAGCAGCGGGTGGCCCTGGCCCGCGCGCTGGCCATCAAGCCGGAGATCGTGCTGCTCGACGAGCCGTTCGCCTCGCTCGACGCGCACCTGCGGGCCAGCGTCCGCGCGGACGTCCAGCACTTGCTGCGCGAGGCGGGCACGACGGCGGTCCTGGTCACCCATGATCAGGACGAAGCCCTGTCCACCGCCGACCTGGTCGCCGTCCTGCGCGACGGCCGGATCGCGCAGTGCGACGCGCCGCAGGATCTCTATGCGCGCCCGGTGGACGCGGACATGGCGCGCTTCATCGGTGACGCCAATCTCGTCGCGGGCGTCCTCGACGGCGCCGTGGTGGACACCCTGCTCGGCCGGCTCCCGGTCGAGCTGGACGACGGGCGGGCGACAGCCTCCGGGCCGGTCACCGTCCTCGTCCGCCCCGAGCAGGTCGAACTGGGCCCGAACGGCCAGCACCCCGGCCTCACCGCCGGCGGGCTCACCGGCCGGGTCGTGGGTTACGGCTACCACGGGCACGACGCCGTGGTGAAGGTGCAGCCCGAGCAGGATCCCGCCGCGCCCCTGGTCATCGTGCGGACGCTGGGAGCCGGCGACCTGCCGCCCGGCTCCCTGGTCATCCTGCGGGCCCGCGGCCCGGTGCGGGCCTGGCCGCAGCCGGGCGCCAGCTGACCCGGCTACTCCACGATCTTGGTGATGGGGATTTCCAGGATGTCCCGCGCGCCCGCCGCCTTCAGCGCGGGAATCAGCGTATTGACGCCGCGCTTGGGCACCACGGTCTCCACCGCGTTCATGTCGCCGTGGGCCAGCGCCGTGATCGTCGGCGACGACATGGCGGGCAGCATCGCTGTCACCGCCGGCAGCTGCGCGGCCGGAACGTTGAGTTTGAGAAGCACGTTGCCGCGGGCCCGGATCGCCCCGCTGAGCAGCAGCGCGATGTCCTCCATGGCGGCCCGCTTCGCGGCGTCGGCATACGCCTCGGTGTTCGCCACCAGCTCGGTATAGCTGGTGAGCAGCGTGTCGAGAATCCGCAGGCCGTTGCGGCGCAGCGAGGAGCCGGTCTCGGTGAGGTCGACGATGGCGTCCACGATGTCCGGCACCTTCGCCTCGGTCGCGCCGTACGAGGGGATGACCATGGCCTTTACACCGTGCTCGGCCAGGTAGCGGCTGGTCATCGCGGGCAGCTCGGTGGAGATGCGCACCCCTTCCGGCAGGTCGGTGACCGATTGCCAGGGTGAGCCATTGGGCACGGCGAGCACCACGCGCACCGGCTGCGACGTGACCTTGGAGTAGTGCAGCTCGCCGAGTGAGGCGACCTCGGCCCCGGTCTCGGTGATCCAGTCACGGCCGGTGATGCCCAGATCGAAGAGGCCGCGCTCGATGTAGGAGGGGATCTCCTGGGGGCGCAGGAAGCGCACCCGCTCGATCCGAGGGTCGTCGATGGACGCGTGGTATTCACGGTCGCTGGACCGGCGGACCGTCAGGTCCGCGGCGTCGAACAGTTCAAGGGTGGCTCGCTCCAGCGAGCCCTTGGGCAGGACGAGGGACAGCACGCCAGGCAGCCTTTCAAGCGGACGGGTTATTGCCGGGGGTCCGGGGGGTGGTCCCCCGGGCTAGCACAGCAAGCGGACGGGTCACTGACCGGGGGCACCGGGGATGTCCCCGGGGCTAGCACCGCGTCAATGTCGCGCGCGGAGGGAGCGCAGCACGAGCGCCGTGTCGACCGCCGCCACGACCGCCTCCCATCCCTTGTCCTCGGAGCTGCTGTCCAGCCCGCACCGCTCGCGGGCCTGCTCCAGCGTGTCACAGGTGAGCACCCCGTTGCCAACCGGTTTGCCAGCGTCGAGCGCCACCCGGGCCAGGCCGTAGGTGACAGCATCGCACACGTACTCGAAGTGCGGAGTCCCGCCGCGGATCACCGCGCCGAGGCAGGCCACCGCGTCGTGGCTGGCGGCGAGTTCGGCGGCCACGACCGGCAGTTCGACGGCGCCCGGCACCCGGACAACGAGCGGGTCATCGATCCCGCAGGCCTTGGCCGCCGCCAGCGCGCGCCCCAGCAGGCTGTCGGTGATCTCCGCATGCCAGCGGGTGGCCACCAGGGCCAGGGTGAGCCCGGCCCCGTCCACGGCGTCGGCGGCCGGCCGCCCGGTGCCGCTCACTGAAGCTCCGCGAGCCCGCCGAGGTCGACGGGAAGGCCGTCGATCAGGTGGCCGAGCCGATCCCGCTTGGCCATCAGGTAACGCAGGTTGTCCGGGGTGGGTGCGACGGGCAGCGAGACCCGGCCAGCCACCTCGATGCCGAAGCCTGACAACCCGCGAACCTTGGCCGGGTTGTTGGTGAGCAGGCGGGCGGAGCGGACCCCGAGATCGGCGAGCACCTGCGCCCCGGTCGAGTACTCGCGAGCGTCCGCGGGCAGGCCGAGTTCCAGGTTGGCGTCGACGGTGTCGGCGCCGCCGTCCTGGAGCTGGTAAGCCTTCAGCTTGCTAAGCAGGCCGATCCCCCGGCCCTCGTGCCCGCGCAGGTACACGACGACGCCCCGGCCCTCGGCAGCGATCGCCGCCATCGAGGCCTCCAGTTGCGCGCCGCAGTCGCATCGCTGCGAGCCGAACACGTCGCCGGTCAGGCATTCTGAGTGCACCCGGACCAGGACCTGCTGGCCGTCGCCGATGTCGCCGAGCACCAGCGCGACGTGCTCGGTGCCATCCAGCGAGTTCTGGTAGCCGAGCGCCCGCCACTCGCCGTGGGCGTTCGGCAGCCGGGTATCGGCCACCCGCCGGACCATCCGCTCGGAATGCCGGCGGAACTCGATGAGCTGGGCGATCGAGATCAGGGCCAGCCCACGGGAGTCCGCGAAAGCCCGCAACGCCGGCAACCGCGCCATCGTGCCGTCGTCGTTGACGACCTCGGCGAGCGCGCCGGCCGGGGCCAGTCCAGCGAGCCGGGCCAGATCCACCGCGGCCTCGGTGTGCCCAGGCCGGCGCAGCACGCCGCCCTCGGCATAGCGCAGCGGGAAGATGTGCCCCGGCCGGACCAGCTCGTTCGCCTTGGTGGCCGAGTCCACCAGGGCCCGGACGGTCCGGGCCCGGTCGGCCGCCGAAATCCCCGTGGTCACGCCGTCCCGCGCGTCCACGCTGATCGTGAAGGCAGTCCGCATCCGCTCGGTGTTCTGCGCTGTCATCAGCGGCAGCTGGAGCCGGTCGAGATCCTCACCCGGCAGGGGAACGCAGATCACCCCACTGGTGTGCCTGATCATGAATCCCATGAGCTCGGGCGTCATCTTGCTGGCGGCGACGATGATGTCGCCCTCGTTCTCCCGGTCCGCGTCGTCCACCACGATCACCGGGCGGCCCGCCGCGATCTCGGCGATCGCCCGCGGCACGTCGTCAAGGCGGGTACCGGGACTACCGGCCACGCCGTTGGCCGGCATTTCCTGGGCCGGTGAGCCGGCCGGCGGCCGGGAGCTGGCTGGTGTTCCGTTGGGGAGAATGATCTTGGGTGGTGGTACGGCCGCGGGCCCGGTTAGCCATGAGCTGCCATGCGGCGGCGAACTGGTGGTCATGGCCGGGCCTTCGTCCCGCGGGCCAGCCGCTCGACGTACTTGGCGATCATGTCGACCTCCAGATTGACCTGGCTGCCCGGCTCCGCCCGGCCCAGGGTGGTCAGCTCCAGGGTGGTGGGGATGAGGCTCACCTCGAACCAGGGCTGCTCATCGGGGCCGCCGACGGCCGAGACGGTCAGGCTGACCCCGTCCACGGCCACCGAGCCCTTCTCCACGATGTACCGGGCCAGGGACGCTGGCACCGCGATGCGGACCACGTCCCAGTGCTCGGCCGGGCTGCGGGAGACGATCGTGGCCGGGGCGTCCACGTGACCCTGGACCAGGTGGCCGCCGAGGCGGCCATCGAAGCGCAGCGGGCGTTCCAGGTTGACCGGTGACCCGGGAACAAGCGCGCCGAGCGCGGTCCGCTGCAGTGTCTCCGCCATGACGTCGGCGGTGAATGTCTTGTCCGCGGCCTCGACAACAGTGAGGCAGACTCCGCTGACGGCGATGGAATCACCACGCGCGGCGTCCGCCGCTACGTGTGGGCCGCGCACAGTGAGCCGGGCCGCCCCCGCGAGAACCTCGACCGCGACGATGTCGCCGAGTTCCTCCACGATTCCGGTGAACATCCGCGATTTCCTTTCCTCAGAGCCGTTATGCCAGGTGGCTCCGGGGGCACGCGGACGCGCGCACACGGCCGGCAGCTGAGTGCGGCTGCCGCCCGCGCGTGCTTCCTCCCATCCGGACTTTAACCGTCGGTCCCGGAATTCCACCAGGTCAGCCAGCCGCTGGCGCTCTCACGCCTTCGGCCGGGTCGCGGACTGTCACCGCCGGCTCGGAATTTCACCGACCCCGGAGCACGCCTTTCATACGGGAACCAGTGTGCCATGTCGGCTATTCCGCCGCGAAGCCGCTCCCGGGTCGGTTGTTCGCCCCCACGGTGCCCCGCCGCCCGGTCCCCGCCACCTGATGCCTCCGCCACCTGATGCCTCCGCCACCTGATGCCTCTGCCGCCCGGTCTCCCGCCGCCCGGTCCCCCATCGGCAGCCAACGCGGTGAATTGTGCGCGCATAGGGTGCACAACTCTCCACGTTGTCGGCATCCAGCCTCCTGGGATGAAGTTGTGCGCGCATTTGGCGCACAATCCACCGCGTTCATGCTCGGCGACAGCCGGCCGGGCAGGCGAACCGGGCACAGCCGAACCGGGCACAGCCGAACCGGGCCGCCTGGTACATCCACCGGGTCAGGTTGTCCAGGCGCCGGGTCAAGGTTGTGGATAACCAAGCCCGGCGGTGCCGAGTTATCCACAGGTGCGAAGACGGCTCGCCGTCCTGGCATCGAAACGGCCACGCTGGTCGCATGCCATCAGAGCTTCCCGGCCAGTACGAGGAGTTGCTGGCCCTCCAGCGCGGCGTGATCTCGCGTGCCCAGGCTCTCGAAGTCGGGCTCGAGTCTGCCGCGGTGAGCTCGCGCCTGCGCTCGGGGCGCTGGCGGCGGCTGCAGCGCGGGGTATACGCCACATACACGGGTGAGCCGGTTCGCGAGGCCTGGCTGTGGGCCGCAGTGCTCCGGGCGGGCCCGGACGCTGTCCTCAGCTTCCAGACCGCCGCCGAACTCGACGGGCTGACTTCCAAGCAGAGCACGCTCATTCACGTGAGCATCCCGCGGGAACAGCAGGTCCAGGCGATCCCCGGGCTTGTGATCCACCGTTCAAGCAGGATCCGGGTGGCCCGCCATCCCTGCCTCACACCTCCGCGCACCCGGATCGAGGAGACTGCGCTCGACCTGGCCCAGTCCGCCGCAGACCTGGACGACGCCTTCGCCTGGCTGGCCCGGGCGTGCGCCGGACGGCTGACCACGCCGGCGCGGCTAAGGGCCACCCTGACCGCACGCAGGAGAATGCGGTGGCGGGGCGAGTTCGCCCGCGCGCTCGGCGACATTTCCGGCGGCGCCCATTCCCCGCTGGAACGCCGCTACATCCGTGATGTCGAGCGTCCGCACGGCCTGCCGCCCGCACGGCGCCAGGTGAGGACCGCCCGGGGGGTGCGCACGGAGTACAAGGACGCGTTGTATGAGGATTTTGGCGTCGGGGTGGAGCTGGATGGGGACCTGTGGCATCCGCCGGAGGCGCACTGGCGCGACCGTCACCGTGACAACGCCGCGGCCGCCGGTGGAATCATCACCTTGCGCTATAGCTGGCCCGACATAACTCAGCGGCCATGCCAGGTCGCAGCGCAGCTCGCCGCAGTCCTGCGGCGGCGCGGCTGGCGCGGCACACCGCGGCCGTGCGGGCCCGGCTGCCCCGTCGGCCGATCGCCCACCCGCTGACCATGAGCGCGG
>JAWWPY010000503.1:0-2536 GCA_033854735.1 Streptosporangiaceae bacterium | reverse complement strand
CAGTGACCCCGGAGGAGATCATCCAGCGGGTGGATGCCGCCCTGGGCGCCGCGGCCGATGGCGCGGATTCGGCCGGGCCAGCATGCGAGGTGAGCCAGGGCACCGTCACGGTGACCGTGCCCCCAGGGGCGTGGCTGGCCGCGCTGGCTTTCGCCCGGCACGAGCTGGACTGTGACTTCTTCGACTGGCTCAGTGCCGTCGATGAGCTTGACGCGGGGCTGGCGGTGGTGGCGCATGTGTACTCGCTGGTCGGACGGCATCATTTGCTGCTGCGGAGCGTCGTTGGGGAGGATTTTCCGGAGTTGCCGACGGCGACCGGGGTCTATCGGGGCGCGGCGTGGCACGAGCGCGAAACGCATGAGATGTTCGGCGTGATTTTCGCGGGGCATCCACGGCTGGCGCCGCTTCTGCTGCCAGATGAGTTCGAAGGGCATCCGTTGCGTAAGGATTTCGTGCTCGCGGCGCGGGTGGCCAAGGAGTGGCCGGGGGCCAAGGATCCCGGTGACCGTGGCGGCGCGGCGCGCGGCGGGCGCCGGCTGCCGCCTTCCGGGAATCCCGACGGCTGGGGGTCCGGGTGAGCCCCGGGGAGGCAGGCTCAGCCCCGAGCGAGCGGCCGGCTGGCGCCTCCGTGGGCCCGATCGAGCGGTCGGCCGGGGGTGCCGCGGGGCTGCCGGCGCGCAGTCGCGGCGTAATCGGGCTGCTGGAAGAGAACTGCACGGTATGCATGCTGTGCGCCCGGGAGTGCCCTGACTGGTGTATCTACATCGACTCGCACAAGGAACCGGTGCCGCAGCCGCCCGGGGACCCGGCCGGACGAGGACGGCCCCGTGTGCGCAACGTGCTGGACAGGTTCGCCATCGACTTCTCGCTCTGCATGTACTGCGGGATCTGCATCGAGGCGTGCCCCTACGACGCCCTGTTCTGGTCTCCGGAGTTCTCGTACGCGGAGCCTGACATCGGCGACCTCACGCACGAGCGGGACAGGCTGCGCGAGTGGATGTGGACTGTGCCGCCCCCGCCGGCCCACGACCCCGGCGCGCCGGCACCGAAAGAAGTGATCATGGCGGAGGGCGTGGGACCTGGCCGTGGGGGGATGCCCGCCGCCCACCCTCAGACCGGCCCGGCAGCAGAACGGCCTATAGTTACTTAGTGTGGCATTATGATTGCGCTGCGAAGCGCACGTTCACATGGCGCTGCCCGGTACGGGGAATGCTGGGCAGACTTGCCGAGGGAGGCTGAGGGCACATGAAAGTAGGCACGTATCCTTCCGCGCCAGCCTGCGGGGATGAGCTGCCCAAGGTTCCGCAGGTACCACCCCAGCCGGGCAGCCCGCCCGCGCCACCCGGGTGGCCTGGTATCGCCGTGCCGCATCCCCGGCCGGCCACCGGCCGGGTTGCTTTGCCCAGCCAGGTCTGAGAGCCGGGCCGGTCTGAGGGTGGGCTGGTCTGAGGGCCGGGAAGATCTCGGTGCGCTGGCGGCTATCTGAAGTTGACGAACTGCAGCGCGAGATCGAGTTCCTTGCTCTTGACCAGGGAGATCACGGCCTGCAGGTCGTCCTTCTTCTTCGAGGAGACGCGCAGTTCCTCGCCCTGCACCTGAGCACGTACGCCTTTGGGCCCCTCGTCCCTGATGATCTTGCCGATCCTCTTGGCCTCTTCTTGCGAGATACCCTCCTTGAGGCTGATGGCGATCCGGTACTCCTTGCCGGAGAGCTTCGGCTCGCCAGGGTCGAGGGTTTTCAGCGACACTTGGCGCCTGACCAGCTTGTCCTTGAATACGTCGAGCACCGCGCTGGCACGTTCCTCGCTGTTCGCGCGGATCTCCACGGCGTGATCGCCGGACCAGCCGATGGACGCGCCCACATTGCGGAAATCGAAACGGGTGCCGATCTCCTTGGCCGCCTGGTTGAGCGCGTTGTCCACCTCCTGGCGGTCGATCTTGCTGACGATGTCGAAACTGCTGTCCGCCACCACAACTCCAATCCGGGAGACGCCACGTCCGTTGATGAGGCTACTTGGCCTCAGGCGGGTGTGATGGATCTACGACGCTGCCGGGCGGTGGATTGCGTGGGTGCCCGCGACCGGTCGTGGCTGTAGTGAGCCTCGTCGTGGGCGCTGGTGGGCCCGGTTTGTGGGCCGTGCCGTACCCGGTCGTGGCGGTACACCGCCCAGCCGGAGGCGGCCGCGCCGATCACGGGCGTGCGGCGGGTGGTTGCCTGGGGTGCTACGGGCGCGGGTGGCGGTGATGGGCGGTGGTCTGTGCGTGACTCGCGTGCTACGGCCGACCGCCGTGTCCGCTATCCTTCACAGTGCCCGTCCTCCGGGACGGTCTATGGCAGGTTGCCCGAGCGGCCAAAGGGAGCGGTCTGTAAAACCGTCGGCTTAGCCTACGTTGGTTCGAACCCAACACCTGCCACTACCTGCGTAAACGGTCCGTGAGCTGGGGGTCCCCGGCCCTCGCGGGCTGTTGCTTTCGCAGCTGCGAGGTCCCGCTGTGTCCATGGGAGTCCGGCTGTTTCCAGCTGTGCACGGACATA
>JAWWPY010000502.1:0-2860 GCA_033854735.1 Streptosporangiaceae bacterium | reverse complement strand
GAGCACGACGAGGAAGGCCATGTTGACCGACTCGTCCAGCGTGACCCGGTCGGCCGGGTCGGCCGTGGTGCCGCCCGGCCGCCCGCCGGGCCACTCCGCAGGTTCGGGCAGCGGCTCGGGGAGCCATTCACCCACATAACGCTCACGCCGGGCCCGCGCCGAGCCGAGCAGGTCCAGGCAGATGCGGCTGGCGACGGTCGTCAGCCAGCCGGCGGGAGATTCGATGGCTTCCTGCTGCGGCCGGGACATGGCGTACCAGCGGGCGTAGGTCTCCTGCACGGCATCCTCGGCATCGGCCAGGGAGCCCAGGAGCCGGTAGGCGAGATTGATCAGCCGGTGCCGCTCGCTCATGACCGCGTTCAGGCCCGGATCGGGCCCGCCGCCTCCTGGCCCGGACTGGGTGCTCATGGTGCCGCCGTCCTCCGCTGGTTCGCATCTGCCCTCACCAGATCGACGAGACAGCGCACCGGAATGTGAGGCGGGCACGTCGCCTGACATCCCGGGGGGTTGTGTCGTCGTACTCCTGACAAGAACACACCATCCAGCGAGCAAGAGGCCCGCACCACAACCCGCAACCTGTAAGAGGGGAAAGAACCACCATGGAATCGCGTCTCAACCTGCTCGGCAGCACCGTCATGACCAAGTTCGTCAAGTACCTCGTCTCGGCGAGCAAGGTGGTGACCGATTCGGCCCTGCCGGCCGCCACACAGGAGCTGGTGAAGCTCCGGGCCAGCCAGATCAACGGCTGCGCCTTCTGCACCGACATGCACACCAAGGACGCCGGGCACGCCGGGGAAACCCAGCTGCGGCTGAACCTGGTCGCGGTGTGGCGGGAGGCGACGGTCTTCACCGAGGCCGAGCGGGCCGCCCTGGACCTCACCGAGCAGGGCACCCGCATCGCCGACGCCGCCACTGGCGTCACCGATGAGGCCTGGGCGAATGCGGCCAAGCATTACGACGACGACCAGCTCGCCGCGCTGGTGTCGCTCATCGCCGAGATCAACGCCTGGAACCGGCTGAACGTCATCACCCGCCAGCCCGCCGGTGACTACCAGCCCGGCCAGTGGGGATAGCCTCCCGGGCAGTCAGGAAGCAATCAACGGCGGTGACCCGCAGATGCCGCTGTGTCCGCACCAGCAGCGGGAGACGTTGACTCCCAGCTCGGCGTCGGCAGCGAGCGTCAGCTGTGTGCCCGCCGCCGGCGCTGACGCTCTAGCCACCCGCAGGGGTTCTCTGCGTGCCAGCGCTGCGTCCTGGACCGCGTCCGATCGAAGAACAGCAAGTCGCATTCCTCTCGCTGGCACTGGCGGAGCCGGCTCGTATCGACGCCGTCGAACTCCTGCATGGTCCGGCGGGCCAGCCCGGCAACCGGATCCGGATCGCGCCAGTCCACGTTGCCTCGCAGGGCATGCCCGCTCACGGACAGCTGCGTCGTCCCGGTACAGCCTGAAGCCAGCTCGTTGATGACCTCGACCGCCTGGCTCGCCGGCAGGCGGCGGAGAGCGAGGCAATCCCCGAGCTCGGACACCGCGTCGCAGAGGCGGGCGAGGGCCGGGAGGTCATCCTGGGTGAGACCGTCGGCCGGCAGCCCTCCGCTGGCAAGCGCCCGGCGTGCCCGGGGCAGGTTGAGCAACGGTGCTCTGGGTGCGGTGTCCCAGCGCCGGCGCCGCTGCAGGTTGGCGAGCGCGATCACCGCTGCAGGGTTCATCCGGGCGGCAGCCTGGCGGCGATGAACCGGCGCCTTGGCCTATCGGCCAGACGGTTCGCCGTAGCAGCATTCGGATGGCCGGCGTATTCGGCGAGCACCTGGTCGGCGCGTTCCTGGCTGTCCCAGCGGCTGACCACAAGCAGATGACCGGGGTCGTCCAGGTCCGCCAGCAGCTCATGCCCGAGGTAGCCCTCGAAGCCCCTCATATCCTCCCAGATGCGCTCGGTGACCTCCTGGCCGTCCCTGGTTGCCTCCTGCGGGAAGTAGGACTCCCAGATCGAGTAGATGGCCATCTGGGCCTCCTCGCGAGTGTCACGGTCTATATAAGACTAGACCGTGACGCCCCTGATCATCGACCCCGGATCCACCCCAAGGAGGATCGGTCCCGGGTGCGCCTCGGTACGCTTACCCGGTGGCTGCGCTGAGCAAAGCAGAACTTGCAGCGATGGTCGAGGAAGCTACGGTCGACGCTTACGGCGACGACGAGCAGGCGATGGGCTTCCACGTGATGATCGCGGACAACCTCAAGATCCCGTTCGTGACCAGTGTCTTGGGCGTCGACGTCACCGTGGACCATATCGGCCTTGCCGAGGACAACAGCATCCTGGCCATGTGCGCCCGTGGCGGGATCCTCCAGGCGATCCGGGTGCTGGATCTTCCGCTGCCAGAGCCGCCGCCGGTTGGCGCGCAGTGGATCGAGGCCTACCGGCATTGGGTGGGGTGAGCAGCATGGGGAAGATCCCGGAGTCCCTTCCGCCCAGGCACATGCGATCTTGCCGGCCTACGCCCCGTCAAGCGCTGGTTTAGCCTGCGTTGTTCGAACCCAACACCTGCCAGGCCAGGGCGTCGGCTGACCATCCAATCGACCGCGGAGCTACTGAGGCCACCCCCCACCCCCATTGAGAGCAGTCACCCCCCACCCCCATTGAGAGCATCTGCCTTCTGGCCGGGGTTGATCGCGTCGCGGAGTGCGCCACTCAACGACCTTGTTTGAGAGCATGTATTGCAGGTCAAGCGCGATGGCGGGATTCTTTGTTGGTCAGCCTGCACTGAACGGCACAGTCGGGGGGAACCGGTGATGAGCAGGTCGACGGGCGGCTTTATGGACCGGAGATCGTCGGAGGTCGCGTTCTCTGTCCTCGGTCCCGTTGC
>JAWWPY010000501.1:0-2518 GCA_033854735.1 Streptosporangiaceae bacterium | reverse complement strand
TGGCCGTCATGCCTGAGCATCAAAAGCGTGGTATCGGCTCGGCGCTGGTGCGGCATGGGCTTAAGGCACTTGCTGAGCAGGCCGTCCCCTTGGTCTTCCTGGAGGGCGATCCACGCTATTACTCACGTTTCGGCTTTGCGCCCGGGTGCGACCAGGGCTTCCGGAAGCCATCGTTGCGCATTCCAGACGGCGGATTCCAGGCCATCAAGCTCGCGGAGTATGAGCCGTGGATGACGGGGACACTGGTATACGCAGAGCCGTTCTGGCAGCACGACCTAGTCGGTCTCCGTGACCCCAGCGCATAGCGCCACGAGGGGCGAACGTTGCCTGATGCGGCACTAGCTCGTGATGTTCGAGAAGACGTTGATGCGTGGCGCAAGATTCGCATGGCCCTCAACCACCGACGGCCTCGGCTCGCGAAGGCCGCGGTATCGCTGTATGGGGGAGTGGAGCGGATCGCCGGCACGCCCCTGATCACCTCGCCCGGCTGGATGCCTGCCGAGCCGATCGACCTCGGGGCACTCAAGCTGGCATGGGCTGACGAGTCGCTCCCCCCTGCCGTCACGGGCGGCGAGGCTGAGAGCGAGCACTGCCGGCCGCTGATGCCTCATGGCAGCCGTTACCCGAGGTACTGTCAAGCGATCCGGGATCTTGACCCGCCGTCCCTGTTCGAGAATCGGGTTTCGTATCGTCTGCTGGACCTGGTTAGCGACCGCAACCTCCAGGAGCAGACGCACGGTTACACGACCTACTTCGACATGGTCGACGTTTGCGAGGCTTTAGCGCACGAGATCGCCGCCGCGTGGCTGCGCTGCGATGGAGACGCCACCCGGATCAGGTTCTCGGAGTTGCCGTTCCGAAGCCTGATCGGTGATCCCTTCGACTTGTCGCGCCGTCCGGTCCTGCCTAGCACCGACACCCTGACCATCCGGCACGATACAGGCACGGGCCAATCATCGCTTCTGCTGCACCGCCGCAATCCTGACAATGTCGCCCTCGCTGGCGGGATGACTCACATCATCCCCGCGGGCGTATTCCAGCCTTCCGGGATCGCGCCATGGATGATCAGGGCAGACTTCGATATCTGGCATAACATCCTGCGTGAGCTGTCCGAGGAGATCCTGGGAAACCCTGAGCACGATGGTAGCGCTAGTGGGCCGATCGACTACAACGCCGAGGAGCCGTTCGCCAGTCTCAACCAGGCCCGCAGGAATGGCCAGATCCGAGTGTGGTACCTGGGCGTGGGGCTGGACCCGCTGACGCTTGCCGGTGAGATACTGACGGTTCTCGTCATCGACACTGAAGTCTTCGATCAGGTCTTCTCCGATGTTGTCGCCTGGAATAGCGAAGGCGACATCGTGTTTTGGTGCCGACGGCTCGATTGCTGTGCCGTGGCGGCGTGAGGCGGTTTACCGGCTGCTAGCAGCTGAGCCGCTGGCGCCCGCTGCGCAGGCGTGTGTGGAACTTGCGTGGCATCACCAGGACCTATTGCTCGGTCAGCACAGGTAAGGCAGCGACATATGCGCGTTCTCGTTACTGGGGCCACCGGATTCGTTGGCCGTGCCGTCGTCCGTCAGCTCACCATGGCGGGACATTCGGTGGTCGGATTCGCGCGCACGTCCGTGCCCTGCTCGTGCGAGCTGCGGACTGGCGACATACTCGACCGGGCCGCGCTGGGACAGGCTGTCGAAGGCGCCGACGCGGTGTGTCATCTGGCGGCGCTGACCCTGGTCCGTGAGTCGTTTGAGCAGCCTGTCCGGTATTTCCGGGTCAACGTCACCGGGACGCTGAACCATCTGGATGCCATGGACGCGGAAGCTCGCAGACGCGGCCGCCCGCTCCGGCTGGTCTTCGCGTCCACGGGCGCGGTCTATGGGGCGCCGGAAAGGCAGCCCATCACCGAGGCACAAGAACCAGCGCCCAGCAATCCATACGGCGCGTCGAAGCTCGCCGCCGAGGCCGTGATCGGTTATCAGGCTGCGCTCGGGACCGTCAGCGCGGTCACGCTGAGAACTTTCAACGTGGCCGGTGCGGTCGACGGCTACGGTGACCCGGACAGCTCACGGATCATCCCGAAGACTCTCCTCGTCGCCGCCGGCAAGGCCGACGGCCTCAGCGTGAACGGTGACGGCTCGGCGGTCCGGGAGTACACCCACGTCTGCGACCTGGCCCGCGCCTACGCGGCGGCGCTCGACCTTGCCGACCCGGCTGGGCATCGCCTCTATAACGTCGGCAGCGGGGTGGGCGTGAACATAAGCGAGGTAATCGAGAGTGCTGAGCGGATCACCGGGCGGCCAGTTCCCGTGCGCTGGGGGCCGGCGGTCCGTGAGCCCCGAGAACTCCGCGCCGATTGTTCACGCATTAGCACCGAGTTGGGCTGGCATCCAACTCGGTCGACCTTGGACACGATCGTCGCGGACGCATGGGAGGCCTTGATCGCCTGATCGCGCTGGCAGGCAGCGTGACAAACTGTCACACCCGTTGCGTTGCAGACCTGGATCAGTTCCGGGTCCGGCGG
>JAWWPY010000500.1:0-2556 GCA_033854735.1 Streptosporangiaceae bacterium | reverse complement strand
GCACCTACCAGGTGCCGCGCCCATTCGGGGACATGACTGTGTTCGAGAACCTCCTCGTCGCCGCCCAGCAGGGCGGCGGGCTTCGGCGGCGGGCCAGCTATACGGCCGCGGTCGCGGCGCTGGAGCGGACCGGCCTGTCCAGCCAGGCCAACATACCCGCCGAACGGCTCGGCCTGCTGCAACGCAAGCGGCTGGAACTGGCCCGCGCCCTCGCCACGCAGCCCACACTGCTGCTGCTCGACGAGGTAGCGGGGGGCCTCACCGATCCCGAGGTCGCCCAGTTGATCGAGATCGTCCGCGAGGTCAACGCCGAGGGCACCGCGGTGATCTGGATCGAGCACGTGGTGCGCGCGCTCACCCCCGTGGTGAGCCGGCTGATCTGCCTGACGGGCGGCAAGTTCGTCGGCGACGGTGCGCCCGCCACCGTGCTGGCCGACCCCGCGGTCCGTGAGGTCTTCCTCGGCACGGAGGTCACCGCGGCGCTGGCCGGCGGGTCCCTGGAACCACCCCCGGCGGTCGAGGGGGACGGGACGGCCGGGGAACGGAGGCGGCCGTGACCGCACCGGGAAACGGGCAGCGGTCGGAAACCGGGCCGCCGCTGCTGGAAGTCAGCGACCTGGTCGTTCACCACGGGCAGCTCCGGGCCCTGGACGGGATCTCGCTGCGGGTATTCCCCGGCGAGGTCTACGCGATCATCGGCGCGAACGGTGCGGGCAAGTCGACGCTGCTGCGCACGATCGCCGGCCTGCACCACCCGACGGCGGGCTCGGTCCGGTTCGACGGGAAAGACGTGACCGGGCTGCGGCCCGAGCGCCGGGCCCGGCAGGGGATCCTCATGGTGCCGGAGGGCAGGCGGCTCTTCGGCTCGCTGTCCGTCCACGAAAATCTCCAGGTCGGTGCCGCGTACGCGCGGCCAGGCTCATGGACCATCGAGCGGGTGTACGAGATGTTCGGCTGGATGCGAGAGCGCCGCAACCAGCCCACCGCCCAGCTATCCGGCGGTGAGCAGCAGACGGTCGCCATCGGCCGGGCCCTGGTCGCGAACCCCCGCATGCTGCTGCTCGACGAACTGTCGCTCGGCCTGGCGCCCGTGATCGTCCAGCGCATCTACGGCATGCTGCCGGAAATCCTGGCCACCGGCCTCACGGTCCTGCTCGTCGAGCAGGACGTGAGCCAGGCCCTGCGGGTGGCCTCGCACCTGCAGTGCCTGCTGGAGGGCCGCACCACGCTGGAAGGCAGGCCCGCCGACGTCACCGCGGAACAGGTCGAGGCGGCTTACTTCGGCCTGGCCCCCGCCGCCTCGTCCGGCCCGGCCGGCGAAGGGAGCGAGCCGTAATGGCCTGGGTCAATGCCATCATCCAGGGGGTGCTGACCGGCGGACTGTATGCGCTGTTCGCCTGCGGGCTGTCGCTGATGTTCGGGGTCATGAAGGTCGTGAACCTCGCGCACGGCGACCTCGCGGTGGTCGCGGGGTACATCGCGATCGGCGTCATCGCCGTCACCCACATCCCGGTGCTCTGGTCCTTTGTCATCGTGGTCCCGGTGATGGCGCTGCTCGGCTACGTCCTGCAGCGCACGGTCATCCAGGGTGCACTCGACCGCAGCGTGCTCACCACGCTGATGGTCACCTTCGGCCTGTCGGTGGTGATCGAGAACGGCCTGCTCCAGTTCTTCACGGCCAACAGCCGCGCGATCGGCACCGGACTGCCCCTGGTGAGCGGCTCCTTCAAGATCGGCTCGCAGATCCAGATCGGCTACCTGCTCGTGGTGGTCTTCGCGGTCGCCGTGATCGTGCTGGGCGGGCTGCAGTACTTCCTGTCCGCGTCCAGATACGGGCGCCTTATCCGCGCGGTCGCCGACGACCGGGAGGCGGCGCAGCTGGCCGGGGCTGACTACCGGCACGTGTTCGGCATCGCGGCGGCGCTGGCCTTCGGCACCGTGGCCCTGGGCGGCATCGCGTACGGCATGTACTCCCAGCTCTCGCCGACCACGGGTACCGATACGATCCTGCTGTTCGCGTTCGCGGCGGTGGTGATCGGCGGGCTCGGCTCCCTGTGGGGCACCCTGGTCGGCGGTGTGGTCCTGGGCGTGGCCCAGCAGATCGGCGCGCAGATCAACATCTCCGACGAGCTCCTCGCCGGGTTTATCGTCTTCCTCGCTGTGCTGGTGCTGCGCCCGCAGGGCCTGATTACCCGGAGGGCACAGTCGTGAGCATGGTCACGGACACCCCCGCCCGTTCGGCAGAGAAATTCCGGGTCACCCGGTCACGCAGGAATGTGGCCTGGACGGCGGCGGGCGCACTCATCGTTGTCGTGGTCCTCGCGATGCTCCCATACATCGTGTACTCGGGTACCACCGCCATCCTGGTTCAGGGGTTCATCGTGCTCACGATGGCGAGCATGTGGAACCTGCTGGCGGGCTACGCCGGCCTGGTGTCGGTGGGCCAGCAGGTGTTCGTGGGGCTCGGCGCGTACTTCGTGCTGATCCTCGCCCTCCACGGCACTTCGCCGTTCGCCGCGCTGCCCGTCGCCGCGATCGGCTGCGGCGTTGTGGCGC
>JAWWPY010000499.1:0-3045 GCA_033854735.1 Streptosporangiaceae bacterium | reverse complement strand
TGCTCATGCCGGCCTCGCGTCCGCGGTCCCGGCTGAGGCACGGCCGAGGACGCTGATGAAGACGTCATCGAGCGAGGGCCGCCTGGCCGTGACGTCCTCGACGGCGATCCCTGCCCCGTCCAGCAGGCGCACCGCGGCGGGGAGCGCCCCGGCGGCGCGCCGTGCCCTGAAGGAGATCCTCGCCGCCGGGCCGTCGGTCTGCGGGGATCTCTCGGCGAGCGGCTCCAGCACCCGGGCGGCCTGCGGGAGCCGGGCCGGGTCGGCCAGGGCCACCTCGATCGTCTCGTAGCCGAGCCCGGCCTTGAGCTGCTCCGGGGTCCCCTCGGTGACCAGCGCGCCATGGTCGATGATGGTGACGGCGTCGGCGAGGTGATCGGCTTCTTCGAGCTGCTGGGTGGTCAGCAAGAGCGTGGCGCCCTGGGCCACCAGGCCGCGCAGGAACGACCACAGCTCCAGCCGCGCGGCCGGGTCCAGGCCAGCGCTCGGCTCGTCCAGGAGCAGGACCCTGGGCTGGCCCACCAGGCTCGCCCCGACGTCGAGACGGCGGCGCATGCCGCCGGAATAGGTCCGCACGGGCCGGTCCGCGGCCTCGGTGAGCGACAGCCGTTCCAGCACCTCCGCTGAACGCTGCCGCGCCTGCGCGGCCGGCAGCCGGTACAGGCGGGCGACCATGATCAGGTTCTCCCGTCCGGTCAGGGTCTGGTCGACCGCGGCATGCTGGCCGGCCAGCCCGATCACGCGGCGCACCGGGACCGGACGGCGCACGACATCGATCCCGGCGACAGTGACCCGCCCGGCGTCCGGCCTCAGCAGCGTTGCCAGGATCCGGACCAGGGTGGTCTTGCCTGCGCCGTTCGCCCCGAGCAGCGCCGACACCTTCCCTTCCGCGACTTGCATGCTCAGCCCGTCGAGCGCCGTCGTTCTCCCGAACGACTTGCGCACGCCAGCGATGTCGATGATCGGCTCAGCCGCCAGCACCTCATCCTCCTCAGCTAAGTAAGTACCTGCATTGATGCAGATACTATCACAGCGCAGATTACTGCACCAGGGCAGATGAGTTACCCTTGTTGCCGTGGCAACGACCGACGCCGAGCGAGACCGGCTGCTCCTGGAGGGAGCCGCGGCCTACCGCCGGTACGTCAGCGCGGAGGTGCTGCACGGCCACGCGACAGCAGAGGCCGCCGGGCTCAACGCCACCGACTTCTTCTGCCTCAACCTGCTGTCGCTGTCCGGCGCGCTCACGGCCGGCCAGCTCGCGCAGCAGACCGGGCTCACCACCGGGGCGGCCACCCGCATGATCGACCGGCTCGAGCGAGCCGGATTCGTGCGCCGCGGCCGGGACGCAGCCGACCGCCGGCAGGTCATCGTCGAGGCATGCCGGCCTGACGGACACGATGAGATCGGCGCGGCCCTGGAGCCCGCACGGCGCCGAATGCGCGAGGTGTTCCAGCGGTACACCGCCCAGGAGGTCCGGGTGCTGGCTGACTACTTCACCCACGCCGCCCCGGCACTGCTCGCCGCCGTCGAAGACCTGCGCGACCGCCCAGCCCGGCGCAGCGAACCGCCAGGCCAGCCGCCCCGGGCAACGAAGCCGGCACGCGCCAGCGATCAACGACCCCAGATGCCCACATGAAAGCGCACCTGCAGTCTGGCCACAGCAAGCCGCGATGACGGGCACGTTCCCTGACGGCATCCCCTGAATCCCACACGCGCATCACCTGCCGTCAGCCCCCGGGCCGCAGGAACGCGCGAAACGACACGGAACGCGAGAAAGCCGGTCAAACCCGAAAACTCCACGCCGCAGATGACATTCGGGATGACAAGTAAGTGGGGCCGGGGTGACATCTTCACCAACCCCTTGCACCCGCACAGCCGCACCACGACCCAAAAACGCGAAAGTCGAGTTCACTCCGCGTCCTTCAAAAATGCGGATTCAAAGCAATCGGGACCGATAAATCGTTCGCTGCGGGACGGAACGAAGACATCCAGGAAACCATTCTGCGGCTGGGCACCTGACGGCCACCCGCACTCTTCTGCCGTGCATGGTGAATTAGGTCGCCGCTCTGACTGCTGGCGACGCCCTTGGCGCCCCGCTCGCAACTCTGGTCTCGACTCGCATGGTGGGCGTGATGCCTGCCCACCCGCCAGGAACAGGCGCTCAGGAGCAGGGCGGGTGTCATACTCACCGCTCCCAACGGCCGCGCCCCCCGCCGGCATCTTCATAGCCTTCGGCCGCATCGGAAGCAGATGGTCCCGGCCACCGGTCCCTGTGATCAGACAGGGACCGGTGGCCGGCCGGGACTGACCCCCGGCGGGAATTCGGCAGCCGCGGAGGGCCCGATGTGGCGTTCAGTGTCCTTCGGTGGCGGCTTCATACTGCTGGACTACGCTGGCCGGGATGCGGCCGCGCTCGCTCAGCTTAATTCCCTGGGTTTTTGCCCAGGCCCGGATGTCTCCGCTGCGCTGCCGGGTTGCTGACGTGCGTGCTGCGCGGCGCGACTGAGCCCGTCCCGCCTTGCGGGCGTGCTCGACGAACTGCGACAGTCCCTTCCGGAAGGCGCGAGCGTTCTTCTTGCTCAGGTCGATCTCGTACTCCGCGCTGCCGAGCCCGAATCGCACGGTTTCTGCCGCTGGGCCACCGTCAAGGTCGTCTTCCAGCGCGATGCTTACTTTCTGGGCCATCTCAACCTCCGTGACAGCGCGAGACTGGGCGCACCGTACACATTGAATTCGGAGCCGCCCTAACAGCAACGCCGCCGATCATCTGCGGTCTTTACCAAGCAAAATTCACCTGATGGATGGTTTATTCCGCAACCCAGCCATCACCACAGCCCCACACCAGGCCGAAAGCTGTCCCAACTTTCCCCCCGGCGTGCTTAGCGCAGCGGCGGCGCCACTGGCGCCGAAGAGACGCTCACGCCCTCGGAACGATTTCCCGCCGCCGTGCCGGCCCGCTTAGTCAGAGCGCCAGTAACGCTGACCCGGCGGCCGACGAGCAACTCAATGGAATCGGCTCGCGGCAGGAACAACCTCCTGGGGAAGCTG
>JAWWPY010000498.1:0-3720 GCA_033854735.1 Streptosporangiaceae bacterium | reverse complement strand
GGCCGCGCCGCGGCCGGGGCGACCAGCACCCGCCAGCCGTTGCTTAGCGTTGGCGTTCGGGCTGGGTGGACAGCGCGGCGACGAAAGCCTCCTGTGGCACCTCGACCCGGCCGATGGTCTTCATCCGGCGCTTGCCTTCCTTCTGCCGCTCCAGAAGCTTGCGCTTGCGGGTGATGTCCCCGCCGTAGCACTTGGCCAGCACGTCCTTGCGGAGGGCCCGGATGTTCTCCCGGGCGATGATCTTGGCGCCGATGGCGGCCTGGATCGGCACCTCGAACTGCTGCCGCGGGATCAGCTCCCGCAACCTCGAGGTCATCGCGATGCCATACTCGCGCGCCTTGTCCGCGTGCACGATCTGGCTGAACGCGTCCACCGGCTGCCCCTGCAGCAGGATGTCCACCTTGACCAGGTCCGCTTCCATCTCGCCATCTGGCTCGTAGTCGAGCGATGCGTAGCCGCGGGTGCGCGACTTCAGCTGGTCGAAGAAGTCGAAAATAATCTCCCCGAGCGGCATGGTGTACCGGATCTCCACCCGGTCGGTGGACAGGTACTCCATGCCGAGCAGCGCGCCGCGCCGGCCCTGGCACAGCTCCATGATGGTGCCGATGTACTCGCCCGGGGCGAGGATCGTGGCGCGGACCACCGGCTCGAAGATCTTGGCTACCTTCCCATCGGGAAAGTCACTTGGATTTGTCACGGTCAGCTCCGCGCCGGACTCCAGCACCACCCGGTACACGACGTTCGGCGCGGTCGAGATCAGCGAGAGGCCGGACTCCCGTTCCAGCCGCTCCCGGACGATCTCCATGTGCAGCAGGCCGAGGAACCCGCAGCGGAAACCAAACCCCAGGGCGGTGGAGGTCTCTGGCTCGTAGACGAGCGCGGCGTCGTTCAGCCGCAGTTTGTCGAGCGCGTCACGGAGTTCCGGGTAATCGTCCCCGTCCACCGGATACAGGCCGGAGAACACCATCGGCCGCGGGTGGTCATACCCGGCCAGTGCCTCGTGGGCGGGACGGGCCGCGCTGGTCACGGTGTCACCGACCCGGGCCTGCCGGACATCCTTCACGCCAGTGATCAGGTAGCCGACCTCGCCCGCGCCCAGGCTCTCGGACGGGGTCGGCTCGGGTGACATCATGCCCACTTCGAGCGTGTCGTGCGCCGCCCTGGTGGACATCATCAGGCTCTTCTCGCGGCGGGTCAGGCGGCCGTCAACGACCCGCACATAAGTGACCACGCCACGGTAGGTGTCGTAGACGGAATCGAAGATCAGCGCACGGGGCGGTGCCTCCGGGTCGCCTTGCGGCGGCGGGACCTGCTCCACCACGGCGTTCAGCAGCTCGGGCACGCCCTCGCCGGTTTTGGCGGACACCCGGAGCACATCGGACGGAGCGCAGCCGATGAGGCTGGCGAGTTCCTCGGCATACTTGGCGGGCTGCGCGGCCGGCAGGTCGATCTTGTTCAGCACCGGGATCAGGTGCAGGCCGGCCTCCAGCGCCAGGTAGAGGTTGGCCAGTGTCTGCGCCTCGATGCCCTGGGCCGCGTCGACCAGCAGGATCGCGCCCTCGCAGGCGGCCAGCGAGCGGGAGACCTCGTAGGAGAAGTCAACATGGCCCGGGGTGTCGATCAGGTTCAGCACGTACTGGTGGCCGTCAGCGCCGGTCCACGGCAGCCGCACCGCCTGACTCTTGATGGTGATGCCGCGCTCGCGCTCGATATCCATCCGGTCCAGGTACTGTGCGCGCATCTGGCGCTCGCCCACCACGCCGGTGAACTGGAGCATGCGGTCGGCCAGCGTGGATTTGCCGTGGTCGATGTGCGCGATGATGCAAAAGTTCCTGATGATGCCCATGTCGGTCTGGCCGGGGATGGGGGCTGGCTGCCCACCGCCCGGGACGGGCGCGGGTGGCCCGTGGTCCGTAACGGGCTGCTCGGGCAGTGGTGACACAGGAATTCCGCCAGGTTGAAGTCGGGCTGGGTGCGCGGGGCGTTGGCTGCGACGGACGGATCCGGCGCCGTTGCCCGGCTGCCGCAGACCTGGCTCCCGTCGTGATCTATGGTCGCATGTCACCGGGGATGCCCGCGCCCCGGCTCCGGCCAGCGGCGCTGGTTTGAGCCCGGCCCCCCAGGTGAGCTACCCTGTCTCGTCGGTACGTTTGCGCTGCGGCCCATGTGCACAGCGCTCCCACGCGGGAAATCCGCGTGCGGGTCGGCCGCCCAGACCAGATCTCTAGCGAGGCTTCCGCGTGGCGAATATCAAGTCCCAGATCAAGCGCAACAAGCAGAACGAGAAGGCTCGCCTGCGCAACAAGGCAGTCAAGTCGTCCCTGAAGACCTCGGTGCGTAAATTCCGTGAGGCGGCCGACGCGGGCAACCTTGACGAGGCGACGCTGGCCATGCGCACCGCGGCCAGAAGCCTGGACAAGGCCGCCAGCAAGGGCGTGATTCACAAGAGGCAGGCCGCGAACCGCAAGTCCGCGATCGCCAAGCGCTGCGCGGAATTGCAGGCCTGACCAGCACGCTGGTCCCGGCGCCCGGCCCAGCGGGTCGGCGGCTGGCTCAGCGGGGCCGCCTAGCCGCCTCAGCGGGTCGGCGGCTGGCTCAGCGGGGCCGCCTAGCTGCCTCAGCGGGTCGCCCGGCTGGCCACGATCCGGCGGATGGCCACCTCAAGCGCATAGCCGGGACTCGTACCCTCCCCCTTGACCTGGGCGTCCGCCTCCGCCACGGTGGCGAGGGCCTGTGCGACCCCCTCGGGCGTCCAGCCCCGCAGTTGCTGCCGCACTTTGTCGATCTTCCACGGCGGGGCCCCGACCTCGGCCGCCAGGGCCTGACCGGACTGGCCGCGCGGCGCGCTGCCCACCCGGCCCAGAAGCCGAACGCCCTGGGCGAGGCCGCTGGTGATCAGCACCGGGGACACGCCAACGGCCAGCGCCCAGCGCAGCAGTTCCAGCGCCTCGCCGAGCCGGCCCTCGACCGTTCGGTCGGCCACGGTGAAGCCGCTAGCCTCGGCCCGGCCCCGGTAGTACCTGGCCACCACGGACTGGTCGATCACACCGTCGGTGTCGGACGCGAGCTGCCCGCAGGCCGCGGCGATCTCCCGGAGGTCCGATCCGAGAGCGTCGAGTAGCGCCCGCACGCCGCTCTCCTCGATGGTCCGGCCCGCCTGGCGGAACTCAGCCCGGATGAACTGCAGCCGCTCCGCCAGCCGGGTGACCTTCGGGCACTCGATGACCGGGGCGCCCCGTCCCGTGAGCGTAGCCAGCAGCGCCTTGCCTTTCACCCCGCCGGCGTGGGTCAGCACCAGCACCACGTCCGGCACCGGATCAGCCGCGGCGCTCACCAGTTCGTCGGCGACGTTCTTAGCGGCATCCTGGACGTCGCGGACCACGACTATGAGCCCGCCGCCGAATAGCGAGGGCGCGGTCAGGGAGGCCAGTTCGCCGGGCTTGAGCGCCGCCGCCCGCACGTCGTGGACGTCGTCGGCCATGCCCGCCTGTCCGTTGCTGGTGGCGCTCCTGGCCTCGCTCACGAGGCGCGCGACCGCCCGCTCGACGAGCAGTTCCTCTTCGCCCACCACCACGGCGACCGCGGTCGTGGGGGCGGCCGAGCGACCCGGGCCGGCTGATGGCATACGGGCCAGCATATGACGGGTGGAACTCATGTGGCCGCGGGTGGCCGTCCCGTCTCAGTTGACGCGCTAACTATTCAATTGCCCACACCGCTGCC
>JAWWPY010000497.1:0-6369 GCA_033854735.1 Streptosporangiaceae bacterium | reverse complement strand
GTGTCGGTGGCGGAGATCATATTAGAGAAACCTTCTGCGCCGCCTTTAAGTCTGAGCGGATAGGTGACCCGCGCGCCGTCTGCAGGCCTGTACATCACCAGCATGATAAGTCTTCCTTTGAGACTCGGAGCGATGCTCGGGTCGAGCAGGACCTTAGCCCAGATCGTGCCGCACTTCGGTGACGCCCTTAGTTCCAGGTGCCCTACTTTTCGCCCATCGAGGTCCAACAGTCCTGGACCGTCCTGGCCAACAGGGGTCGTGACTGCGGCGTCGACACAGTTGGCCGCGTTTGGATCCTGTCCGTCATATGGAGACGTAAAATTAGGGTCTGGGCGGACGGCAAGCACGAAGGCGACTGCTGTCGCTAGAGTCAGCAGCGCGGTGGACGCAATGCCCAGACGCGCCCAGACTTTGGACTCGACGGATAGCCGTGCGTGCTTGACCGCTCGACCGGACTCTATGTGCGCTAACCGAAGATGCGCAAGAAACAGCCAGAGAATCGCGCCAACCCAAAGCGCGAGCCCTCCAAAGAATAGAGCGATCAGCAGCCATTTCGGTGTCGTCTTGTCGGAGCCGAATGCTCCAGCGACGCCTACCGCCAAGGCCGCGACGAAACCCGAGACGATTTCGTATATTGCAACCCGCGGTTCCAGTGGGTTAAACTCATGACGTGCCATCAAGGGCTCCTAAGGGGTTGAAGTAATTATCTTACCGGCAAGCCAACGGTCGCATGGTTCCAGATATGTGCTCCGGTACGGCGATCTCCAGCCTCCTGTACAAGAGGATCTAGGATTACCCCCGACCACTCCTGCTTACAGCAGTTAATCCGTAATTCCCTCCCGGCGTTCTCGCATGGCGCGAGGCGACGCTGGAAACGCTCGCTCATGCCGCCGACCGGGCTGTTGCTGTCAGAGAGCGAATAGCCGGAGCTGCTCTGCCTGCTGCGGGGTCACGGTCAGCTGGGGGTTGGCAGGGCGAGCGGTGGATCTCGGCAGCTGCCCACTGCTGCCTGATGACGCTGGAGGCAACGCCGCGCGTCACGCCGCGCATAATCTGCTCGGACCGGAGCTGCCGCGCATCGAACAGGAACACCGCCTCGATGCACCATGGCCGGGTGGTGCCCCGCGAGGACACCGCCGCTGACGGCGGTCCGGTGAGGACGAGGTTAGTAATCGAGTGCCATGCACTCCGTGGTGTCCAGCAAGCCTTCGCGCTTAGGTACCACTTGATGTTCACGGTCCGGCCCGCCAGTGGGCCCGAGCGGAAGCGGCCATCTATGCCTGCTGCCACGGCTGATACTTCCAGCCGGATGTCAAAGACCTGCGCTGCAATCCACTCACCGAGATGGCCGGATGTCATAGGCCGCTGCATGAGTTCTGCCAGTTCAGCGTCAATCGCATTGCGCTCGCGCAGCAGCGCCGCAGCCCGTTCCAGAGATTTCGTATCCATAGCAGAACTGTCTCACCCTGGATCGGACCGCGCGCATCTGCCGCTGACCGGGGGCCAGACGCCGCGTTCCACGGAGACGCTCGCTCATGCCGAGCCGACCGCATGCTGCATACTGTCTGGTCCGGTCCGCCCCTACATCCCTCATCGCCAATGCCGTGCTCGGTGAAGGTCAGGCGGCGAAGCCGGGAGCCCTTCACAGGGGATCAATCGGTGAGTACGAGCTCAATGGCGCCAGCCAGCCTGCGGCTCATCTGTTCGGTGATCAGGAGATTGCCCTGCCAAGTAAAGCGGGCCCCGTGGCCGAGCAGCCTGTTGACCTCGGCTTTGGCAATCCGGGCGGCCTGAGGTTCTGCCAGCGTGAAGACGAATCCCGATGGGGGAAAGGGGCTGTCACCCCAGAGTGCCCGGTCGAAGTCTAGGTTATTGAGCACAGCCATCACCGTGGCTACGTAGTGGACAAGCCCGCCATGGTGGAACCAGACCTGATCACACGGCTGCAGGTTCGTGGCGGCCGTAATCCCGCTGTGCTTCGGCACGGGAACGCCCCAGACCCTTGCGAACTGGCCGTGCAAACGCGTCAGAAACTGCCGATCGTCCGCCGTCAGGCTGCCTGCATACTGCTCTAGGTCGACCGGGGTGAGCACGGTGTTCTCAAAATTCCGCTCACCGCCACTTCCCGTGCCTGCCATCAAAATCCGCATTGCGCACCCCTAAGTAGCTGGCTGGTTTCTGGATTTGTGCCGTGTGTCGCTGGAGTGCCATTATTACCTTCGGCCGGGCCGGGCGGGCCCTAGTGGCTGGGATGAGCGCACGCTAGGCACCATCCTCATCTGCCGCTGTCAGAGTTCGAGTTGCACGAGGTAGCCAACAAATTGCTCGTCGCCGCGATCAGCGGCCCAGCCGTCAACACCACGGACTTTAGGTATTTCGTGCTGACTGGGGTGTGATCGACTTGTCGCGTAGTTTTGATCTGAGGAATTGTCAAGACCTGTGGATGGAGGCGGCGGAGTTCAGTCCGTGACGGCGCCGCCGGGAGACCGGATAGGGGTGGGGTGAGCTCGGTCAGCTCGTCGAGTGCGTGGTCGATCGACTCGTGGGTGAGCACCGTCTGCTTGTGGTCCTCGGGCGACATGCCGGTGACGACGTCGACGGTGCCGTTGAAGACGTCCTCAGCGCTCATTTTTCTTTAGTTGCTGCGCAACTGGGTCACCTTATCGCCGGGCCGGAACACCCGTCCGCCGTAGCAGCGCTCGTGCTGCCCTTCGCGCAATGGGGTCAGCGCCTCCTGCAGCAGCAGGTTCAGGTTTCATGCCCGCCGGGCCACGGTGCATCGGGTGCAGCATCTGCACGTCGCAGCGCGGGTCCAGGCACGCCGGAACCGGCAGCCACGGCTCACTTACCGGGCAAGCCCATAGCGGGATTTCCGGCTGGCGGGGAGGGCTGCCGCATGCCCGGCCCCCGGATCGCTTGACGCGGGCTGGACGGTGCTATACCGTCTTAGCAGCCTAAGACAGCGGAGCATCGGCATGATCAGATTCCGAGTGGACGGGCGGTCCGCAGTGCCGCCCTACCTGCAGATCGCGCGGCAGGTGCGCCACGCGCTGCGGATGGGGGTGCTCGCCGTGGGCGACCAGCTCCCGAGCGTGCGGGAGGTGGTCGCGGCGACGGCGATCAACCCCAACACGGTGCTGAAGGCCTACCGCGACCTGGAGCGGGAGGGCCTGGTCGAAGCGCGCGCCGGGCACGGCACGTTCGTGCGGGCCAGGCCGCCGGGCCCGCCACCTGGCACGCACTCGCGGCTGGGCCACAAGCTGGCGGCCTGGGTGCGCGAGGCGCGGGCCGCCGGACTGGATGACGAGGCGATCGAGTCGCTGCTGCGGGTCTCGCTGCAGGCGGCTGCCGAGGAGGACATCGCATGACTGCCGTGATCGAGACCAGCGGGCTGACCAAGCGGTACCGCCGGGTCACCGCGCTGAGCGACTGCACGATCAGCGTTCCCGAGGGCCGGATGTCCGCGCTGGTCGGGCCGAACGGCGCGGGCAAGACCACGCTGCTGCGGCTGCTGGCCGGGCTCGCCGCGCCGACCGCGGGCCAGGCCGTGGTGCTCGGCGGCCCGCCGCGCGAGGATCCGGCGTACCTGGCGGAGATCGGCTTCCTGGCGCAGGAGATCCCGCTGTACCGGCGGCGGACCGCCCGCGAGCACATCGGCATCGGTGCGCACCTCAACCCGCGCTGGGACGGCGAGTCGGTGCGGGACAGGCTCGGCGGCCTGAAGATACCGCTGGACCAGCCGGCGGGCACGCTGTCGGGGGGCCAGCGCGCCCAGCTCGCGCTCGCGCTCACCCTGGCCAAGCGGCCGCGGCTGCTGCTGCTGGATGAGCCGCTCGCCGCGCTCGACCCGCTGGCCAGGCGGGACTTCCTCGCGGCGCTGGCCGAGGCGGCCGCGGGCGGCGACCTGACCATCGTGCTGTCCTCGCATCTGATCGCCGACATCGAGCGGGTCTGCGACCACCTGATCTTGCTGGCCGCATCCCGGGTACAGCTGTGCGGCGACATCGAGACCCTGCTCGCGCAGCACCGGGTCCTGACCGGCCCGCGCAAGGACACGACGGCGATCGCGCGGACGCACGCCATCGTGCGGGAAGACACCACCGCGCGGCAGACCACGCTGCTCGTCAGGCTGAACGGCCCAGTGATCGATCCCGCCTGGACCGTCGAGCAACCGAACCTGGAGGAGATCGTGCTCGGCTACATGAGCGCCGACCAGGCCGGACACGGCACCGGCCCCGGGGAAGCCCGCCTGTCAGCGGTGGGAGGAGACCGATGACCTGGGTCACCTGGCGGCAGTACCGCTACCAGGGCGCGCTCGCCGCCGCGCTGCTCGCCGCGCTGGCCGTCGTGCTGCTGATCACCGGGCTGCACGCGGCACAGGTATGGCACTCCGCCCTCACCGGGTGCGTGAAGGACAACAGTTGCGGCAACCTGTCTCTTGCCAGCCCCGCCACCGTTTTCCTTATCATCGCGACGTCCGCGGTGCCGCTGCTGCCCGGGCTGTTCTGGGGCGCCCCGACGGTGGCGAGCGAGCTGGAGACCGGAACGTATCAGTTCGCCTGGACGCAGAGCATCAGCAGGCGGCGCTGGCTGGCGGTGAGGGCCGGTTGGCTGCTGCTGGGCGCGGCCGTCATCGCCGGGGCGGTCTCGGCCATTGTCACCTGGTGGTTTGGCCCGGACAACGCGCTGAACGCCGACGCCTTCAAGGTCAGCAGGTTCGACACCACTGACATGGTGCCGGTCGGCTACGCGGTCTTCGCGATGGCCCTCGGCATCTGCGCCGGCACGCTCCTGCGGCGCACCCTGCCCGCGCTTGCTGTCACGCTGGCCGGCTTCACCGGACTGAGGGCGCTGATCGCCCTGTTGCTCCGGCCCCACTACATGACCCCGGTCACCGTGTACTACAAGCTCACCGCGCCATTCACGCCAGCGGGATCCTACCTGGGAGTCGGCCAGGGCATCGTCGGCGCGAACGGCAAGCTACCGGCGGGCGGCCTTAGCACCTACTATCTCAACGGGCTACAGATCCCGGCCGGAGGCCAGAAGTGCATGACCGGCCTCGGCCGCAACAACAGCCAGGGCGCACTATCCTGCCTGACGGCGCACGGTTACCGGGGTTACATGACCTTCCAGCCGGCCAGCAGGTTCTGGGCCTTCCAAGGCATCGAGACCGGCATCTTCGTGGTGCTCGCCGCCGTCTTGCTTGGCGTCACGTTCTGGGTCCTCAAGCGGCGGGACGCATAGCCAGGTCGGCGCAGCCGGCCAGCTGCCTGCCGTGACCGGCGATCAGCAGGGCTCCCCGGCGGGCGGTAAACGGCTGGCAGGTCGCGCACTCGCGGGTGGAGCACGGCGGGCAGCTCGCGATCCCGCCGGGCACCGCCTGGCCGGTCTCAGCCCGGGTAGCGGCCATGTACTCGAAGACCAGGGCGGTAGCGTCATCGGCGCGCCCGGCCGCGAACGCGCTGACCACGCTGGCCTTCACGGTCACGCCGCGTCGCGTTCGGGCCGCTCGACCAGGACACCGCGCTCGAATCGGGCGCCGGCACGCACCAGCGCGACGAGATGAGGAGCATTCACCGCCCGCCAGCGCGCCGGCGCTGACTCGATGAGCTTGAACGCCATGGCCAGCCCGGCCGCCTTCGACCCGTGGCCCTTGGTGACCTTGGTCCGGAGCCTGACGGTGGCGAAGGCCGATTCGATGGGGCTGGTCGTGCGCAGGTGGACCCAGTGCCCGGCCGGGTAGTCATAGAAAGCCAGCAGCTCCTCTTCATCCCCGGTGATCTTGGCGGCGGCCTTGGGAAACTTGGCCCCGTAAGCGGTGGCGAACTTCCTCACCGCGGCGCGGGCGTGATCCTTGTCCTCGGCGTTCCAGATCTCCGCCAGCGCTTTCTTCGCGCCCGGGTGCGCGGACTTCGGCAGCGCGCCGAGCACGTTGGCGATCTTATGGAACCAGCAGCGCTGGGTCCTGGCCTGGGGGAACACCTCCCGGGCGGCCTTCCAGAACCCCAGCGCCCCGTCGCCGATGGCCAGCACCGGGCCGCGCATGCCGCGGCGGGCGCAGTCGCGCAGCAGGTCCGCCCACGACTCGGCGGACTCGCGGTAGCCATCAGCCAGGGCGACCAGCTCCTTGCGCCCGTCCACGCGCACGCCGATCACCGCCTCGATCACGCCATCGCCCAACTGCTGCTCCAGCAGCCCGAGCCGCACATGGCCGGGCACCACCCGCCGGCCTGGACCGCGCCGCTGCGGCGGACCACCGCGGGCGCCACCGTCACCGGAGATGCCGATGAGCGAGCGGATCTGTGGGCAATTGTTGCGGTTGCTACGCCGCGCAGGTGGCTGCTGAGCCCATGGCTGGCGATGCAGGAG
>JAWWPY010000496.1:0-2630 GCA_033854735.1 Streptosporangiaceae bacterium | reverse complement strand
CGACGCTGCTGATGTCGCTCGGGCTGAAGCCCCAGGCCTTGGTGAACGGGTTCTCGGTCTTCTCGGCCGCGGCCAGATCGTCCTGGACCGAGGACAACGTGCTCTTCGCGTCACCGAAATTCTGCTTGCCCTCGTCACTCCACGGCCCGAACCGGCCGTCGGCCTGCCGCGCCTCCTCGCGGGCGTCGGTGATCGCCTTGCTGATGGATTTCTTCAGCCCCGGGAGCTTGCCTTCGACGTAGGCGCGGTACCGGGTCTGCGCGCCGAAGAACCCGGCCAGCGTGTCGAACAGCGCGGTGTACTCGCCCTTGCCCAGGCCCGCGTCCCCGCCGCCCTCAGTGGCGGCCGTGCCCAGCTGCGCGAGCGCGGCCGCGGCCTGGCTGCGCGCGGTGGCCGCCAGGAGCATGCTCTGGTTCCAGAACGACTGGTAGCTGACCCGCCAGCTTTCCTTGGTGGCGTCGGCGAAGCACTCCTGCGGCGGCTGGCCGCTGGCGCCGATCGGCACGCCGTGCGCGGTTGCGGTGTCGGCCGCCGCCTCCAGTGCGCTCTCGATGCTGGCCAGGTTGACCGCCAGCGTGTTCACGATGTCACCAGCCGCGGAGATCATGACCGCGAGGGCGGTGGCGCCGGTCGCGTCGTGCTGCCAGGCCTTGCTGAAGGCCGCGGCGGCCGATCCCTTCCAGCCCGCGTCGCCGACGATCTGGCTGACCTTCTTGTCGAGGGCGGTGGCCACGTCGCTCAGCTTGGGCACGTACCCGTACAGGGTCCCCGCGTACGCTGACAGGCCATGGATGTCGCCGCCGATCCAGTTGCGGGCGAACGGCGCCAGCGCGGACGGGGACTTCGCGCCTGCTCCCACAGCCGCCTCCTTTGTCCTGATCGGTGCGGGTATCGGTGCTGCTTGAGGTCTGCTACTTGATCTGGGCCGGATCGCTGATCTGCTGGCTCAGCGTGCTCAGTGATTCCTCGGTGTGCTGGTAGCGGTCATGCGCGGTCTGCAGCTTGGTGCCGTTGTCATCGATGTCACCGCCGATCTGCAGGTGCAGCAGGCACGCCGCGTCCACCACGGCACTGAGGCTCTCGTTGAACGCACCGGAGCCGCCGTCGGGCAGGGCCGGGCAGGCGTCCGGCATGATGCCCAGGAACGTCTTGGCCTCGGCGTGAAAGGTGGTCGCCGCCTCCTGGAGGTCGGACATGACCACCTGGAATCCGTCGCTCATGAGTCGCTCCCCGGCAGCCGGTCGAGATCGTCGTAGTCCCAGCGCCAGGCACCGGGCTGAACGTCAGGGTCGAGCAGGACGGTGCGCACACCGCGCGCGCCCGCGAGTTCCCGCACGGTGTTCAGCGGGAGGGCGACCCAGGGCTGGGCGTGGCCGAGCGCCTCGACCAGCCGCGGTACCGAGCTGAACACCGGCAGCACTGGCGTGCCACCCGAGGACTCACGCAGCTCGAAGACGATGTCCCGCTCATCGTGCTCGAGAGCGGGATGGGCGGGGGCGATGACGATCACCCCGTCATCGGGATAGCCCGGCCCGGCGACGTCTGGATTCCCCGGAATGCCCATCGCGCCGTGCCTCCCCGTCGCTCGGCTGCGCTGTTCGCCTGTGTTACCCGGCTGGCTGTGTCTTAGCTGACCTTTTCGGCACACACCGTAGCCCGTGCGGTGAGGCTTTTGCGGGGAAATTGACCGGCCTGAGACCAGGCCGGAACCTTCGCGGCCGGCCCGGGTCAGGCTCCGGTGAGCCAGGCGAAGCTCCAGGGTCCGAGCTCGATCCGGGGCGCATCGGGGTCCACCGCGGTGCTGCCGTGCGCGAGCCGGGCCGCGTGAGGCCTGCCCGGGCCACGATCTCCGCGTCAACCAGCTGGCTGAAGTCGCTGAAGTTGGTGAGAGAGGGCGGGCCAGGAACGCGTCGGCGTCCAGGACACCGAGCCGCCGCCGCGCCGCGCTTTCCGCCTCGTGGTCCAGCCTGAACACGCGATACCTCCAGGAACACGGCCCGCCGACGATCGAGAATACGTGCCGGCGCCTCACCTTGACCTCAAGCGTCCTTGAGGTTCTAGGCTTCACGGTGACCCCGCCCCTTGCCGAACGGAGCAGTCCATGGCCTTGACCGACGCCGAGACGGCCTACCTGGGCAGCCAGCCGCTAGGCCGGCTGGCCACCATCCAGCCGGACGGCAGCCCCCAGGTCAAGCCGGTCGGCTTCCGCGTCAACCCCGACCTTGGCACCATCGACGTGACCGGCTTCAACCTGACGTCCAGCCAGAAGTTCCGGAACGTCGGCCGCAACGGCCAGGCCGCCCTCGTGGTCGACGACATCATGTCCACCGATCCGTGGCGGGTCCGCTTCCTGGAGATCCGGGGCACCGCGGAGGCTCTCGGCGACGCTGCGGACGGCGGCCCGCTGATCCGGATCCATCCCACCCGGATCCTCAGCTTCGGCGTCGAGGAACCACCCGGCGAACCGCACGAGACCCGGCTGCGGAGCCGGGACCTGGTCGCTTAGCCGGCCGTGAGCGGGATGCGGGTGAGGCACAGGGGGCAGTCGGCGGCGGGCCAGACCTGGCTGGGGACGGTGGCGGCGGCGTAACAGGGGACCGACATGGTGGCCTCGATGGTGGCGGCGCCCT
>JAWWPY010000495.1:0-2883 GCA_033854735.1 Streptosporangiaceae bacterium | reverse complement strand
CATGAAACTCGCGACTCCTTGCATGATCCTCTCGCTGCGGGCGGTCGCCGCGAGCTTTGTGTTGCAATGGTGATATGTCTCTGGACGAGCTTCGTGGACTGCTGGAACGGCATGTGCGTCCCGATCTGACCACTGCTATCGACGGCGTCCGGATCTGCAAGGTCGACCATGCCGTTTCGCCGGAGTCCTCGATGTCCGGCACGGTGCTGGCGGTCGTCGCTCAGGGCGGCAAGCGTCTGGCACTGGGGGACCGGGTGTACGACTACGGCGCTGGTCAGTACCTCGTCGCCTCGGTCGACCTCCCGGTGACGGGGCACGTCATCGACGCCGCCCCGGGCCGCCCCGCGCTCGGCTTCGGGATGACCCTGGAGCCTGCCGCCATCGCGGAGCTGCTGCTGCAGGCCGGGCCGGGGGATCTGCCGCGGTCCCCCGGCACCGCACGGCCGGGAATCGCGGTCAGTGACGCCCCGGACGAGTTGCTTGACGCTATCGTGCGGCTGCTGCGCCTGCTTGACCGGCCACGGGACCGGAAGGCACTAGTTCCCCTGGTCAAGCGCGAGATCCTCTGGTGGCTGATGACAGGGGAACAAGGTGACGTGGTCCGTCAGCTCGGCCTGGCCGACAGTAGCCTGACGCACATCAGACGTGCTGTGCGGTGGATCCGGGAGAACTACACCCGGCCGTTCCGCGTCGAGGAAGTAGCACAGCTTTCGGGGATGAGTGTCTCCGCGTTCCACCGGAACTTCCAGGCGGTAACGGCGATGACCCCGATCCAGTTCCAGAAGCACATCCGGCTGCAGGCGGCGAGATTGCTGCTGGCGAACAGCCCGCACGACATCACCGGCGTCGGCCACCGCGTCGGATACGACAGTCCGGCCCAGTTCAGCCGGGAGTATCGGCGCCAGTTCGGTGCCCCGCCCAGCATTGATGCGGTGCGCATGCGTGGCGGAGCCGGTCCCGCTGCGACGGTGCTGCCGTGAGAGCCGTCTAAGTGAAGAGGATTGTGTAACCACGCGAGAGGATCTTGCTGGCCCGGCGGCGGCGGCGTTGTTTTCATGGAGATACCGGAACGTGCCATGGATTCCGGGGCCATCACTACGACGAAGGAGGCGGGTCATGAAGGTCGCCGGCCCACTCGCCGAACGCTCGCAGGCCGCCTCCAAGGGGAGAAGCATGAAGTACCGCACGCTGGGCCGGACCGGAATCGAGGTCAGCCCCTACTGCCTGGGCGCCATGATGCTCGGGACCATGGGAAACCCCGACCACGACCACTCGATCCGGATCATCCACAGGGCCCTGGACGCAGGGATCAACTTCATCGACACCGCCGACGTGTACTCCCAGGGCGAATCCGAGGAGATCGTCGGCAAGGCACTCCAGGGCCGCCGCGACGGCGTCGTGCTCGCCAGCAAGGTGCACTACCCGATGGGCGACGATCCGAACCACCGGGGCAATTCACGGCGCTGGATCATCGCCGCAGCCGAGAATTCGCTGCGCCGGCTGCAGACCGATCAC
This sequence comes from Streptosporangiaceae bacterium, assembly GCA_033854735.1. Classification (GTDB taxonomy): domain Bacteria; phylum Actinomycetota; class Actinomycetes; order Streptosporangiales; family Streptosporangiaceae; genus JAWWPY01. The sequence goes on along the minus strand of JAWWPY010000495.1, from coordinate 1,368 downwards.
CTCGACCTCTACCAGGTCCACCGCCCCGACCCGGCGGTCGACGTGGAGGAGACACTGTCAGCCCTGTCCGACCTGATCCACAGCGGCAAGGTGCGCGCGATCGGTACGTCGTCCTTCCCGGCCTCGGAGATCATCGAGGCGCAGTGGGTCGCCGAGCGGCGCGGCCTTGAGCGGTTCCGGACCGAGCAGCCGCCCTACTCGATCGTCAACCGGGGCATCGAACGCGAGGTGCTGCCGGTCTGCCAGCGCTACGGGATGGGCACGCTGGTCTGGAGCCCGCTGGGCCAGGGCCTGCTCACCGGCCGGCACCGCAAGGGCCAGCAGGCCGGCACCCACCGGTCCGGCGGCATGCCGCAGCACTTCAGCGACGAGCGCAAGCTCGACGTGGTCGAACAGCTCATCCCGCTCGCCGAGAAGGCCGGCCTGCCGATGACCCATCTCGCGATGGCGTTCGCGATCGCCCACCCGGGCGTCACCTCGGCGATCATCGGGCCGCGCACCATGGAACACCTCGACGACCTGCTGGCCGGCGCCGACGTCACCCTGGACGACGAGGTCCTCGACCGGATCGACGAGATCGCTCCGCCCGGGACCGACGCCGGCCCCAACGACGTGGCCTACACGCCGCCGGCCGTCTCGAGCGTCAGCCTGCGCCGCCGGCCAGCCGCCGAGCGCTCCGCCGCCTGAACGACGGCCACCTGAAGGTCCGTCATGCCGGGCACCTCACGACTGTGCCGGGGCCCTGCTGACCTGGGCCGCAAGGCAATCATCAAGACGGGTGCAACATTGCCGTCCGGTCGCGTATCGCACGCTGGCAGTGCAGTTCCGGCAGCGGGACCACTGGCTGCCAGCTAGAGAAGGGCGCCTCGCGTGCGAGATATGGACGGTTCAGGCCCGGTGTGGCGCAAGTCCAGTCACAGCGGCGACGGTAACTGCGTAGAGATCGCCTGGCGCCAGGGCGCGGGAGGTATCAACGTCCTGGTACGTGACTCCAAGTTCCCCGGCCGTGACCCGCTGGTGTTTACCCCGGGAGAGTGGGCCGCGTTCCTGGCGAGGGCGAAAACCGGGGACTTTGACGCCCTGGCCACTCCCGAGGCTGCCTGAGTGACGCCGGGACTACGGAATCCGGGCTGTATGACTCACGCGCTGGGCGAGTCCCTGACGTGGGTGAATGGTTGAATCGTGTATCCTCACGCCGAACAGTAACGGAGCTTCAGGGGTGGGGAAATGGCGATACAGACTACTGTCACGGTGACGTGCGACCTTTGCGGTGGCACGAAGGAGACGCGGACCCGGTCGATCAGCATCGACGGGCAGGTCCTCGAGATCGACCTGTGCGCGAAGGATGGACGGGGCCTGGACAAGGTG
>JAWWPY010000494.1:0-28120 GCA_033854735.1 Streptosporangiaceae bacterium | reverse complement strand
CCGGCCGTCAGCCTCCCCTTAGACGTTGGCGCCGCCACCAGCACCGTCCCGCCGCATCTGCGCCGCGCGGTCATCGCCCGGGACCGGCACTGCGCCTTCCCCGGCTGCCGGCAGCGGCCCGCCACCTGCCAGGTCCACCACATCGTCCCAAGGTCCAAAGGCGGCGCCACCGCCCTGGCCAATTTGATCTTGCTCTGCCCCTTCCATCACCTGATCGCCGTCCACCAATGGGGCTGGACCATCACCCTCAACCCCGACGGCACCACCACCGCCACCAGCCCCGGCCACCGAAAAACCCTCCACAGCCACAGCCCACCCGACAGCCACAGCCCACCTGACAGCCACAGCCCACCTGACAGCCACCACCCGCCCGACAGCCGCCGCCCACCGGCCACCACCGCGGCCTGAGGGCCGGAGCGTCCGCCTGAGGAGGGCCAGGTTGACGGCCAGGCTTGCGTCAGATCGTTCGCTCGCGGCCTTCCCAGTAGGGGTCGCGGAGGCGGCGCTTGTAGAGCTTGCCGTTGGGGTCGCGGGGCAGTTCCGCGACGTAGTCGATGGTCCGTGGCAGCTTGAACTTCGCCACCCGGCCGCCCAGGAAGGCCAGCAGTTCCTCGGTCAGCGCGGGGCCGGTCTCGGTGCCGGGCGCGGGCTCGACCACCGCCTTGATCTCCTCCCCCCAGTCGTCATGCGGGATGCCGAACACGGCCACGTCGGCGACCGCGGGATGGCCGGACAGCTCAGATTCGATCTCGGCCGGATAGATGTTCACCCCGCCGGAAATGATCATGTCGCTGCTCCGGTCGCAGAGAAAGAGGTAGCCGTCCTCGTCCTGGTAGCCGATGTCCCCGACCGTGAACAGGCTGCCCGACCACGCCGCTTCGGTCTTCTCCTCGTCCTGGTGGTACGTGAAGCTCGACGTGCCCATCTGCATGTAGACCAGGCCCTGCTCGCCGCGGGCCACCTCGCGGCGGGCCCGGTCCAGCACCTTTACCTGGGAGCCCCGCCAGGGCAGGCCGACCGAGCCCGGCTTGCGCAGCCACTCCTCGGACGCGATCAGCGTCCCGCCACCCTCGGTCGCCGCGTAATACTCAACGATGACCGGCCCCAGCCATTCGATCATCCGCCGCTTGACCTCCGGCGGGCAGGGCGCCGCGCTGTGAATCACGGCGCGCAGTGAACTGGTGTCATACCGGGCGCGTACCTCGCCGGGCAGCGCGAGCATGCGCCGGAACTGGGTCGGCACCGCGTGCGTGTGTGTGACCCGGTGCCTCTCGATGAGCCGCAGCGATTCCTCCGGTTCCCAGCGGTCCATCAGCACCACGGGATGACCAAGCTGGATCGAGATCGCGGCGAAGTTGAGCACGGCGGTGTGGTAGAGCGGCGATCCGCACAGGTGTACGTGGCCGTCGAACGGGGCCAGGCCGAACAGGCTGAAGAACCAGGTCGCCTGCAGCGCCGCGTCGTCCGGGTCGGCCCCGGTGAGCGGGCGGCGCACGCCCTTGGGCCGGCCGGAAGTGCCGGATGTGTACAGCATCGGCGCGCCGTGCGTCCGCGGGTGCGGGCGCTCGGCCGACCCGTCGTCGCCCAGCCGGCTGAGCGGCTCGAAGCCCGGCACTGCGCCGACCGCGAACCGGTGCTTGATCCCGGCCAGGTCGGCTGCCCCGGCCGCGGTCGCGGCAAAGCGCTCATGCACCACGAAGGCGCCGGCCGCGCTGTCGCCGAGGATGTAGCCGACCTCCGCGGTGACCTGATGCCAGTTGATCGGCACCACGTACAGGCCGGTCTCGATCGCGGCGAAGTACACGGCGAGCGCGGTCGCGCTGTTGGGCAGCAGCCCAGCGACCGCGTCACCGACGGTCAGGCCGAGCGCCCGCAGGCCCCGGCCGTAGCGGTCGGCCTCCGCGGCCAGCTCGGCATAGCTCACCACGCGGCCGTCCGGCTCAATGACCGCGGCCCGGTCCGGCGTGCGTGCTGCGATGGCCCACAGGCCGATGGCGTCCACGGCCAACAATCTAGAACACGTTCTATAACGCTACAAGCTCAGCCTCGTCCGAGCGTTGGATATCTCTTGCCGGCCGTCACGGAAACATGTTTCACTCTGATGCGTGAGTCAGCCCCTGCGCGCGCCGCTGGAGATCGGGTTCGACTACACCCGGTCGCTCGGCCCGACGCTGAGCCAGTTCATGACGGCCCTGGCCGGACGGCGGATCCTCGGCTCACGCGGCGCTGATGGCCGGGTGCACGCCCCGCCGTTCGAATACGACCCGGTCACCTTCGCGCCGCCGGCCGAACTGGTGGAGGTCGGTTCCGAGGGCCGCGTGACGAGTTGGTCGTGGGCGCCGGAGCCGCTTGACGGCCAGCCGCTGGCGCATCCGTTCGCCTGGGCACTGATCCGGCTGGATGGCGCGGACACCGCGATGCTCCACGCGGTGGACGCCGGCTCGGCCGCCGCGATGCGGACCGGGATGCGGGTGCGAGCCCGGTGGGCCTCGAGCACCACGGGTGACATCCACGACATCGAGTGCTTCGAGCCCTGCGAGCCCCCCGAGCCGAAGGGGGGAATGGGGAGGCGGGCGGAGCCCCGGAGGCAAGAAGAAACGCAGCAAGAAGAAATACAGCCCGTGGCCATGATCACCACGCCGGTGCGGCTGCGCTACGAGCACACCGCCTCGGCCGGGGAGAGCCGTTTCCTGCGCGGGCTCGCGGACGGCCGGCTGCTCGGCGAGCGCTGCCCGGTCTGTGGCAAGGTCTACATCCCGCCGCGGGGATCGTGCCCGACTGACGGGGTGCCGACCACCGATGAGGTCGAGCTGCCCGATATCGGTACGGTGACCACGTTCTGCGTGGTCAACGTGCCCTATCCCGGGCAGCGGGTCGCGCCGCCCTACGTGGCGGCGGCGGTGCTGATCGACGGCGCCGACATCCCGTTCCAGCACCTCATCCTGGGCTGCGCGGCGAGCGAGGTGCGGATGGGCATGCGGGTCAGGGCGGTCTGGAGGCCCCGCGACGAATGGGGGACGACACCGGAGAACATCGACCACTTCCGTCCGGCCGACGAGCCGGATGCTCCCTACGAGTCGTATGCCCACCACCTCTGAAGGACGGTCAGCGTGACCGACGTCGCCGTCATCGGCTTCGCCCAGTCTCCCTCCGAGCGCCACAGCGACAGCACCACCAGCGGGGTGGAGATGCTGGTGCCGATCTTCCAGGAGGTGCTGCGGAGCACCGGGCTGGCTAAGGGCGACATCGGCTTCTGGTGCTCGGGCTCCTCCGACTACCTGGCCGGCCGGGCCTTCTCGTTCGTCCAGGCGGTGGACGCGATCGGGGCCTTCCCGCCGATCATGGAATCGCACGTGGAGATGGACGGCGCCTGGGCGCTCTACGAGGCCTGGGTGAAGATCCTGACCGGCGACGCCGACGTCGCGCTCGCCTACGGCTTCGGCAAGTCATCCGCGGGAGAGCTGCGGCGGGTGCTCGCCCTCCAGCTCGACCCGTACCTGCTCGCCCCGCTCTGGCCCGATTCGGTGAGCATCGCGGCACTGCAGGCCAGGCTCGGCATCGACGCCGGGATCTGGAGCGAGAAGGAAATGGCCGAGGTCGCCGCGCGCAGCCGGGCCGCGGCGCTCTCGAATCCGCAGGCCCAGATGGCCGGCGAGATCTCCGCCGAGGAACTGCTTGACCGGCCCTATATCGCTGAGCCGCTCCGGGCCCACGACTGCGCCCCGGTCGGCGACGGAGCCGCCGTCGTGATACTCGCCTCGGGCGACCGGGCCCGCGAGCTGTGCGCACGGCCCGCCTGGATCACCGGTTTCGAGCACCGGATCGACTCGGGATCGCTGGGAGCGCGCGACCTGACCACGGCACCGTCGGCCGCCGCCGCCGGACGCGCGGCAGGCGCCTCCGCCGTCGACGTCGCTGAGCTGCACGCGCCCTTCACCCATCAGGAGATCCTGCTGCGCGGAGCGCTGGGCCTCGGCGACGGCGTCGCGGTCAACCCGTCCGGCGGTGCGCTGTGCGGCAACCCGATGTTCGCGGCTGGCCTGGCCCGCATCGGGACCGCGGCGCGCGAGATCATGTCCGGCCGCGCGGATAGCGCGCTCGGCCACGCCACCAGCGGTCCGGCCCTGCAGCAGAACCTGGTCTGCGTGATGTCCGCGTGATGGAAAGGGAGCGTCGATGAAGCACCGGGCCGCCGTCCTCGGAGTCGGCCAGACCCGCCACCGGTCGCGGCGGGCCGATGTATCGATCGCGGGCCTGTGCCGTGAGGCGGTGGACCGGGCGCTCGCCGACTCAGGCAGCACCCTGGCGGACATCGACGCTGTCGTGGTCGGCAAGGCACCTGACCTGTTCGAGGGCGTGATGATGCCCGAGCTGTACCTGTCGGACGCGCTCGGCGCCACGGGCAAGCCGCTGCTGCGGGTGCACACGGCAGGCTCTGTGGGCGGCGCGACCGGCAACGTCGCGGCCAGCCTGGTCCAGGCCGGCGTCCACCGGAGGGTGCTGGCCGTCGCGTTCGAGAAGCAGTCCGAGTCCAACGCCATGTGGGCGCTGTCGATCACGCCGCCGTTCAGCATGCCGCTGCTGGCCGGCGCCGGCGGGTACTTCGCCCCGCACATCCGCGCCTACATCCGCCGCAGCGGCGCGCCTGAGCACATCGGGGCGATGGTCGCGGTGAAGGACCGGCGCAACGGCAGCCTCAACCCCTATGCCCACCTGCAGCAGCCCGACATCACGCTGGAATCGGTGCGCTCATCCCCGATGCTCTGGGACCCGGTCCGCTATGACGAGACGTGCCCCTCATCGGACGGCGCGTGCGCGGTGGTCATCGGCGACCAGGCCGCGGCGGAGGCCACGGAGTCCGCCGGCCGGCCCGTGGCCTGGATCCGGGCCACCGCGATGCGCACCGAGCCGACCATGTTCTCCGGCAAGGACCACGTCAACCCCAGGGCGGGCGCCGACGCCGCCGCCGCCCTGTGGCAGCAGGCTGGCATCTCCGATCCGATTGAGGAAATCGATGTCGCCGAGATCTACGTACCGTTCTCCTGGTTCGAGCCGATGTGGCTGGAGAACCTGGGCTTCGCGGCGGAAGGCCAGGGCTGGCAGCTGACCGAGGCCGGGGACACCGAGATCGGCGGCCGGCTGCCCGTCAACCCGTCGGGCGGGGTGCTCAGCTCCAACCCGATCGGGGCTTCGGGCCTGCTGCGTTTCGCCGAGGCCGCCCTCCAGGTCATGGGCAAGGCCGGCGCCCACCAGGTGGCCGGGGCCCGGACCGCCCTGGGCCATGCCTACGGCGGCGGGTCGCAGTACTTCTCCATGTGGGTGGTGGCCGCGACGCCCGGGCCTCAGGTGTAGCTGACCGGCAGCTTCTTGATGCCGTTGAGCCAGCCCGAGCGCAGGCGCTCCGCGTCGCCGGCCAGCCGGATGGCCGGCATGCCATCGGCGATCGCATTGAAGATCAGGTCCATTTCCAGGCGGGCCAGGTTCACGCCGAGGCAGTAATGCGCCCCGGTGCCGCCGAAACCCAGATGCGGGTTGGGGTCGCGGGAGATATCAAACCGCTCAGGGTGGTCGAAGACCTCCTCATCGAAGTTGGCCGACCGGTAGAACAGGCCGACCCGCTGCCCGGCTTTGATCTGCTGGCCGCCCAGGATGGTGTCGGCGAGCGCGGTGCGCTGGAACACCGTGACCGGGGTCGCCCACCGGACGATTTCGTCGACCGCGGTGCGGGGGCGCTCGGCCCGGAACAGCTCCCACTGGTCCGGGTGGTCCAGCAAGGCCAGCATCCCGTGCGAGATCGCGTTGCGGGTGGTCTCGTTGCCCGCCACGGCCAGCAGGATCACGAAGAAGCCGAACTCGTCCGAGGAGAGCTGGCCGCCGTCGACCTGCGCGTGGACAAGCTTGCTGACAATGTCGTCCCGGGGGCATCCCCGGCGCTCCTCCGCCATCGTCATGGCGTAGCCGACGAGCTCGGCGGCCGCCACCTGAGCGTCGCCGGCGTACTCGGGATCGTCATAGCCGATCATCTCATTCGACCAGGCGAAGATCTTGCGCCGGTCTTCCTGCGGTATCCCGAGCAGTTCAGCGATCGCCTGCAGCGGCAGCTCGCATGCTATGTCGTTGACGAAGTCGCCGGTGCCTTCGGTGAGGGCCAGCTGGACGATCCGCTCGGCGCGGGCCGACAGCACCTCACGCAGGTTGCCGATCGCCCGGGGCGTGAAGCCCCGGGAGACGATCCCGCGCAGCTTGGTGTGCTGGGGCGGGTCGATGTTGAGCAGGATGAGCCGCTGCATCCCGAGGCTCTCCTCGGTGACGCCCGAGGAATGGCGGATGATCGCCGTCTTCTCCTGGCTCGAGTAGAGATCGCTGGAGCGGGACACCTCCAGCACGTCCGCGTGCTTGGTGACCGCCCAGTACCCGTCGTCGTCGAAGCCGGAGGCCCCACGTGGCTGCGAATTCCACCAGACCGGTGCCGTGCGCCGCAGTTCGGCGAACTCCTCCGCAGGGACCCGCTGGGAGTACAGGTCGGGATCGGTGAAGTCGAAACCCGGTGGGATGCTCGGCACGGCCATGGCTGCCTCCACTGCAACGTGTTCTAGTTGGATTCAATCACGTAGCGCTAAATCAGTGAACCGCCTGAGGGGTCTGCGTGTGGAACACGTTCTACTATGTAGTCCGCTTCCAGTGAAGGAGGACTGCGGTGGGCACTGCGGTGATTGTAGAGGCGGTGCGGACCCCGATTGGCAAGCGCGGCGGCGCGCTGTCGGGCCTGCACGCCGCCGAGATTCTCGGCCGCGCGCAGACCGCCCTGCTGGAGCGGGCAGGCATCGAGGCCGCCGAGGTCGAGCAGGTGGTTGGCGGCTGCGTGACCCAGGCGGGCGAGCAGTCGAACAACATCACCCGGACGGCCTGGCTGCACGCCGGGCTGCCGTATCAGGCCGGCTGCCTCACCCTCGACGCCCAGTGCGGCTCGGCGCAGCAGGCCGCCCACCTGGTCGCCGGCCTCATCGCGGCCGACGCGATCGACACCGGCATCGCGTGCGGGGTGGAGGCGATGAGCCGGGTGCCGCTGGGGGCGGCGGCCCGGGCCGACGCGGGAGCGCCCAGGCCGGCCTCCTGGAGCATCGACATGCCGAACCAGTTCGTCGCCGCGGAGCGGATCGCGCGGCGGCGGGGCCTGTCCCGCGCGGACGTCGACCGGTTCGGCCTGCGCTCGCAGAACTCAGCCCAGCTCGCCTGGTCGCAGGGGCGGTTCGACCGCGAGATCGTGCCCGTCAAGGCACCGGTCCTGGATGCCGGCCGCCAGCCGACCGGTGAGACACGCACGGTCGACCGCGACGAGGGCCTGCGCGAGACGAGCCTGGAGGCGCTGGCCGGGCTGCGGCCCGTGGTCGAGGACGGTGTGCATACCGCGGGCACGTCCTCTCAGATCTCCGACGGCGCGGCCGCCCTCCTCCTCGTGGAGGCGAGCCGGGCCCGCGAGCTTGGCCTGCGGCCGCGGGCGCGCATCCTCGCCCAGTGCCTGATCGGGGCCGAGCCCTACTACCACCTGGACGGGCCCATCGCCGCCACCGAACGGGTGCTCGCACGCGGCGGCATGACCGTCGCAGACATCGACCTGTTCGAGGTCAACGAGGCGTTCGCCTCGGTAGTGCTGTCCTGGCTGAGCGCGCACCAGCCCGACCCGGACCGGGTCAACGTCAACGGTGGCGCCATCGCCCTGGGCCATCCGGTCGGCAGCACGGGCGCGCGGCTGATCACCACCGCGCTGCACGAACTGGAGCGGCGGGACGCGAGCACGGCCCTGATCACCATGTGCGCGGGCGGCGCGATGTCCACCGCCACCATCATCGAGCGCCTCTGATCTCAGCCGGCCGGGCCGGATGCGGGCATCCAGCGCTCGCTGACGTCCTGCCAGGTGGGCGGGGGGCCGGGCAGCGATCCGCGTTCCGTGGCCCGGAGGCCGTCGAGGATGACGGCCAGGTAGCGGCGGCGAAGCCGCTGCGTTCGTTGCTGATCAGAGGTCTTTACGGCGGCGACGACTTCGAAGATGAGTGAGACGTCGTGGACGTCGACCCCGGGCCGCAGGACGTCCTTGACCTTGGTGAACAGTGCCTGCGCCAGCTGGTTGGCCTGCTCGGCGAGGGTGAACATGTCCGGGGTGGGCGTGAACGTGCCGGCCAGGGCGAGGGTCATCGAGCTGGTGTCGGCCTCGACGCAGCGCCGCATGTAGTCCTCGAACGTGGTCCACGAGTCGCGGTCATCGGCGAGAGCCCGCTGCGTTTCGGCGATGACCCGCTGAAGGCCCTCGGTGCAGAGCGTGCGCAGCAGGTCATCCTTGCTGGCGTACCGGGAGTACAGCGCGCTGATGCCGACCCCCGCGTGTTTGGCCACGGCGGTGATCGGTGCGCCCGGGTCGGCCAGGAAGACCGCCTTGGCCGACTCGAGGATCAGAAGGTCGTTGCGTGCCGCCTGCGCCCGGCGGCCACTCATGGGGGCTGTCTCGGCCATGACCCCACCATACCACTGGAACAGATCCTTCCGTTCTGATACTATGGAACAGAACAGTTCGTTCCAATCTCCTTGGAGGTAACCGTGCTGCCGTCCCCGGTTCGCACCGCCCGCTCGCGGTGGCTGGCGTTTGGCGCCGTCCTGATCGCCTCGGTCATGGATCTGCTGGATTCGACGATCGCTCAGGTGGCGGGGCCGACGATCCGCCTCGACCTGGGCGGTTCCTACTCCCTCATCGAATGGGTCACCGCCGCGTACTCGCTGGCGGCCGCGGTGGGCCTGCTCGTGGGCGGCCGACTCGGCGACGTGTTCGGGCGCAAGCGGATGCTGCTGGTCGGGATGGCGGGGTTCATCGCGCTGTCGATCGCCTGCGCCGCCGCGGCGACGCCCGCCGAGCTGATCGTGGCGCGGGCCGCGCAGGGCGCGGCGGGCGCGCTCATGCTGCCGCAGGTCTTCGGCCTGATCCGGGACCTGTTCGCCGCTGAGGAGATGGGTAAGGCGTTCGGCGTGTTCGGGCCGGTAATGGGCCTGTCGGCGATGCTCGGCCCGATCGTGTCGGGCGGCCTCATCTCCGCCGACCTGTTCGGCGCCGGGTGGCGGATGATTTTCCTCGTCAACGTCCCGATCGGCATCGCGGCTCTCCTCGTCGCGGGGCACCACCTGCCGTCGGCGAGCACCGGGCCCGTGGCCGGCCGGCCGGGCTGGGCCCGGCTGGACGGGCCGGGGATGCTGCTGGCCGGTCTGGGCATGTTCCTGCTGGTTTTCCCGCTCGCTCAAGGCCAGCAGCTCGGCTGGCCGGCCTGGACGTTCGGGATGCTCGCCACATCGGTGGTCAGCCTGACCGGCTTCGGGTGGTACCAGGTCCGGCGGGCCCGCAACGGCCGGAGCCCGCTGGTCGAGCCCAGCATCTTCACCCACCGCGGCTACACCGCCGGAGTGCTGTTCTCTATCGTGTTCGTCGGGTCGATGGGCGGGATCGTGCTCATCTTCAACGTATTCCTCCAGGCTGGCCTGGGATTCTCCGCGTGGCACTCGGCGATCACCACCGCCCCGTGGGCCGGAGGGGCGTTCATCGGCTCGGCGATCGGCGGAATCACCATGGCCAAGCTCGGCCGCCGCGTGCTGCACGCCGGCCTGCTGGTCGAGGCGGCTGGCCTGCTGGCGCTGTGGGCCGTCCTGCACGGCCTCGGTGCCGGTGTCGGCAGCCTGGATCTGCTGGGCCCGATGCTGATCGGCGGCATGGGCATGGGAATGGTCTTCGTGCCGCTGTTCGACATCGTCATGGCCGGCGTCGAACCGCATGAGATCGGCTCCGCCTCCGGCGTGCTCCAGTCCGTCAACGGGCTCGGCATGTCACTCGGCGTCGCTGGTCTCGGCGCGGTTTTCTTCTCGCTGCTCGGACCCACGACCACGCATGCGGCCGGCTTTATCGCCCCGGCCGAATTGACCATCCTGCTCACCGTGTCGCTCCTGGCCGCTGCGGGCGCGATCGCGTTCGCGCTGCCCCGTCGCGCCCGCGAGCAGGCCTCACCCGTCGCAGCAGGGGAGCTGGCGGCCGATCAGACGCCGGAACTGTCGGCCGCCTGAGAGGCACCGCCGGTCACGGATGCTGGCCGCTCACCGACAGGACCTCGCCGGTCAGGTACGAGGCGTAGTCGCTGGCCAGGAACACCATCACGTTGGCGACCTCCCAGGGCTGGGCCGCGCGCCCGAACGCCTCGCGGCTGGCCAGCTCGGCGAGCATCTCTTCACTGGTCACCTTGGCCAGGAAGGGATGCGTGGCCAGGCTCGGCGCGACGGCGTTGACCCGGATGCCGTGCTGGGCCACGTCCAGCGCCGCGCACCGGGTGAGGGCCATGACCCCGGCCTTCGCGGCCGCGTAGTGCGCCTGGCCCGGCTGCGCGCGCCAGCCGAGCACCGAGGCGTTGTTGACGATGGCCCCGCCGTGACCCTGGGCGACCATCTGGCGCAGCGCGGCCCGGGTGCAGCGGAATGTGCCCGTCAGCGTGACATCCAGCACCTGCAGCCACTGCTCGTCGGTCATCTCCAGCACCGAGCTGGTGCCGCCGAGCCCCGCGTTGTTGATCAGCACGTCGATGCGCCCGAACTGGCGCACCGCCCCGGCCACGAGCTCCTCAACGTCGCCCTGGTCCGTCACGTCACACGCAGCCGCCCACACGCGGTCGCCGTGCTGCTCGGTGAGCTGGTCACGGGTGGCGTTGAGGCGGCGTGCGTGGTGGTCGCTGATCATCACCCGGGCGCCCTCCTCCAGGCAGCGCCGGGCGGCCGCCGAGCCGATGCCGGTGCCGGCCGCCGCGGTGATCACTACGACCTTCCCGGCCAGCAGGTCATGCCCGGCGGGGGGCATCATGTCCCGGGCGGGCCGGGTCACGGCCGGGCCGGGCGGGGCAGGCCGAGGGCGCGTTCGGCGATGATGGTGCGCTGGATCTCGTCCGACCCGCCGTAGATCGTGTCGGCCCGCCCGAACAGGTACAGCCGCTGCCAGTCGTCGAGGTCATACGGTGCTCCCCGGGCCACCATGGATGGGGCGCCCAGCACCTCCATGGCCAGCTCACCGAGCCCCTGGTGCCAGCGTGACCACAGCAGCTTCATCACCGACGCCTCGGCTCCGGTTCCTGTGGCGGCCGTTCCCGGGCTGGCCGTTCCCGGGCTGGCCGTTCCCGGGCCCACCGCGCCCACCGCGCCCACCGCGTCCACGGCGGCCAGCGCGTGGGCCCGCATGACCTCCAGGCCGATCCACGCCCGGGCCAGCTTGCCGCGAAGCACGGGATCGGCTCCGGCCGCGGTGTGCCGGGCCACATCCACCAGGCCGTCGAGTTCCCGCCGGAACGCGACCTGCTGGCCGAGCGTGGCCACGCCCCGCTCGATGGCGAGAGTGGCCCGGGCCACCGGCCAGCCATCGCCGGGCGCGCCCACGACGAGATCGCGCTCGGTCCGGGCGCCATCGAAGAACACTTCGTTGAACTCGGCCGTGCCGGTGAGCTGACGGATTGGGCGTACCGTGATCCCCGGCTGGCGCATGGGCACGAGCAGGTAGGACAGGCCCGCGCCGCGCCGCGAGCCGGCCAGCGTCCGGGCCAGGACGAAGCACCAGTCGGCCACGTGGGCCAGGGATGTCCACACCTTCTGCCCGGTGATCACCCACTGGTCGCCGTCGAGGGTCGCGGTGGTGGCCACGGCGGCCAGGTCCGACCCGGCGCCGGGTTCGGAGAATCCCTGGCACCACAGTTCCCGGACCGCCGCGATCGCGGGCAGGAACCGCTGCCGCTGCTCCGGCGTCCCACACGCGATCAGGGTCGGCCCGAGCAACTCCTCGCCCAGATAGCCGACCCGGGCCGGCCCGCCGCTGCGCGCGTACTCCTCGTGGAAGATGACCTGCTCGGCCAGCGTGGCGCCGCGGCCGCCATACTCGGCGGGCCAGCCCAGGCAGGTCCAGCCCGCCGCGGCCAGGTGCCGGTTCCAGGCCAGCCGCTCAGTGTGTGCCTCGTGCTCGCGCCCGGGACCGCCCGCCCCCCGCAGTTCGGCGAAGCGGCCGGTCAGGTTCTCCGCCAGCCATTGCCGGACCTGATCGCGGAACTCCTCGTCCTGCGCGCTCAGCCGCACCCGTGCCTCCTGCGGAGAAACCCGCTTGCGACGACCCCGCGGGCCCGCGGGGGGATGCGGGCCCGCGGGGCGCCGAGCCTGGCCAGCGAGTGCCGCCACGCGTAGGCTCAGCCTACCAAGCACTTGCTTCGTTGGAGGAACCGGGTGGAGCTCACCGTCCCGGCCGCGGTGGCGAGCGCCGCGCGGGAGTTCGGCGACGCGACAGCGCTGGCCGAGCCGGGCGGCCCGCGGTTCAGTTATCGCGAACTGCACGAGCGGGTTTCCGCGGTCGCGCGGGGGCTCATCGCCGAGGGGGTGGCCCCGGGCGACCGGGTGGCCATCTGGTCCCCCAACACCCATCACTGGGTGCTCGCCGCGCTCGGCGCGCTGCACGCGGGCGCGACCCTGGTGCCCGTCAACACCCGGTTCACCGGCCCCGAGGCGCTCGATGTGATCAGCCGCAGCGGCGCGCGCGCCCTGATCGTGGCCCACTGGTTCCTGGGCACCGACCGGCTCGCCGCGCTGCGCGCCGCCGAAAAGCACAACACCAGAACACACAACGTTTTGCCCGGCACCGGATGCCTCGACCAGCTCCGGGTGGTGGTGCGGGTGCCCGTCGAGGCGGCCCCCATGGATGACGCGGCGGATGACACAGCGGATGACGCGGCGGCCGGGCGCGCGGCCGGGCGGGTTGTCCACTGGGACGAGTTCCTGGCCCGGGGCGCCCGGGTCCCGGGGACGCTGGCCGACGCGCGCGCCGCGATGGTGCAGCCCGAGCACGTCAGCGACATCCTGTTCACGTCCGGCACCACCGGGCGGAGCAAGGGCGCGATGAGCGCCCATCGCCAGTCGCTGGCCGTCGCCCGGGCCTGGGCCGACTGCGGCGGCCTGAACCGCGCCGACCGTTATCTCGTGGTCAACCCGTTCTTCCACAGCTTCGGTTTCAAGGCGGGCATCCTGGCCTGCCTGGTCAGCGGGGCCACCCTGGTGCCGCTGCCGGTGTACGACGCCGAGCAGGCCATGCGGCTGGTCGACGCCGAGCAGATCACCGTGTTCCCCGGCGCGCCCACGATCTACCAGACCATCCTCGATCACCCGGGCCGGGCCGCCCGCGACCTGTCCAGCCTGCGGCTCGCGGTCACCGGCGCGGCGACCGTTCCGGTCGCCCTGGTCGAGCGGATGCGCCGGGAGCTGAGCTTCGACACGGTGCTCACCGCCTACGGGCTGACCGAGGCGGTGGTGGCGACGATGTGCCGGCCCGGCGACGACCCGCAGACCGTGGCCCGCACGTCGGGGCGGGCCACCGCGGGCTTCGAGATACGGCTGGCCGGGCCGGATGGGCCCGAGGCCGCTGCCGCCCATCCCGGCGAGCAGGGCCCCGGTGAGCAGGGCCCCGGTGAAATCCTGCTCCGCGGGCCGAACGTGATGCTGGGCTATCTCGACGACCCGGCCGCGACCAAGGCCGCCGTCGATGCCGACGGATGGCTGCACACCGGCGACATCGGCCGCCTCGACCCGCGCGGTTACCTGACCATCACCGACCGGCTCAAGGACATGTACATCTGCGGCGGCTTCAACGTCTACCCGGCCGAGGTGGAGCAGGTTCTGGCCAGGCTGGACGGCGTCGCCGAGTCAGCCGTCATCGGCGTGCCCGATGACCGGCTCGGCGAGGTTGGCCAGGCGTACGTGGTCACCCGGCCCGGCCGCGGCCTGGACGAGGCGGACGTGCTGGCTTTCTGCCGGGAGCGGCTGGCCAACTACAAGGTCCCCCGCCGGGTGGAGTTCCGCGCCGACCTGCCGCGCAACCCGGCGGGCAAACCGCTCAAGCGACTGCTCAGGGAGGAATGTGGATGACCAGCGAGACCGCCCAGGGCCAGCAGCCCGGGCCTGAGGAACCCGTGCCTGAGGACCCCACGCCTGAGGAACCCGTGCGGTACGAGCAGCGCGGGGCCGTGGCCCTGGTGACCCTGAACCGGCCGCGGTACCGCAACGCACAGAACTCGGCGATGACCTACGCCCTCGACGCGGCCTTCGCCCGCGCCGTGAACACCGACGATGTCGCGGTCATCGTGCTGGCCGGCGCGGGTGACCACTTCTGCGCGGGCCATGACATCGGCACGGCCGGCCGGGACGTCGACGTGTCCTTCGACCGCCAGGCGGTGCTGTGGTGGGACCACGTGGGCAAGGCCGGCGCCGACGCCCGGTACGCCCGCGAGATGGAGGTCTACCTCGGCATGTGCCGGCGCTGGCGGGAGATGCCGAAGCCGGCCATCGCGATGGTGCAGGGCGCGTGCATCGCCGGCGGCCTCATGCTCGCCTGGGTGTGCGACCTGATCGTGGCCGCGCAGGATGCGTTCTTCGCCGACCCGGTGCTGCGGATGGGCATACCGGGCGTCGAGTACTTCGCCCATCCGTGGATGCTGGGACCCCGCTTCGCCAAGGAAGCGCTGTTCACTGGCGACCGCTTCGACGCCCAGCGCGCCTACCAGCTGGGCATGGTGAACCGGGTCGTGCCCCGCGCTGAGCTGGCTGATGCGACATTCGCGCTGGCTGAGCGCGTGGCCACGATGCCCCCGTTCGGGCTGGCGCTGGCCAAGCGGGCGGTGAACCAGTGCGAGGACCTAATGGGAATGCGGCCGGGGATGGACTCGGTGTTCGGCCTGCATCACGTCGCGCACGCGCACAACGCGGAGGTGTCCGGCGACTCCCTGGCCGGCCTGGACGCCCACGGCATGAAGAAGGCCGGCGGGTGAAGGGCCAGCGGGTGAAGGGCCGGCGGGTGAACCCAGATCCGGGGGACGCCGCCCGCGAGTTCCGGGCCGAGGTACGGGACTGGCTGGCCGCGCATGTGCCCGCCGAGCCGCTGCCGTCGGTGGACACCGCCGAGGGGTTCGCGCGGCACCGCGAGTGGGAGCGTGAGCTCGCGGAGGCCCGGCTGGCCGTCGTGTCCTGGCCGGCCTGCTACGGCGGCCGCGACGCGTCGCTGCTGGAATGGCTGGTCTTCGAGGATGAGTACCACGCCGCCGCCGCACCGGTCCGGGTCGGCCAGAACGGGCTCTTCCTGCTCGCCCCCACCCTGTTCGCGCACGGCACCGCCGAGCAGCGTGACCGCCTGCTGCCCCGGATGGCCACGGCGGACGACGTCTGGGCGCAGGCGTGGTCGGAGCCGGAGGCGGGCAGCGATCTCGCCGCGATCCGGGCCACCGCCACGGCGACCGACGGCGGCTGGCTGCTGTCCGGGCAGAAGACGTGGAGCACCCGCGCGGCGCTCGCCGACCGGGCATTCGGCCTGTTCCGCAGCGATCCCACGGCGAAGCCGCACCGTGGCCTGACCTACCTGCTGTTCGACCTGCACGCCGACGGCGTCACCGTGCGCCCCATCCGCCAGCTCGGCGGGGAGGCCGGGTTCGCTGAGATCTTCCTCGACGGAGTGTTCGTGCCCGACGCCGACGTCGTCGGCGCGCCCGGCGACGGCTGGCGGATCGCCATGAGCACCACGAGCCACGAGCGAGGCCTGTCGCTGCGCAGCCCGGGGCGGTTCTGCGCGGCGGCCGCGCGGCTCGTCGAGCTGTGGCAGCGGGCCGGTGACCCGGCCGACACGGCGCTGCGCGACCGGGTCGCCGACGCCTGGATCGGCGCGCGGGCCTACCGGCTGCACACCCTCGCGACCATCGACCGGCTCGCCGCGGGCGGCTCGCTGGGCGCGGAGTCCAGCCTGGGCAAGGTGTTCTGGTCCGAGCTTGACGTCGCCCTGCACGAGACGGCGATGGACCTGCTCGGGCCGCGTGCCGAGCTGCGCGATCACCCGGCTCCGGACGGGCGCTGGCTGGGCGACTACCTGTTCTCGCTGGCTGGCCCGATCTACGCGGGCACGAACGAGATCCAGCGCAACGTGATCGCCGAGCGGCTGCTTGGGCTACCCCGATGAGGCAGGCACTGTGAGGCAGGCACTGTGAGGCAAACACCGACGAGGCAAGCACCGGAGAGCCCAGCACCGGTGAGCCTCGCGCGCTCGGCTGAGCAGGAGCAGTTCGGCGCGGCCCTGCATGACATGCTGACCGCCGCTGATGTGACCGGGGCCGCGCGCCAGTGGGCCGCGGGCGACCGGGCGCCTGGTCTCGAGCTGTGGCGCGGACTGGCCGGGCTGGGTGTCACCGCACTCGCGGTACCGGAGAAATGGGATGGCCTCGGCGCCAGCCCCCTGGATCTCGTTGCCGCCTGCGAGGAACTCGGCCATCATGCGCTGCCCGGCCCGGTGGCCGAGTCCGTCGCCGCGGTGCCGGAGTTGCTCACCGCCCTGCTTGATCACGAGAAGCTGCTTGATCACGAGAAGCTGACTGATCACGAGAAGCTGACTGATCACGAGGACCTGTGCGCCGGGTGGCTTTCCGGGCTGGCGGGCGGGGACCTGCTCGCCACGCTGGCCCGGCCACCGCGGCTGCCGTACGCGCTGGACGCCGACGCCGCTGGGCTGGTACTGCTGGCCGAGGCCGGCACCCTCTGGGTCGCCGCGCCGGGAGCCAGGCACCAGTCGGTCGATCCGGCCCGGTCGCTGTTCGAGGTCAGCGGCGAGCAGGTGCTGGCCCGCGGCCCGGCCGTGGCGGACGCCGCGGCCCGCGCGCTCAATTTCGGCGCCCTGGCCAGCGCGGCGCAGTTGCTCGGCGCGGGCCGCGCCCTGCTGGAGGCCAGCGTCAGGCACGCCGGCCGGCGGGTGCAGTTCGGCCAGCCGGTCGGGGCGTTCCAGGCCGTCAAGCATCATCTGGCCGACGTGGCGATCGGGCTCGAGTTCGCCCGGCCGCTGCTCGATGCCGCCGCCATCGCACTCGCGGCCGGCGCCGGTGCGGCCGGCGCCGGTGCGACCGACGCGGGCGCAACCGATGCGGGTACCGCGGCCAGGGACGTCTCGGCCGCGAAGATCGCCTGCGCCGACGCCGCGGTCCGGGCCGCCCGCGCCGCGCTGCAGGTGCACGGCGCGATCGGCTACACCAGCGAGCTCGACCTGAGCTTGTGGCTGATGAAGGTCCGGGCGCTGGCCCCGGCGTGGGGCAGCCAGGCCGAGCACCGCGCCGTGGTGATGGCGGCCCTCACCGGTAACGGCGGGTCCCCGTGTGGCTGACCGACGAGCAGCGGGCGCTGCGCGACGCGGTGCGCGCGCTCCTGGCGCGGCAGCAGCGCCGCCCGTCGGCCCGTGATCGGGGGAACGGCGGCCACGACCAGGCGGGCTACGACCAGGCGCTGTGGCAGCGGCTGTGTGGCGAGATCGGCATCGCGGGGCTGGCCGTGCCCGAATGCTACGGCGGCGCCGGGGCGGGCCCGGTCGAGACGCACATCGCGGTGGAGGAACTCGGCCGCGACCTCACCCCGTCACCCATGATCGGCTCGGCGGTCCTGGCCGCGCAGGCCCTGCTGGCCTCCGGCGACAGCGCAGCGTGCCGGCGGCTGCTGCCGCCGATCACCGACGGTACCGCGATCGCGGCGCTGGCCTGGACGGGACCGGACGGCCACTGGGACCCCGGCGAGGTCGCGTGCCTCGCGGCCGCCCCCGCCGTCACCGCCGGGACGCCAGGCCACTGGGTGCTCAACGGCGCGGCGCACCACGTGCTCGATGGCGCCGCGGCCGATGTGCTGCTGATCGCGGCCCGGATGCCGGACGGAGCCGGGCTGTTCGAGGTTGACCCGCGGCACAGCGGGGTCACCCGCTCGGCCGTGACGACCATGGACAGCACCCGCGAGATGGCCATCGTTGAGCTGAAAGACGTGCCTGGCCGGCGCGTCGGCGATCACGCGGCCCTGGCGCGGGTGCGGGATCTGGCGTGCATCGCCCTCAGCGCCGAGCAGGTGGGGGCGGCCGAGCGGGCCCTCGAGCTGACTGTCGCCTATACCCAGATCCGGGTCCAGTTCGGCCGCCCGATCGGCAGCTTCCAGGCGCTCCAGCACCGGATGGCCGACCTGCACGTGCTAGTGGAATCGGCCCGGTCGCTCTCCTACGCCGCGGCGACGGCGGCCGCCGAGGGGGCACCGGACCTCGGGCTGCGGGCGGCGGCGGCCAAGGTCTACTGCTCGGAGGCGGCGCTGCGGGTGGCAGGCGAGATGATCCAGCTGCACGGCGCCATCGGCATCACCTGGGAGCACGAGGCCCATCGCTACCTCAAGCGGGCCCACGGCGCCGCGCAGCTCCTCGGCCGGCCGGACGAGCACGTGGCCAGGATCGCGGCGGCCCTGATCGACCGCCAATGAAGCTCGCGGCCCGCGCCGGTGGCCTGCTGCCGCCTGGGACGCTCCTGGTGGGGGGCGGGCTCGCGGTGCTCGGCGGCGGCTCCTACGCCCAGCTCGCGGTGGCCGGTCACAGCCTGAGCACGACCGGGATGGCGGCCATGTCGGTACTGTGGTCGATCGTCTTCTGGGTCGGCCTGGGCCTGTTCTTCCCGGTTGAGCAGGAACTCATCCGGCTGGTGGCAGCGCGCAAGGCGACAGGCGAAGGCATCATTCCCGTCGCCCGCCGGGCGGCTCTGCTGGCCGGCGCCATTCTCGTGGCCACGCTAGTGCCACTCGCCGTGGCTGGCCGACCGCTGGCCGACCGGCTGTTCGGCGGCGACATCGCCATGGTGGCGGCGCTCGCCGCGGCATTGCTCGGGCTGGCAGTCACCGCGGTAAGCCGTGGCGTGCTCGCCGGCATGGGCAGGTTCACGGCCTACGGCAGCCAGCTCGCCATCGACGGGGGCCTGCGTATCGCGCTCGGCTGCGCCCTCGGCGTCGCGGGCACGCACTCGCCCACCGCATTCGGCCTGACCATGGCCGTTCCGCCACTGCTTTCAACGGCGTGCCTGCTCGGCCCGCTGCTGAGAGGCCTGGACCCGGGGCCGGCCATCGCCTGGAGGGTGATGTGCCGCGGGCTGGGGCTGCTGATCGGCACCATGCTGCTCGCCCAGTTCGTCGTGAACGTGGCAGTGATCAACGTCAGGCTGCTTTCACCCGGTGATCCGGCGGTGGTCGGCGCATTGCTCGCCGCCATGATCCTGGCCCGTGTGCCCCTGTTTGTCTTCACGTCGTTGCAGGTGTCCCTGCTGCCGGGCCTGGCCGGAGCCGTGGCGGCGGCCGACCAGGCGCGCTTCCGGCAGCTGACCGCCCGCGGCTGCGGGATCGTGACGGTCCTCGGCATAGCCGGAGGAGTGCCCGCGGCGATCCTCGGGCCGCGGCTGATCCGGGTGCTGTTCGCCGCCCGGCCCACCCTCGGGCACGCCGATTTCGCCTGGCTGGCCGCGGGAACGCTGTTCTACATGCTGGCCATGGTCCTGGGCCAGGGCGCGATGGCATTGTCCAGGCACCGCGATCAGTTGCTTGGGTGGATGACGGGCGTCCTCGTGCTGGTCGCCATCACCCTCGGGCCGGGCGAGGTCAAGCGCCGGGTGGAGGTCGGCTACGCGCTCAGCTCCCTGACCGTGGCCATCGTGCTGGCGCTCGTGGTGTTCCTGCGCACATCAAGGCGGGGCGTCCACCGCGCCCCCAGGAGCCCGGCGGCGGTCGTCAGCGGGCCAGCGGGGCGAATGTCACCAGGGCGGCAATGACCGCTACGAAGGCGCCGAAGTCCCAGCCCACCTTCACCAGCGACGACCCGCTCGCTGGGGACGTCAGCTCGATTCCTCCACGTGGAGTGGGTTATCGGGGCGGAAGGACGCCTCAATCGGGCCGGCCCAGGGGATGCGGTATACCTCGACGAGCCCGCTGCGTCCCTTGAGCGCGCGCGTTCCGGTCGGCTCGGCCGATGGCCAGTCACACATGGTCAAAGTAGCCGCCGAGATGAGGATCTCTTCGGCCATCGCCTCGGCTTGCAGCCGCTGGGCGACGTTCACCGCGTCGCCCAGCACGGTGTAGTCGAGCCGCCCTTCGCCTCCGAGCGTTCCGGCGATCACGGTGCCGGTGTTGACGCCAACCCCAATGCTGGACACCGGTATGCCCAGCGCGGACGCCTCAGCGTTCAGTTCCGCCTGCCGTCGCTGCATCGCGATCGCGCAGCGCACGGCGCAGGCCGCATGGCCGGGCACCGGATTGGGCGCGCCGAAGACCGCCATCACCGCGTCGCCGGCGAACTTGTCGAGGATCCCGCCGTGGGCCTGGACGACGTGGGCCATGGCTGTGATGTGGCGGCCGACGAGGTGGGCGACCTGCCGCGGCGTGACCTGCTCGGCGAAGGTGGAGAAGCCACGGATGTCGGAGAACAGGATGGTGACATCCACTTCCTGCTGGAGCGAGAGGGCGGAAGGTGACGCGGCCACCAGCTCGGCCACCTCGGGCGGAAGGAACGAGGCCAGCGCCCTGGCCATGAGGGCCCGCTCGCGAAGCTGGTCAAGGTAGGCGTTCCTGGCGGCCGTATACAGCCCCAGCGCCAGCGCGGCGGCGGGCACGGCCGCGTCGAGCGGGACCTGGCTCAGGGCCAGGCTGTGCTCGGAGATGGTGCGGGCCGCCATCTCACACACGCTGACCAGGGCCCAGGCGGCGACCCGTAGGGCGGTGCCCATTCTTGGTGCGGCGGTGTAGAGGGCGACCAGAGCCACCGCCCCGCCCATGGGATAGGCCAGCAGAATCCCGGCGGTCGCGATGGCCAGCACCAGCAGCGGGCGGCTCCGCCGCCACCACAGCGCCGCCACCGCAGGAGCGAAGGCCGCCGCGACGACCAGATGGACACTCCATCCGTGCACGACTACCCTGCCTGCGAGCACCCCGGCATAGATCGAGCCCACCACCGCGAGCACGACCGCATCAGCGACCCTCGGCGGCAGCCGCCGGGGCGGCGCCAGTGCTGTGTCCCACCGGTCCGGGCGCTCGGCAGATAGCGCGGGTGAACTCTGGCCGGAGGCACTATCGGACGGCGAGCGCCCCGGGCGGCGAGCGCCGGTCATCAGTCTCCAGCCCGTCCAGGATCACGGCCGGGCTGTCCCGGCTGGGCGGCCGGGGGCCGCCTGGCCTCGGCCAGGCGCGCCAACGCGGCGTTGTCAAGCGCCGCGCCCGGCACTCGCGCCACGCGGCAGGCCGTGACCGCGCGCAAGGTTGCCGAGCGGCGCTTGATCTCCAACCCCGCCGCCTCCCCCACGATTGCCCCAGGACCGACCTGGGCGGCCGTGATTCCGTCGATCTCGACGTCAAGCAGCCCATCAAACAGCAGGAACACCACGTCGGCCTGGTCGCCCTGGCGGACCAGCACGTCCCCGGCGGCGAGCCGCTGCCACTCGGGCACGGAATCGATGACGACCGCCGACAGCACGCGCTCCAGCGCGCTTTCGGCCGCGGCGACGAGCGCAGGGGCGTCACCACCGCCCCAGGGGCTGTCTTGATGCAGTGCCGTCTTCGCCCAGCGCGCGAAGTCAATCAGGCCCGACTTGGCCACCAGCCGCCCGTCCGCGTCATACACCCAGTGGCGGGGGAACGCGCTCGCGCCAGCCAGCGCGTGCTCGCTGGTTCCGTCGGCGCGTAACGTCAGGGAAAGCCTGGTCCAGGCCGGGGGCGCCGCGACATGTGGCCATCTGTTCCCCAGCCGCGGCATCGGCAGCCCGGTCCGGCCGCCCGCTGTCTGCACAAACGTCACGCTCTCCGGCCGGACATCGGGGGCCGGGCGCAGCTCGGGGTAGGCGACCGCGGGCACCGTGATACCAAGCGGGCCGACTCTCACCGTGGTCGCGCCGATCCAGCCCGCCCCGCTCTGCCCATATCCGGTGACACAGCCGCCCTCCACCTCGATCCATGCCCGCAGCTGGTTGACAAAGCGGAACCGATCCGCGGCGCGCAGCTGGTCAATGTCCTCGAGCACATCCGGCGGAGGCGGGTCGTAATGCGCAACCCGAGCGCTGAACGGCAGCCGGGTAATGCCCTCGATGGCCTCGAGCGGGATCCACGTCAAAGAGGTCACGGACGATTCGATACGCATATGCACTCACCCGATCCAGGGTTCCCATGAACATCGGCAGTGGCATGCGCCTCATCGCGTTATCCCTGCTCCAGCCGCCGGACTCGCCTGGCTCGCCCGGCCCCCGCGCTGCACCGCGGCACGGCGGTGCAGTAGGCAGCCCCACGTCGTGGCGGGGTACGCCCGCACAGCGAAGGCCTCAGCGCCATTGTTGCTCAGTGCGCCGGCTGACGCCAGATTAAACATTCAGCCCTTTATGCCTCGCCTACCGGACCGGTCCGATCTCGGCGCCCGCGAGCTCGGCGTAAATGAGGAACCTGAACGGGTCGGTCTGCTGGTATCGCTCCATGAGCCGGTGCAGCGCGGTCTGGCGCAATCCGGCCAGGGCGGCGCTGGCTGGGTGGCGCAGCAGGCCGGGGGTGATGATGTCCAGGGCGAGGGCGTGATCACCCTGGCCGATGAGGGTGGCGGCGGCATTGACGAACGGCTCTTCCGCCTCCCCGGCCAGCAGGTCGAGGGCGGCGGCGCGGTCGGCCGCGGCCAGCGGCTCGAGTGCCTGCCCATCCGGCTGCCAGTATCCGGTGCGCTGGTGGTAGAGCCGGGCGGCGAAGTTTTCCCGGATCACCAGGTACGGCCCGACCGCGCTGGGGTGATCGCGGAGCACGCCGGGCAGGTGGTTGCCGTCCAGGATGGCGGGCAGGGCGAGGCCGTCGCGGATGGCGTCGAGGACCACGCCATGCAGCTCGGTGAGCGCGGCCTGCAGGCCGTTGATGGCCCCGATGGTGAACAGTTCGGTCAACGGCGTGTGACCGTGGATCAGGACGCGTGGCCGCAGGTCCCGGATGAACCGGAGGGTCTCCAGCAAGCCCTCGGGGGAGCCCTCGGCCCGGAACGGGGCGCCGACGTAGGGCGTCATCACATCGCCGACCAGCAGCAGGCCGCTAGCGGGCAGGTGGACCATCAGGGCGTCGGGGGTCTCGCCCCCCGGCGTGGGGTACAGGACGAGTTCCGTGCCGCCGATGGTCAGCGGGGTCGGCTCGCTGATCAGCTGGCTTCCCGCGATGTCCGCGGTGCTGGTGCCCTGGCCCCGGAAGTAGCGGAACGGGATCGCGTTGCGGCGCTGCTGGTCCAGTTCGGCGGGAAAGCCGGCCTGGGTGATGACCTGGGTGGCCGGTCCGCGCAGCGCGCCCGCGCCGCCGATATGGTCGAAGTGCGCGTGGGTCAGGATCAGGTGGCTGACCGGGTGGCCGGCCGGGAGACCGGCATCGGCCAGGGCGGCCCTGACCCGTTCCTCGGTGGTCCCGGCGTCGACGGCGATCACGCCCTCGCTGGTGGTGATGAACGCGAAGTCGCCGAAGTCGTAGCCCTGGGCGACCGCGACATCGGGGTCCGGCCGGGAGATGGCCGGCGGGGTGAACCGGAAGCCGTCCTCGGCGGTGACCCAGAAGCCGCCGAACTGCAGCTGGGCGTCCGCGGGCAGGCTGGCCAGCCCGGATCTGCGGGACGCCTCGGCGGCCTGGGCGTCCTTACCCTGCGCGGTGTAGGCGGCAGCCAGCCCGTGGTGCACGGCGCGGATCATCGCCGGGGGGAACTGGTCGCGGACGGCCAGCACGAACTCCAGGTCGGCGACCGCCTGCCCGGCGCGCTGCGGGTCGGGCGGGAGGGAGGCCAGGGCCAGCCCGCGGAAGTACTGCGGCAGGCCCAGGTCGGCCGCGGCCGCCTGGTCCAGCTTGGCCAGGGCGGCGCCGGTGTCCTCGCCGAGGCGAGCCTGGAAGAACCCGGCCAGCGCCAGCAGGGTGGCCTGGCCGGGATGCGCGTCGGCCTCGGCCTGGAAGAAGGCGTAGCCCTCGGCGTCGGCGCGGGACGCGGCGAGCCTGGTCGCGAGGATGATGATCGTCGCGCGGTCCGCCGCTGGCCAGCGGGCGGCTATTTTCAGTGCGTCGATGTCCCGGTCGCGGGTGATCTGCCCGGTCATCATCGTCGTGATCCTTTCCCGTGCGTCAGTTGCCGGTGGTGGTGGCAGCGGTCTGGGTGGCTTGTGTGGCCTCGGCGGCGGCCGGGGCCGCGTCAGCGCCGGGGGCGGGGGTGCGGCGCAGCAGCAGGCATGCGGCGGCGCCGGCGATCAGGATCGCCACCGGGATGGCGAGGGTGGGGCGCATCGCGGTGATATAGCCGTGGGTGAAGACGTCGTGGATGAGGGAACGGAGCTGGGGGATCAGCGGCGGGGGGGTGCCGCGCGGCAGGCGGGCGGCGGACTGCCCGGGGCCGACCTGCAGCCCTGACCGGGCCGCGCGGGAGAAGCCGGCGGTGAAGCCGGCCCGGGCCGTGGCGGGCAGCAGCCGGGAGTCGGCCAGCGCGCGGGCGTGCATGGCGGAGGTGAGCTGGGCGGCCAGCACGGCGCCGGTGATGGCGCCGGCCAGGGTGGCACCGAGCTGACGGCCGGTGTTCAGGACGCCGGAAGCCGCGCCGGCCAGGGCCGGCGGGGCGGCGCGTATCGCCATCGTGGCCAGCGGCGCGAAGATCGCGCCCATGCCCAGCCCCGCCACCAGCAGCACCGGGGCGAACGTGAGCGAGGTGGCCTGGGTGGAGGAGACGGCCGCGACCCCGGCGATGCCGGCCGCGTACACCGCCAGCCCGGTCATCAGCACGTACTTGCCACCGAAGCGGTCGGTCAGCCGGCCGGCGAACGGGGCCAGCGCGGTCAGCGCCAGGGTGAGCGGCAGTGAGGTGAGCCCGGCGTGGACGGCGGTGAATCCCAGGACCGATTGCAGGTTGATGGAGTTGACCAGCAGCATGCTCTGTAGCGCGAACTGGACCGCCACGTTGAGCACGACCATGATCGCGAAGGTGCGGCTGCGGAACAGTCTCAGCGGCACCAGCGGTTCACGGTGCCGCCGCTCCCAGGCCACGAAGCCGGCCAGGATCACCAGCCCCGCTCCGATGATCTCGGGGATGGTGATGCCGTACCTCACCGTGGACCAGGAGTAGCGCTGGCCCTCGATCATCCCGTACACCACGGCGGACAGGCCGGCCGTGGCGAGCAGCACGCCACCCGGGTCCAGCCGGTGCCGCCGGCCGGTCCGGATGTCCGGCACGAAGGCATAGGCCAGCGCGATGCCGGCCGCGGCGATCGGCAGGTTGACATAGAACACCCATCGCCAGCTCAGGTACGTGGTGAGCACGCCCCCGACGGTGGGGCCGCTGACCGCGGCCAGCCCGATCATGGAGGTGAACACGCCGAACGCGGCGCCCATCCGCTGCCGCGGCGGTGCCAGCCCGGGGGGACGATCCCCCGGATCCCCCCGGAAGACCGCCTGGATGATCACCATTGCCTGCGGGGTCAGCGCGGCGGCGCCGACGCCCTGCAGGGCCCGGGCGGCGATCAGCTGGCCCGGCGACTGAGCCGCGCCGCACAGCGCCGAGGCCACCGCGAACAGCGCCAGGCCGCCGGTGAACAGCCGCCTGGCCCCGAAGATGTCGCCCAGCCGGCTGGCCAGGATCAGCAGCGAGGCGAACACCAGGAGGTAGGCGTTGACGACCCAGAGCGCCTGATCCAGCGACGCGTGCAGGCCGGTGATCACGCTCGGCAGGGCCACGTTGACGATCGTGGAGTCCAGCAGGACCGCGAAGGTTCCCAGGCACAGCACGACCAGGGACAGCCACGGCCGTTGTGCACGCTCCATTGCCCTGCCTCCCAGTGAGTCGCTTCAGGAGACTCACGCTGCCAGAATGAGTGAGTCCTGTCAAACGACTTACTGAGGTAGGCTGCGTTCATGCAATTCACGAGCCTCGCCGAGTGGAACTGCTCGATCGCGAAGACGCTTGACGTGGTGGGCGAGTGGTGGACACCGCTGATCATTCGGGACGCCTTCCGCGGAACCCGGCGCTTCGATGACTTCCAGGCCAGCCTCGGCATGGCCCGCAGCGTCCTCACCGCCCGGCTGCGGAAGCTGACCGACCACGGCATCCTCGATCGGCACGCCTACTCCGAGCACCCGCCCCGGTATGAATACGAGCTGACCGAGAAGGGCCGGGCGCTGTTCCCGGTCATCGCCGCGCTGCTGCACTGGGGTGACACCTGGGCCCCGGGGCCGGACGGCCCGCCGGTCATATTCGTCCACGACACCTGCGGGAATGTCACCCAGCCGGTGCTGACGTGCCCGCACTGCCACGGCGAGGTCGCCGCGGCCAACACCCACAGCGAGCCAGGCCCCGGAAGCCGGCTCGCTGTCACAGACCGGGGCGGTGTGGTGTCTTAGGGAGAGAGACGAGCCTGGGCGGCCGGGCGGTTCGCGCATCAGGGCAGGGAGGCTGGCATGACGGGAAAGGCAGATCCCGGCGCAGCACCGGGATACTTCACGCCGGTGTCCGGGACGAAGTACATCCAGCTGACGACGTTCCGGCGAGACGGCCGGGCCGTCTCCACGCCGGTGCACATCGTCGCCGACGCAGACGAGGCGTTCTTCCGCACCTGGGACGTGGCCGGCAAGGCAAAACGTCTTCGCCACACCCCGGCCGTGCAGATCGCGCCTTCGACGCTGCGCGGGCGGCCGCTGGGGCCGCCCATCCCGGCCCAGGCCCACCTCCTGGAAGGCGAGGCGTCGCAGCGGGCCGCCCGCATGCTCGCCGCCAGGCACCCCATCCTGCATGGCCGACTCATCCCGTGGTACCACCGCCGGCGAGGCTGGACCACCCAGCAATACCGCCTCGAACGGCCGGTGGCCGGCGAGTAGCACGGCCGGCGATGCGGGCCTTCAGAACCGCGTGGCGAGTGTTACCGCTGCCTCTGCCGCACGGGTGATGTCGCCCACGTTGGGCTAGTGCTCGTGCTCAAGGCGATCGACGCCGCGTCCGCGAAAGGCTCGGCTGCGGTCGGGGACGTGGTTGTGGAACTCGGGCTTGATCGGTCGAACGCCAGCCGCATGCTCGCCGCGGCAGTCTCCGCAGGCTTCGTCACCAAGACCACATCGCCGAACGACGCACGCCGGACCGAACTCGGGACGACAGCGGCCGGCCGCTCGCTGCTCACGGCCGTTCGAGCCTGGCAGCAAGAGGAGTTCGCAGCTGGTCGCCACCTGGCCGGCCCAGGACGCCCGCCGCTTCGCGGGATACCTCAAGCGCCTTGCGTCGCAGTCCCCTGCCCCCACCCCACCACGGAGACCACCGATGACCATCGTCCTCAACCACACAATCGTGCCCGCCGGCGACAAGCACCGCGGTGCCCAGTTCCTGGTCGACCTCCTTGGCATCGTTCCGGGCCCACCAGGGAAGCGGCCCGGCGGTTGCTGGCCGGGGAATCCCTGCGCAGCGTGTGCCGAGACCTGAACGACCCGCGCCATCCCCACCACCTAAGGCGGACAGTGGCAGGTACCGACGCTGCAGGGGTGCTGGTCTCGGCGCGGATCTCCGGCCACCGCGAGTACCACGGCGACATCGTGGCCGACGACGCCTGGCCCGCGATCATCACCCCAAGTGCCACGCCGGGGTCAGTATTCACGTGCCGCCGACAATCCAGACATCGCGAGTGGTGTCTGTTACCTCAATTTCACCGGAAACGATCGCTATCCCACCGACCCTCCGGCACTCCAGCGGACCGGAAGTTCCGGAAGTGCTTCACAGCACCTACCTGGCAAATAGGTGCTCTCCCAGCCATCGCCTGCGCCCCGGCAGGCCAGAAGCTCTCAATGCCCACAGCCCAGCCGCTGCCCTGCCATACGCTGCTAGACATCGCCCAACCTATGACACGCCGATGCGGCATACCGCGCGGTATGCATCGCATACCGTACGGTGTTGTCCGTACAACACGCTCGTGTACTGCACGGGAGGCGCAACAGCACCTAACTGGCAAGCAGGTGCTCACACCCACAGCAGTACACCAGTGCAAACAGGACCGGGGTCGGCCCGGAAACTAGGCCGACCCCGTCAGGTGTGCGGGTGCCCCCGCTCAGTGGTGGCCGAGAACGGTTACCACTACTTGGCCGAGCTGTGCAAGAGCTGCGGCAGCAGTTAGAGCGGCGGGCACCAGCACCCACCAGACACGGCCACGCCGACCCGGACCGCCGGACTCTTCTTCGTCCGTACTGATCGTGATCACCTCCCTTCGCGCAGAGG
>JAWWPY010000493.1:0-3263 GCA_033854735.1 Streptosporangiaceae bacterium | reverse complement strand
CGGCGGGCGAAGGCGTCAGTTGATGTCGAACTCGTTGCCCTCGGGGTCCTTCATCCCCACCGCGTAATGATCGAGGCCGTCAGCGCTCATGACTACGGTGAGCGTGGCCCCGAGATCCGTCAGCCGCCTGGCCTCGGCGTCGACTCGCTGCATGCGGGTGGCGAGCGGGTCCGAACGGCTGTCGGCTACCGAACGGCCGCCACTGACGTGGATGTCGAGGTGGAGGCGGTTCTTGACCACCTTGGCGTCTGGCATCACATGGAACCAGATGCGGGGGCCGTCACCGCGGGGATCGATGATGCTGTCCGCGCCGATTCCCAGCTCACTGTCGGGAAGCCCGATGTCGCGCCGCCAGTCGTCCCAGGTAGCGAACCCTTCGGGGGGCGGTTCGAGCACGTATCCCAGGGCAGCCGCCCAGAAGCGGGCAAGCAGCTCGGGGTCCTTGCAGTCAATGACGAGCTGGAATCGGGCAGGCATCGTGCTCCCATAGGCTCAGCAGTGGCTCGGGCGTAGCGTCCGCACCGTTTCCGGTGGTGCCGTCGAGTCAAGCAGAAGGCGTCACTAGTTCAGTAATTCGCGGCGTATCACACCATGATCGTCTGCCATCTGGCCTAGTGCTGGCTGTTATCGCTCTCCGGTGTCGCCTCGTGGGTGCCGCCGGGCGTCGTGCTCCTCGGCGTGAGCGCGCTGATACTGGCTCTATGACTGAGATCGAGTCCCTGATCGCCGAGGTCCGCCAACTGCGCGCCGACGTCGCCCGGCTGCACGCCGCGCACACGGCGGTGCACATCCGGCACGGCTGGGTGAACCTGCTCGTCAAAGACCTGTCCACCAACCCGTACACCCAGTACAAGGTCCACAAGTGGGGTGCTGTCTACTGGCTGATCAACTTCCCGCTGATCTGCTGCCTGTTCTTCTTCACGCCCACGCTGTGGGTCAAGCTCGGCATCTTCATCACGCTGATCTACTCGATCTACGCCAACCTTGCGACCGACTACGGCGCCATGTCAGCGGCCGAGGCAGCGTTCGGGCAGCCGCAGCCGCCGCCGATCCCACTTGAGCCGCCGTCGCCGCTGCCGCCGATATGAGGCGGTGCGAATCCTTGCGAGTGGCTGCCGGGGGCTAGGCTGGCGAAGCCATCGCGAAGCGACCCCGCAGGGCGGCCTAGACGCGGTGGCCGCGAGCTGGGCAATGGGTGACTTCTCCCGGCAGCTGGCACACCGGCACCGGCCTTCCGCCGCAAGCGCCCGTGGTAGACCTAGGCCCACCACGGACGTGGATGCCAGCCCCCTAGCGCGCCATCGCATCGCCCGGCAGGATGATGCCAGGAAGCTATGAATCCACCCGCAGTCTGACGCTGATTTACCAGATGTGTCGTATGATTGCTGATCCGTACCGAAAGACTTCATGGTATTTAGCGAGATAGGGAATGGTAAATGGAGAATGAAAATAAAAGTGAATTCTGGGCGAATGTGAGCACGGTTGTCGTAACACCAGTTGCGATCGCCGCTGGACTGGCCAAGGGTACCTATGACGCTTCGACTGACAACGGAGCTTTCATCGAAGGGTTCAATGGGACTGCGAACCCAATTATCAGGGCCGGAAGGAATTTCGGTGCGGAGCATGGCCCAGCCATCACCAGAGGAGTGGTTACAGGCGCTGCTGGCGCGCTCGGCGCCCGTATCGTGCACGCAGGGTTGCGATCCCTGAGACTCTGACCAGCAAGACTTCGCCCAGGTCAGGCGGTACCGGACTTCGGCTGTGCGGCCTGTTCGGCGTGTACGCCGATGTCCTGTCACCGGGCCACCTGCGCGTGGGGCAGTCCGCGCAGTAATTCGTTGGACGCCGCGAGCGCTGTTCGCCATAGTGTGGCGATGACAGATCGGTTCGCGCATGTGCGGGAGTTGTTCGAGCAGAACCTGGCCGACGGTACCGATCTGGGTGCCGCGTTCTGCGTCACCGTCGACGACCAGGTAGTGATCGACCTGTACGGCGGCTTCGCGGACGAGGCCCGGACCCGGCCGTGGCGTGCGGACACGATTGTCGGCGTCTACTCCACCACGAAGACGATGACGGCATTGACCGCGTTGCTGGTCGCTGACCGTGGCGAACTCGACTTCGCTGCCCCGGTGGCCCGCTACTGGCCGGAGTTCGCCGCGGCCGGCAAGGCGAACGTGACGGTCGCGCAGGTGATGAGCCATTCGTCCGGGCTGTGTGGCTGGCGCGAGCCGCTCACGAGCGACGACCTGTACGACTGGGAGAAAGCGACGGCGTTGCTGGCTGCGCAGGAGCCGTACTGGGAGCCGGGAACGGCGTCCGGGTATCACGTGCTGACCCAGGGTTACCTGATCGGCGAGGTGATCCGGCGGATCACCGGGCGCACGCTCGGCACCGTGTTCCGCGAGGAGATTGCCGAGCCGCTCGGCGCGGACTTCCACATTGGGCTGCCGACGGCCGAAGACTATCGGGTCGCCGACCTGATCCCGCCCGTGGATGGGCCGCCGCAGGGCAGTGCCGAGCTTTGGAACGTGGTGGCGGACAATCCCGAACTGGATCCGCTCGTTACCCGTACCCGGCAGTGGCGGGGCGCGGAGATCCCGGCCGGCGGCGGCATCGGCAATGCCCGGGCGGTGGCCGAGATTCACGCGATCATGGCGAACGGCGGCGTTTCCCAGGGCCGCCGGTTCCTGTCCGAGGGCGGCTGCCGGCGGGCGCTGGAAGCGCAGGTCGCCGGGGTGGATCTGGTGCTGGGGGTGCCGATCCGCTTCGGCCTCGGCTTCGCCCTGGGCGCGGGGCTCCTGAACGACAACACTATCTACTGGGGCGGGTACGGCGGTTCGCTGGCCATCATCGACCTGGACGCGCAGACGACGATCGCGTACACGCCGAACCGGATGACCGGCGGCACGGCGGGCGACCTGCGCGCGGTGGGCCTGGCCATGGCGTTCTGGGCTTGATAGTGCTGCATTGAGCGATCCGATGACCCGAGTGCCGTAAAACCTCCGGAGAGCCCTTGGCGAAGGCCGCTCTCCGGGCCGTTGTGACGGCGCCACCTGCGCGGACGTGACCGGGCCACGGCCGAGCTGAGCGGCCCGGCCACGGTCCGGCGGCACGCTGACGAACTCATCGCCAAGCGGCTGGCCCCGGCCGATCCGTACAAAGACGGCAAGCAGACTCCCTACCGCGGCCACCCTGTCTTCGAGGCGCAGCACGGTCTTCGTGGCGCAGCACGCGACCGCCACCTGCTGCCGGACCTGCCTCCG
>JAWWPY010000492.1:0-3506 GCA_033854735.1 Streptosporangiaceae bacterium | reverse complement strand
CGTGCGGCCGAAACCGAGGGCCAGCGTCACCGTGCCGCCGGGCCCTGGCGCCAGCTCCTGGGTCGCCACGATGTGGCCGTCCAGCGCGGACGTGTACGGGGTCAGCGCGTGCGACGTATCCAGCTGGGTGAGACCGTCACTGGCGGTGCCGGCGTAGCCGACACTCGCCTGGGGCGCGGGGGTGCTGTCGGCCAGCGCCATAGAGGTCGCCACCGCGTAGGTCCGGTTGGTGGCGTCGGTGACCGTGTTCGTGCTGGAGACCACCGGGATCGCCGAGCGGCCCGCCGTCGTCACGACCCCGGTGTTGGCCCCGGCGTTCTGGGCGCCGCCGCCGCCATTCCCGTTGACGTGGGCGTCCAGCCGCGCGTACAGGTGCAACGCGGCCACGTTGGTTCCGGAGCCGGGCACAGCGCTCAGCCGGGTGTGCATCAGCACGGTGTCGCGGCCGGGATCGGTGATGTAGGTGGTGGTCAGCCGGTAACCGTGCTGGGTGTCGGTCGCGGTCACCGTGCAGGCCATGCCGGTGGGATCCGCGCTGACCGTGTAGCTCATGTCCCTGGTCTGCAGGTCGGTGAAGGTGGAGCCATCGGTGACGATGTACTGCAGCGTGCTCACGTTGGTGTTGTCGATGGTGGGTTCGTAGGTGTCCGACAGGACGCCACCGGCCACCGTGTACCAGACCTTCGACGCCGTGCCGGTGGCCGTGCCCAGGCAGTCTTTGCGGGCCAGGTCGAAGTACGACATTGACCCGGGGCCGCCCGGCGCGACGCTGCCCGCGCTGGCCTGGGCCCGGCCCGTAGTGGCGGCGCCCGTGGTGGCGGCGCCCGTGGTGGCGGCGCCCGCGCTGGCCGCAGCCAGCGGAAGCATCGCCCCAGCCGTCGCTAAGGTAGCCAGAATCCTGACGAAGCGCCTGCGATCACGGGCCGAGCGAGACATCCCCACCTCCGCCGGACCGCCTGGGGCTCGCGCCGGTGCGCGCCCTGCCTGATCCGCGAATCCTCCCGGAGGATTCACCGCACAGGCCACCGCTGTCAAGAGCCGGCGCGCCGGCCGCCCCCGGCTCCTTTACCGCCCGCCCAGGGCGCTCAGGCCGTCCGTGAGATCAGGCCGTCCGTGAGATCAGGCCGTCCAGTGCGCGACGAAGCGCAGGTAGCGCTCGGCGATCCTGCTGCGCGCGTCGCCCGCGGCATCGTGCCCGCGATCGGACGCCTGATAGTCGCGCACGACGTCTTCCCAGATGCTGCGCCCGATCGCGAAGCCGGCGAAAGCCGGTACCTGGCTGGCCACCTCGAGCCAGTGGTCGAGCCGCCCGGCGGGCGCGTCGCGGCCCAGCACGATCAAGTCCGCGGCCCGGCCGCCGGCCTTGGCCTGGCCGGCGACCTGCTGCGCCGCCTCGACGGTCTCCAGGCCCTCGACCTTCCACAGGGCCGGCTCGACACCGTGCGCCTGGTTGTCGGCGATCACCTTCACCACCAGGCCCGGGCGGATGTCCCGGTCGTAAGCCTGGGCGTCCTGGCCGGCCTGGGCGAGCTGAGCATCGCTGGCCGGCACGAGCAGTTCGTAGAGCAACGGCACGCCGATCTTCGCCAGCCCCTCGCTGACCTGCGCAAGCTGGCTGAACTGCTGCTCGCGCCGGGCGGCATCGAAGTCCGGGTTGTCACGGACGAGGACCTTCGCGTACCCGGGCCTGATCCGCACCACGTGGCTGAGCCACTGATCGCCCCACTGCAGGGTGAACCAGTCGTGCCCGCTGGCCTCGACCGGCACGGCCAGCACCACCGGCGCACCGTCCGCGGCGGCCTGGTCGATGACCCGCTGGCCGTACTGCTCGTCCACGAGCACGCCGGCCCGGCCGGACGCCAGCCTCGGCGCCGCTTCCATCAGGCCTTCGAAGATCAGCTGCTTGGCGGACTTCATGGCCGCCAGCTGGGCCTCGTCGGGATCGTCGCCCTGGACATCGAACAAGGTCTTACCGAACGAGGCACGGTGATCCATCGCCATGATGAACAGCGGATCGTCGTGACGCGGCCGCCAGCCCGGAGTTCCTGCCATGGCCAGGACCGTACCCCAGCCCCGGCCTGCGGACTCCGCCTGGCCGCCGCCCCGCCCGCACTGCTTGACTTCCTCGAAGGAAGTGTCAAATAATCGACGACATCGTAAGGGAGCGGTGGCGTGGCCGTTCCCGGTGAGGCAGGGAGCGATGCCGTGGCCTACGTGATCGGGGTGGATGTCGGAGGCACGTTCACGGACGCCGTCCTGGCCGACGACGCCGGAACCATCGTGGCGGCGAAGGCACCGTCCACTCCCCCGGACTACTCCGAGGGGGTACTCGACGTCCTGACCGTGCTGGCCGGGCAGGTCGGCCGGCCAGTCGAGGACATGCTGGCCGACACCCACCACGTGGCCCACGGCACCACGTCGTCACTGAATGCCCTGGTCACCGGCAACGTGCCGCCGGTCGGGTTCATCACCACCCGTGGCCACCGGGACTCGATCTACATCATGAACGTCGAGGGCCGCTACCTGGGGCGCTCCCCGGAGGAACTGCAGAACGTCCTCATCCAGAGCAAGTCCCACGGGCTGATTCCCAAGCGCCACGCCTGGGAGGTCACCGAGCGACTCGACCGCGATGGCACCATCGTGGTCGACTTGAATGAGGACGAAGCGCGGACGGCCATCCGTTCCCTGATCGAGGTCGGCGTGGCGGCGATCGCCGTGTCCCTGCTGTGGTCGTTCCGCAACCCGGCGCACGAGCGGCGCATCCGGGACCTCGTGCACGAAGCCGACCCGGACATGTTCGTGTCGTTGTCGTCGGAGGTCAGCCCCCGGATCCGAGAGTTCGCCCGCAGCGCGACCACGATCATGAGCACCCAGGTCGGGCCGGGCCTACGTGACTACCTGTCCAGCCTGGAGGGCAAGCTCGCCGCGCTGGGACTGGCAGGCCCGCTGCTGGTCATGCAGAGCAACGGCGGGGCCGTCGCGGCCGCGGAAGCCCCCGCGAACGCGATCAGCACGGTCGGCTCGGTGCTGACCGGCGGGGTCATCGGGGCGGTCTCCCTGGGCCAGCAGCTCGGGCACCGCAGCATCATCTCCACCGACGTCGGCGGCACGACATTCCTGGTCGGACTGGTCGTGGACGGCGAACCGGTCCGCGCCAGCACCACCATCATCAACCACCACCCCATCAACGTCCCGAGCCTGCAGGTCCACGCCATCGGGTCCGGCGGCGGGGCCATCGCCTGGATCGACGCCGGAGGCAACCTGCAGGTCGGACCCCGCAGCGCTCAGGCCGTCCCCGGGCCGGCCTGCTACGGGCAGGGCGGTGAGGAGCCCACCAACACCGACGCCAACCTGGTCCTCGGCATCCTCACCGAGCGGGGCCTGCTTGGCGGCCGCAAGGCGCTGGACGTGGAACGCAGCCGTATGGCCATCCGGACCCACATCGCCGAACCGCTGGGCCTGACGGTGGACGACGCCGCGGCGGCGATCTACGCGATCCAGAACGC
>JAWWPY010000491.1:0-32061 GCA_033854735.1 Streptosporangiaceae bacterium | reverse complement strand
CCGCCAGCGAGATCGTCCGGGGCCGCCGCCCGGCCTGGACAAGACACTCGCCAACGCCAATCGTTGCGGTAAAGTACCTGGCTCACCGGCCACGCCGAGCCGGCTTTCAATCTCGCTCAATCGGGTGGTAGATCGTGCAGTCGGGGCGTTTGCCTGTGCAGTGGCACGGGCAACTGGCAGTCGTCACGATGCCTGAGGAAATTGACATGTCCAACGGTGCCGCGATCCAGGAAGACCTGCTCTCGGCTCTCGGCCAGAAGCCTGCGGCACTGGTCGTCGACATGACTTCAACCACATTCTGCGACTCGGCCGGCGTGCGAGCCGTCATGATCACCGGTAGGCAGGCCGCCGCCGCGGGATGCGAACTGCGGCTGGTCATCGGATCGCCAGCGGTCATGAGGGTGTTCTCCATCACCGGCGCCGATCAGGTTATCGACGTCCACGACCGCCTCGCCAGCGCGCTCGAGCGTGCCCCGGAAGAGTCCGCGTAACGCAGCGCCGCTGGTCCCGGCAGGCGCTGGTCAGGCGTCAGAAGATCCACGGGCACCAGGGCGCGGGGTCGGCGTACATGGCGGCCGAAAGCCTGACCAGCGCGCCGTGCTTCCGCTCGACCGCCAGGCCGGCGGCGGCCAGGGAGCCCAGCCTGGTGCCGCCCAGATAGCAGGCCCCGAGAACCTCGACGGGCGCCGCGATGTCAGCCGCCGCCGTGGTCCGCTCGCAACTGGCCGTTCCGCCGTCGGTGGGCCCGGGGCACTGCAGCCGCCACCGGCCCGCGTTGGCAGGCAGCAGTTCGTCGGTCACCTCGATCACAACGTCAGCTGCGCAGGAATAGCGGCGCTGGCGGAGCGCCGCCGGGACGTCGGTGAGCCGGATCCAGAGCCCGTCGGTCAGGTAGGCGCGCGCCCGGCGCCGGTCAGCGAGCATGTCCAGCAGCGGATCATCGACCGGCCGCGGGCTGGCCACAACCTCGCCGATCAGGTCCCTGGTGAGCAAGTCGGTCCACAGCGCCGCGGTGGCTGTGGCGTCGGCGGCAATGAGCTCGCGGACCGACAGGCGGCCGGATGGCAGGTCATCGTCGGTCCGGTCCGGCTTCGTCCGGTACAGGGCATAACCGCGCGGACCCGAGTCGTCCTCGGCCAGCAGGCCCTTCAGCGAGCTCATTCCGTGCCGGGCGAATTCCGGATCGGCGAACAAGCTCTGCCACCAGGGCTCGTTCCTGGCCATCATGCCGGGCCGGTGCGGGACCGCCGAGTCATAGACCTTGGCCAGCTCGCGGCGCAGCTCGGCGGGCGGCCCGGCCCGCAGGCGCACGGAGCCGTGGTCCGGGCCCGGGCGGCTGGCCAGGTCCGCACGCAGCGCGCCCTCGCCGCGGCGGATGGTCAGCCGGAGCTGCCCGGACGCGCAGCCGTAGCCGTACCTTCCGTAAATGCCCGGCTCGGACGCGAACAGCGCGGCGATGGCCTCGCCCCGGTCGGCGATGCCGGCCAGCTGGTGGCGCATCATCGCCGACAGGATGCCACGCCGCCGGTAGCTGGGCCGGACGCTGACGAAGCTGACACCCGCCGCGTCCGCGGTCCCGCCGGGGACAGTGAGCTGGAAAGAGTATGCCGCCGCCGTCCCGACTATCGCATCCCCGTCAAACGCGGCGAGGCTGCGGTCGAACTCGAAGACCAGCCGCTCCTGCTCGATGGCCTCAGCCGGCCACGCGGTGTCATTGAACGCCTCGGTGGGTACCTCGCCGAAAGCATCGAACTCCTCGGGCGTGATGGGCCGCATGGGATAGCGCTCGGTCATGCTGCTACTCGTACCCCATCTGGTGCCCGGCGGGCGAATCCTTTAACGCGGCGCCGGGGTGTTCACCCCGTGGGGGTCTGCCCCCCGAGGACCTGGAGAAGCAGGGAGGCATCTGCGTTCCCGCCGGTCTGGATCACGGCCACGCGCTTGCCAGCGGCCCAGGTGCGCTCCGCGAGCAGCCCAGCCAGCGCGAGCGCGCCCGCGGGTTCGGCGGCGTTGTGGGTGGTCGCAAACAGGACCCGCATCGCTTCGGCGGCGTCGTCTTCGCTGACGGCCAGGACGCGCGCCGCGCCGGCGCTGATAACCGAGATGGCGTCGGCGTCGGGGACCCGGCACGCGACCCCGTCGATGAATGTGCTGGCTGTGTCGGTGGCGACAACCCGCCCGGCCGCCACCGAAAGCGCCGTCGCGGGCGCCTGTTCCGCTACCACCCCGACCACCTCGGTGCGCAGGCCGAGGAGATCGCGCACGCCGATGACGCCGCTGATGCCTGAACCCATCCCCACCGGCACGTAGACGGCGTCGAGTTCCCCGGCGGCGTCGAACAGCTCATGGGCGTACGTGGCCACGCCGAGCACCAGATCCGGGTGGTAGGAGGGCACGGTCTCCAGCCCGCGCTGGGCGCCGAGCGCGCTGGCGTGCTCGCGTGCGGCCTGGAAGTCGTGGCCAAACGTGATCAGCTCAGCGCCGAAGCCCTGCATGGCCGCGTTCTTGTCCGGGCTGTTGCCGTCAGGGACGACGATCGTGACGTCGATCCCCGCTGCCCGCCCGGCGAACGCCAGGCTCTGGCCGTGGTTGCCGCGGGTGGCGGACACGATCCCTTTCACCCCCGGCCGCCCGGTGCGCAGCCGCTCGGCGTACACGAGGCCGCCACGAACCTTGAAGGCCCCGGTGGGAGTGTGATTCTCGTGCTTCACCCAGACCTCGGCGCCCACGGCGTCCGCGAGCAAGGGCCACACATACTGGGGCGTGGGCGGCACATACCGGCCGACGATGCCGGCCGCCCAGGCCAGCTCTTCAGAACTGAACTGCATCTGCTCACGCTAGCTCCTGATCACCACCTTCATGGCTTCGGCGGGATTGCTCATCGCGAAGCGGATCGCCTCGGGGTGGATCACGACCTGCCCATGACCGGGCGCGGAGGGCGCGGGGGGCTCGATTACCACCATGGAGCCCGCGCCCTCGGTGACCGCCGCGCGCATCAGGTCCTGGCTCTCATGGGCCGGAACCAACGCTGCCGCGCAGCAGGTAGGCCGACCGGAGCAGCTCCGGCTTCTCGCGCAGCTCGCTGGCCAGCCCGGAGAACCGCAGCCGCCCGCCCTCCATGATGTAGGCGTGGTTGGCCAGCCCCAGGGCGACGGTCGTGAACTGCTCGATCAGCAGCACCCCGATCCCGGATTCCGCGACCGCGCGGATCGCCGGAATCAGGCGGTTGACGATCACTGGCGCCAGCCCCAGCGAGAGCTCGTCAATCAGCATGTAGCGCGGCTGGCCGACGAGGGCCTGGGCCAGGACGACCATCTGCTGCTCGCCACCAGACAGCGCCCGGGCCGGTGCCGAGAGCCGCCTGGAGATCTCGGGGAACAGCTCCAGCGCCCGCGTGCGCCCGGCCCGGGCCTGCTCGCGAGACAAGGCGTACGTGGCGACGCGGATGTTGTCCTCGACGCTCAGGTCGGAGAGCAGCCGCCGGCCCTCCGGGACGATCGCTATCCCGGCCCGGCGGATCCGTTCCGGCCGGCGGCCCGCGAACTCGCGCCCGCCGGCGAGCACCGATCCCGCCTGGAGCCGGAGCACGCCGCCAACGGCCAGCACGAGGCTCGACTTCCCGGCCCCGTTGGGCCCGAGCAGGGCGGTCACCTCTCCTGCCGGTACATCGATCGAGACATCGCGGACCACGGTGCGCCCGCCGCGCTCGACGGTGAGGCCACGCAGGCCCAGCACGCCGCGCCCCTCCGGCTCGCTCAATGCCGGCCCCGCTCGCCTCCGGGGCGTCTTGATCCCCTCCGGCTCGCTCACTGGACCTCCGCGGTACCCAGGTAGGCGCGGATCACGCGCTCGTCCCGCAGCACCTCGGCCGTCGGGCCGGACGCGATCAGCTTGCCGAAGTCGAGCACGGCGGTCGTCTCGCAGCATGCGGACACGAGGCTCATGTCGTGGTCAACGAGGATCGTCAGCGCTCCGGTGTGCTCGGGGATCCGGCGGATCACCTCGCCCAGGTGCTCGGTCTCCTCGTCGGGCAGCCCGGCGGCGGGCTCGTCCAGCAGCACCAGTCTCGGCCGTCCGACGACGGCGCGGGCGACCTCGACCAGACGGCGCTCGCCGGCCCCCAGCGTGCGCACCTTGGCGTGCGGATCGACGTCGAGGCCGGCGAACGAGATGGCGCCGAGCACGTCCTGGCGCCGCGAGATGCCGCTCAGCCTGGAGTGCTCATAGACGAGCGCGACGTTGTCGAACACCGACAGCTCCTCGATGGCCTGCTCGGTCTGGAACGTTCGCCGCACGCCCCACCGCGCGCGCCGGAAGTGGACCATCGACAGCAGGTCGTCCCCGAACGCGAGCACCGTCCCGGCGGCCGGCCGGACGAATCCGCTCAGTACGTTGAAGAACGTGGTCTTCCCGGCGCCGTTGGGTCCGATCAGCCCGCAGGTACCCTGCTCGAAGGTCAGGCTCATGCCGTCGAGCGAGGTGACACCGCCGAAGCGGACAGTCAGGCCGGCCACGTCGATCATCCTCTGCGCGGTCACCCTGGGCCACCCCCGGACGGCGCGGGCCGGCGCATGCGGCGGCGCAGCAGCCGCCCGAGGCGCCCGAGATCCTTGGGCACCTGATCGGCCAGCCCGGCCGGGGCGGTGGTCAGCACCTGCAGCACGCCGATGCCGAACAGGATCGTCAGCCAATCCGGGGATACGCCCCAGTTGTGTAGCAGGGCGGGCAGAAGTTGCAGCAGCAGCGCAGCCACGATCGCGCCCCACATGCTGTAGGCCCCGCCCATCAGCACCACGGCCAGCAGTGTGATCGAATCCTGGGTGGGAAAGCTGATCGAGTAGAGGTAGTGGACGGCGCCCGCCAGCACGCCGCCGGCGACGCCGGTGACGAACGAGGCCAGTGCGAACGCCCACAGCTTGTAGAGCGTGGTGTTGATCCCCGCGGCCAGTGCCGTTGGCTCGCTCTGCCGGATCGCGGCCCAGGCCCGCCCGGGCCGGGTTCGGATGTGCGCGAACACCAGCAGGAACATCAGCGCGGCGACCACCACCGAGTAGCGGAAGTAGGCGGGGTCGCTGGCCGCGATGCTGGGACGGCGGATCGCCGGGATGTGCACGGCGGCGCCGTTGTAGCCGAGGAATCCGTGGCCGCCGTTGGGGAAGTTCACCGTGGCCAGCACGACCGTGATCGCGCCCGCCAGCATGAGCGTGATCAGCGCCAGGTACAGCCCGCGCAACCGCAGTGCGGGCAGCCCGATCAGCGTCCCCGCCGCCATGGTGATCACGCCCGCTTCCAGCAGTACCAGCGGATAGGGCTGCGTGGTGGCGAACAGCAGCCTGGCGGCCACCCAGGCGCCGATCGCGAGCACCGCGGCCTGACCGAGCGAGATCAGGCCCACCCGGCCGACCAGCACCCCGAGCCCGAGCGCGACCACGCAGTACACCGCCACCTGCGTCATCGTGTCGATGTAGTAGAGGCTCAGCAGTTGAGGCAGCGCGAGCAGCGCAAAAAGCAGCAGGAGGGTACTCACGCCGACCCGCACGAGCGTCCGGTTGCCGGGCCGGCGCAGCGGCGAGCGCTGCCGTGCGGCGGCGGCGCGCACGGTGTCCAGCATCAGGTCATATCTCCTGCAGCTCTGCGGCCAGGCATGCCTAGGCCTCCTCGCGGGAAAGCGAGATCACCTGGTGGCGGGACAGCACGAGCAACGCCACTGCGGCGAGCACGAACGGGGTCATGTCGCGGTAGTTGCTGAGCGACTGGATGGGCGTCACCAGGTCATGGATGAGGCCGATCACGATCGCAGCCACGAACGTGAGCGTGATCGAGCGCAGCCGGGCGATGAGCGCCGCCGCCAGCGACGAGATCACCAGGAAGGTGAGCGTCGTCGCATCGAGCGCCACGAGGTCGGCGAGCAGGAGCCCGGCCACGCCGGCGATCACGCCGCAGCCAAGCCAGGCCGCCGCCTCCACCCGTCGGACCGGCACACCGAGCGTCGCGGTGATCTCGCGGTCGTTGGCCATCGCCCGCATGGCCGTCCCGACCTTCGTATAGCGCAGGAACGCTCCGGTCACGACCACGATGGCGATACCGGCGCCCAGCCCGATCACCTCCGTCCAGTTCGCCTGGACCTGGCCGATCATGAACCCGCCGTTGTCGGTCGGCAGCGTGATCGCGCGGGATTCCCCGCCGTTGGCCGTCCACAGCAGGTCCATCGCCCCGAACAGGATCAGCGTCAGACCCAGGGTGGCCACCGCTTTGACCAGCGGGCCTCGCCTGGCCAGCGGCGGCCCGAACACCATCCCGTACGCGAGCGTCACCACCCCGCTGAACGCCACGCACACCAGCCAGGCGAGCCAGTCGGGAGTGCCCCCGTTGGTCAGCGACCACGAGATCAGAGCGCCCATGGCACCGACCGCGCCGAAGGCCAGGTACACCACGCCGGTGGCCTGGTAGAGCACCACCGTCCCCACTCCGGAGAGGGCGTACACCCCGCCCAGGGCGAGGCCGCTCACGATGAACGGCTGGAAATCCTGCCAGCTCGGCACTATCGACCTGCCATGAGCGCTCTGCCGCTTTCTTCGCAGCTAAACCATGGCACCGGGTTATCCGGCGACCTTGCGGTACGCCGCGATCTGCGGGTCCACCGATGAGATTTGCGTGCAGCCCTGAGCTAGCACCATCGTGCCGTTCTCCGGCGTGACCGTGTAGTCCTTGTTGTTGGGGATATGCATCTGGTAGTTGCCGTACGTCCAGGGCTGGCACAGCTGCCCGGTGCTGAAATTCGACACCGCTTTGATCG
This sequence comes from Streptosporangiaceae bacterium, assembly GCA_033854735.1. Lineage (GTDB taxonomy): Bacteria > Actinomycetota > Actinomycetes > Streptosporangiales > Streptosporangiaceae > JAWWPY01. The sequence continues at coordinate 25,265 of JAWWPY010000491.1, read as the reverse complement.
CGGCGTTGACGCTCGCCACCGTGTACGGGCCCGTGACCGACTCCAGCGCGTGCACGACGATCTCCGCCTCAGCGAAACCGAACTGGCTGAAGCTGCCGATGCCGCCGGAGACGGCCTTGCCGTATTGCTTGAGGATGGCCTTGTAGAGGCTCATCGACGGCGAGTTGACAAAAGCCGGGGTCAGCTCGGCGTTGACGAACAGCTTGTGGTTCCACTTGGGGCCGAGCGCGGTGGCGAGGAAGTCGGTGTTGCACGGCGTCGAGCAGCCCCACAATTTGACCCGGTTCTCCAAGCCGAGCTTCTGCGCGGCCTGGAGGATGACCAGCGCCTCCGGCGGGGTGAAGTTGAGGACCACGGCTCCGTTCGGCCCCGCGTCGTCGACCTCTTTGATCGCCACCGAGTTCGCGTCTGAGATTGGCACGTTCTCGGTCAGCTGCGTGATCGCCACGTGCGCGGCACCCGCGAGCGCCGCAGGACCAGCGGCGATATACCCGGTGCCGGGGACGTTCGACTGGTCGAAAACGATCTTCGAAACGTGCTGCGAGAGGGCGTACTGCACCGCGCCGTCGGAACTGTACCTGGGCCCCATGTTGACCGCGGCGCTGTTCGGGGTCGACCAGCACTCGGGCGCAATCCCGGAGTCAACGATGAAAAAGCCAAGTTTCTCCCAGTAGCTGTGGTCGATCGAGCATTCGATAATGCTGGTGTTACCGACGATCCCGACCACATGGTCTGTCTGGACGAGCTGCTTGGACTCAGCCGCAATCTGGCCCGGATTGGTTTGCTCGTTCTCGATGTAGTACTTGATCGGATGGCCGTTGATACCGCCGTTGTCGTTGACGCAGGTGAAGTAAGCGTTAGCCATGTTGGCGATATCGGTAAACGACGTTCCCGGCTGGTTGGTTACGATCCCACCCAGCGGGATAGGCGTGCCAGTCGCGCGGGTGCCCGGCTTGGTGCCGCATTGCGACGTGTTAACGGCCGCCCCGCTCGAACTGGTCGCCCCGCTCGAACTGGTCGCACTGCCCGATGAACTGGACTTACTGGTGGCTGGCGCCGTGCTGCTGCATGCGGCCAGAGTAACGAGTCCGATTACCGAAGCGAGCGCAACAGTGGCCCGCATACCCGGCGTGCGGGAGTGCATTCTCACCTGTCCCCACCTCCTGGTGGTGACGGCATAAACCCGCCGGTTTGGCGAGGTGAGCCGATATTAGAGTTCAGCCGGCCCGGCCGCAAGGCCTCGTCAGGCCTGCCGGGTGGCAATCAGCAGACGTTGTGGTAGGTGCCCAAATCTGCGGCATTACCGCTTGTGTGGCCGCACAAATTGACACCTGCGGCCAGGGGTGTCCCCGGGAAATCGGGCGCGGGATAAGGCCGGAATCCGCCGTCGCAATGTCCCGGGCCACCGCGCGCTGATGGGCCAGCGGGCCGGCAACCTGGTCAGGCCCGGTGGTCAGCCGGGGCCGGCCCGCGGCGCCGGGTTCAGCGAATAGTCCCGCTGCGTCCGGGCGTAGCTGACGAACTCCGCCAGCGAGCCCGGATTCCGCATCGCGTTGACGTTGGCCGCGTCCTCCGGGGGCATCCCGAGCAGGATCCGGCGCACGGGGACCTCCATCTTCTTGCCGGTGAGGGTGGCCGGGATCTCACGGACACCGATGATCCGGTCCGGCACGTGCCGCGGGGTGTACTCCTGGCGCAGCCGGTCACAGATCTTCCGGCGCAGCGCGTCGTCGAGCACCAGGCCGCCGGGCAGGGTGACGAACAACGGCATGAAGAACCCGCCGCCGGGGAGGTCGAGGTTGACGATGAGCGCGTCCTCGACTTCCTCCACCGACGCGAGCACCGCGTAGATCTCCGCCGTCCCGATCCGGACGCCGTGCCGGTTGAGGGTCGCGTCCGAGCGGCCGAGCACGAAACAGCCGCCGCGGGAGTTGACGCGGAAGAAGTCACCCTGGCGCCAGACTCCGGGGAAGTCCGCGAAATATGACTCGCGGTACCGGGTGCCGCCGGGATCCCCCCAGAACCCCACCGGCATGGACGGCATCGGCTCGGTGATGACCAGCTCACCCACTTCACCGGTGACCTTCTCGCCGCGCTCGTTGAACGCGTGCGCGGCCACGCCGAGGTGGCGGGCCTGGATCTCGCCGGCGTAGACCGGAAGCGTGGGCACGCCGCCCACGAACCCGGTGCAGACGTCCGTGCCGCCGCTGCCGCTGCACAGCCACAAGCCGGCGGAGACGTTGCGGTAGAACCAGGCGCCGCAGGCGGCCGACACCGGCGAGCCGGCCAGCATCACCGCCCGCAGCCGGGACAGGTCGAACCGCTCACCCGGCACGACTCCGGATCTCGACATGAGGTCCACGTAGGACGGGCTGGCGCCGAAGAAGCTCACCCCGGCGTCCTGGGCCACCTGCCACAGCACATCGGGCTGGGGATAGGAGGGACTGCCGTCGAACAGCACCGGGCACACCCCGAGCAGCAACGAGCTGACCAGGAAGTTCCACATCATCCAGCCGGTGGTGGTGAAGAAGAACATCCGGTCCCCGGCCCGCAGGTCCATGTGCAAGGTCTGCAGCTTCAGCTGCTCCAGCAGGATCCCGCCGTGCCCGTGCACGATCGGCTTGGGCAGGCCCGTGGTACCGGACGAGAACAAGATCCACAACGGATGATCGAACGGCACCTGCTCGAAGTGGAACTCCGAAGCCGGGACCGGCGGGCGGTCGAGAGCGGCCGTCCAGGTCAGCGCCGAGGGAACGGGGGGGCGTGGCTGGTCAGGGTCCAGATACGGCAGGTAGATGACATGCTCGAGGCTACCGAGCGAGCCGATGATCTGCCGCATCTCGCCGGTGCGGTGAAACTCCTGGCCGCCGTAACGGTAGCCGTCCACGCAGAACAGCACCTTGGGCGCGAGCTGGGTGAACCGGTCGATCACCCCGCGCCAGCCGAAGTCCGGGGAGCAACTGGCCCAGATGGCGCCGATGCTGGTCGTGGCGAGCATCGCGATGATCGCCTGCGGGATGTTCGGCAGGCAGGAGGCGACCCGCTCCCCCGGGCGGACCCCCAGCTCGCGCAGCCTGGTGGCGAGGGTGCGCACCTGGCTGGCGAGCGTCTCCCACGGCAGGCCGGCCAGGGGCGTGGTCTCGTTGCGGTAGAGCACTGCGGGTTCGCCCGGCCGCTCGGCCCGCAGCACGTGCTCCGCGTAGTTGAGCCGGGCGCCGGGGAACCACTGCGCACCTGGCATCGCGCGGCGGCCCAGCACGGCGGTATGCGGCGCCGACGACATGACGCCGAACTTGTCCCACACGGCCTGCCAGAAGCCGCCCAGGTCCCCGACCGACCAGCGCCACAGCGCGTCATAGTCGTCGAAATGCAGGCCGCGCTCGCGGGCCAGCCAGCCGGTGAACGCCGTCAGGTTGGCCCTGGCCACGTCATCGGGGCCGGGCGCCCACAGCAGATCGCCTTCGCGAACGTCGGCCGGGGCCGCCTGGCCAGATGAAGAGGGCTCAGACGAAAAGGGCATCGTTGATCGGCAGCCCATGCTCCTTGCAGTAGCTCAGGTAGTGATCGATGAACCAGAAGACGTCGAGCGTCTCGGTGAGATTGCTGTCGTCATCATAGAACTCGAGCGAGCCGTTCAGCCAGAACACGGTCTTCATCCCGCCCGGGTCGTCGCACACCAGCGTGTGCATGACACCCGGGTTTTCGTGCACGTAGCCGCCCGGCCTGGCGATCCAGTCGTATTCCAGGTAACGCCAGCTGCCTTCGAGCACGAATCCTGAGACGGGCCCGCGGTGCCGGTGCCGCCCGAGCATCCCGCCGCCCTCGACCCAGAGGATGTTGGTGAACGTGTTGCTGCGGACGTCGAAGGCCAGGTGGCGGATGTAGGCCTTGTCCCCGTACGGCACCCACGGGGACGCCTCTTCTGTGCCCGGAATGAAGAGGTCGGGGCGCTGGTATTCGCGCACGACGCGGTCGAGACTGCTCAGGTCACTCACGGCAGGCACCTCCAACGGCTTATACGGAGACTCGCACCCGCAGGCCGGCGTGACAATGACAGTTCACCCCAAACCCGCTCGCCCCCTTCCTGGGCCCGGCCACAAACGACCGCCCCCTGAACGCGACGGCAGCGAAGTGGGCTCTGCTGTCGCCAGGATGGCAGCGAAGTGGGCTCCGGTGCCGTTCGGGCCGGCCAGCTAGGCCGCGCCCCAGATGTCGTGGGCGACGCTGACGATCAAGTCAAGCTTGGCGACCTGCTCGTGGTAGCTCAGGGCGTTGCCTTCCACGCTCGAGGAGAACCCACACTGCGGGGACAGGCACAGCTGGTCGAGAGGAACGAACCGGGTCGCTTCGTCGATCCGCCGCTTGAGGTCGCCGGCATTCTCTAGGTCCCCGCGCTTGGTGGTGACGAGGCCAAGCACAACCATCTTCCCGGGCGGGACGAACCGCAGCGGCTCGAACCCACCGGATCGCTCATCGTCAAACTCCAGGAAGAACCCATCCACGTTCAGCTCGCTGAACAGCGCCTCGGCCACGTAGTCGTACCCGCCGGCCGCGGCCCAGGAGGACCGGAAGTTGCCCCGGCACAGGTGGGTGGTCACCGTCATCCCGGCCGGCCTGGCCGCCAGGGCGTCGTTGACCTGGCGGATGTAGCGCAGGTGCAGATGCTCGGCGTCCTCGCCGCGCCCGGCGATCTCCGCCCGCTGCGCCGGGTCATTCAGGTAGGCCAGGCTGGTGTCGTCGAACTGCAGGTAGGTGCAGCCCAGCCCGGACAGCCTGGCCACCTCATCGGCGTAGGCGGCGGACAGGTCGCTCCAGAACTCTTCGATGTCCGGGTACACCGCCGGGTCGATCGCCGCGGGGCCGCCCCGGTAGTGCACCATGTTCGGTGACGGGATGGTGAGCTTGGGGGTGGCCGGGCCCGCCACCGACTGCAGGTACCGGAAGTCGTCCTCGAAGATCGTCCTGTCCATCCGCAGCCTGCTCCCCACGTGCAGCGCTGCCGGGGTCCACTCGATGTCCCCGTCCTGGTTGTGGAACTTCACCGCGAGCTTCCCTGGCGCCTGGCTGATCCCCCCGATCTGGTAGATGAAATCCATGTGCCACGTGGTCCGGCGGAACTCCCCATCCGTGGCCGACTGGAGCCCGGCCTCCTGCTGCATGGCCACCACGTCGGTGATCGCCCTGTTTTCGATCTCGCGCAACTGCTCGGCGGTGATCCGGGCCGCCGCGAAATCGTCCCGCGCGGCCCGCAGCTCGGGCGGGCGGAGCAGGCTGCCGACATGATCGGCGCGGTACGGGGGACTGATACGTGCGCTCATGATGGCCTCCATTGACCCGTGCGCAGTACTTCTGGAGTGGCACGTGGAACGAGGAGCCGCCGGTCGGGGGGGCGCTGCCGGCCGGGCCCCGTGTTCCCCCGCCACCTACGCGCGCCGTTTCTACTATGACACTCTGGCGTGCGACCGTCGCGCCCTCCGCTATCTCGTCGAGATGATCGGCCCGGACCGGCTCCTCATCGAACAACTGCTTCCGGTTCCTGGGAGTCGAGCCGCCTGCCTGAAGGCCACGACATATGACGATTGCCAGTCCGGCCTGCGCTCAAATCACTCCATGAAACGCCCGTCTGGCGTGGACGGGAAATGGGGACGTGGCCATGGCGGCTGGGCCGGGTGTTCGCTAACCTGGGACGATGGCCGGAATCACGTCACCCCTCGCGGGCCTGCCGGAGCCCGCCGAGGCAGACTTCGCCAGCGACGAGGTGCCGGCGGCGTGGCCGGGAGGCGTCGCCCAGCGGCCGCCACGACTCCTGCTCACCCTCCTCGGAGATTACTGGTGGCGGCGGGCGGAACCGCTGCCCTCGGCTGCGCTGGTGGGGCTCCTGGCCGAGTTCGGCGTCAGCGACTCGGCGGCTCGCGCGGCGCTCAGCCGCCTCACCCGTAACGATCTGCTGGTCACCTCCAAGAGCGGGCGGCGGACCGTGGTCCGGCTGAGCGAGCGCGCCGCACGGATACTGGACGACGGGGGCCGGCAGATCTTCTCGTTCGGCCGGAGCTCGCAGCCGTGGGATGGCATGTGGAGCCTCGTGGCCTTCTCCGTTCCTGAGCAGAACCGGGCCGCCCGCGACTCCCTCCGCAAACAGCTCAGGTGGCTCGGGTTCGCCCCGCTCTACGATGGGCTGTGGGTCGCCCCCAGAGACCACGCGGTCGAGGTGATCGGCCGGCTGGCCGAGCTGGGTATCACCACGGCGACGGCCTTCCGGGCCAGCACCGTCCCGGGTCTCAGCCCGGACGGCTTGCCCCAGCGCGCCTGGGATCTGGAAGATCTCCGGGACAGATACGACCGGTTCATCGCGCACACCGGGATCCTGCGGGAACGCACGCTCGCGGGCCGGGTGTCACCAGTGGCGGCGCTCGTCACCCGGACCCGCGTCATGGACGAATGGCGGGCTTTCCCTGAGCTGGACCCCGATCTCCCTGATGAGCTGCTGCCCGACGGGTGGCCCCGCGGCAGCGCCCGCGAGCTGTTCACCGCCACCTACGACCTGCTCGGTCCGCTCGCCTCGCACCGTGTCCGGCAGATCATCGCCCGCTACAGCCCGGAACTCGCCGGGCACGCGACCCACCACAGCTCGGAGCTGTAGACAATCGGGGACCCGCATTCTTGGGCTCAGCCAACAATGACCGCCGGGTCGCTGCCGCGCAGGATGGCAGGGCAGCAGGATGACTAAGGACAGCGCTAGCGAGGAGAGTCAATGAAGACGAAGGCAGCCGTCCTCCGCGATCTGGGCCAGGACTGGGAGATCACTGAACTGGAGCTGGACCGGCCGAAGGCCGGCGAGGTGCTCGTGCGCTGGGTGGCGGCCGGCCTGTGCCACTCCGACGAGCACCTGCGGACCGGCGACATCCCCGTCCGTTATCCCATCGTGGGTGGCCATGAGGGGGCGGGCATCGTGGAGGAAGTCGGCCCTGGCGTCAGCCGGCTGACGCCAGGTGATCACATCGTCTGCTCGTTCCTCCCAGTCTGCGGCCACTGCCGGTTCTGCTCCCGCGGCCAGACCAACCTGTGTGACCTTGGTGCGCTGCTCTACGACAACTGCCTGCCGGACGGCACGTTCCGGTTCCACGCCGAGGGCATGGACTTCGGCCAGATGTGCCTGCTCGGCACGTTCTCCCAGTGGGGAACGGTCTCCGAGCACTCCTGTGTGAAGATCGATGACGACCTGCCGCTCGAGACCGTGGTGCTGGTCGGCTGCGGCGTGCCGACCGGATGGGGTACCGCGGTCAACGCGGGTGGTGTGCGGCCCGGTGACAGCGTGGTGATCTACGGCATAGGCGGCGTCGGCATCAATGCCGTGCAAGGCGCGGCGGTCGCGGGCGCGCAGCACGTCATCGCGGTGGACCCGCTGGCCAGCAAGCGGGAAATGGCGGAACAGCTCGGCGCCACGCACAGCGCGGGAGACGATGCTGGCGCGCAGCAGCTCGTCACCGACCTCACCCGGGGGGTCGGGGCCGACCTGGCCCTCGTCACCGTGGGCCAAGTCACCGAAGACGTCATCACGGCCGCCTTCGCGGCCATCCGCAAGGGCGGTGCCGTGATAATCACCGGGCTGGCCGGGCCGGGGGTCAAGAACATCCAGATCCCCAGCTTCGAGCTCACCCTGTTCCAGAAGCGCATCGAGGGCGTGCTGTTCGGCGGGGGCAACCCGTTCGACGACATCCCGCTGATGCTCGACCTGTACCGGTCCGGCCGGCTCAAGCTGGACGAGCTGATCACCAACCGGTACCGGCTTGATGAGGTCAACCAGGGCTACCAGGACCTGATGGACGGCAAGAACGTCCGCGGCGTCATGATCCTCGATCACTGAACTCCGGGGATCCTGGGCTGGGCCCGCTCAGCCCCGCGACCGTGACTCGTCCAGGGCGCGGGCCACGAGGACCCGGGCCAGGTGCTCGCGGTAACCGCGGTCGGCGTTGATGTCATCGGCCGGGCTGGTCCCCTCGGCGGCGTGCGCGGCGGCATCGCGCGGGCTGGCGCCGGCCGCCAGGGCCTGCTCGACCGCGCTGGCCCGCAGCGGCTGCTGTCCCATGTTCACGAGCGCAACACGGCCGCCCTGTACCGCGACGCCGACGATCGCCCAGTCGATGGCGCGCTTGGTGAACTTCTGGAACGACCAGCCGGCCGCCCCCGGCTTGGGTATGCGGATCTCGGTCAGCAGTTCACCCGGCTCCAGGGCGGTCTCGAACAGGCCGCGGAAAAACTCCCCGGCCCCGATGTGGCGGTGGCCGGACGGCCCGCGGGCGACCAGCGTCGCATCCAGGGCCAGGATCACGGCCGGGAGGTCGGCCGCGGGGTCGGCGTGCGCCAGCGAGCCGCCGATCGTGCCGCGGTGCCGGACCTGAGGGTCGCCCACCTGCCCGGCGGCGTGAGCGAGCAACGGCAGCTCGCTGGCCAGCAGGCCGGACTCGGCCAGGTCGTGATAGCTGGTCAGCGCCCCCACCGCGATGTGGCTGCCATCGTCGCGGATGTAGCGGAATTCCGGCAGCCGGCCGATGTCCACCAGGACCTGAGGAACGGCCAGGCGCAGTTTCATCAGCGGGAGCAGCGAGTGCCCACCGGCCAGGAACTTCGCGTCATCGCCATGCTGGGCCGCCAGCTCCAGGGCGTCGTCCACCGTCCATGCCCGGTGGTAGCTGAAGGGTGCGGGGATCACCAGCTCACCTCTCGCTCGCGGCCAGCACGGCCCTGATGATGTTGTGATAGCCGGTGCACCGGCACAGATTGCCCTCCAGGCCGGACCTGACCTGCTCCTCCGTGGGCTTGGGGTTCTCGGCCAGCAGCGAGACGGCGGCCATCACCATGCCCGGGGTACAGAACCCGCACTGCAGCGCGTGCTCGGCGTGGAAGGCACGCTGCACCGGGTGCATGTCGCCTGGCTCGCTGGCCAGTCCCTCGACCGTGGTCACCTCGCGCCCGTCGGCCTGGGCGGCGAGCACGGTGCACGACTTCACCGACTGCCCGTCCAGCAGGACGGTGCACGCACCGCACGAGCTCGTGTCGCAGCCGACGTTGGTCGCGGTGAGGCCGGCCACGTCGCGCACGAAATGCACGAGCAGCGTGCGGTCCGCCACCTCGGCGGCGACCTGCCTGCCGTTGACGCCCACGGTGACCTTCACTGGCTCGCCCTCGCTTCGCTGATCGCGGTCCAGACCCGCACCGGTGTGGCTGGCATGTCGATGTGCCGGATGCCGAGGTGGCTGAGCGCGTCGATGACGGCGCTCTGCATGGCCGGGGTGGCGCCGATCGTCCCGGCCTCGCCGATCCCCTTGGCCCCCAGCGGGTTGATGGTGGCCGGTGTCTCGCTCACCAGCAGTTCGAAGCTCGGCAGCTCGGCGGCCGTGATGGTGGCGTAGTCCACCAGCGTGCCCGTCAGTGGGTTGCCGTCGGGGTCGTACACCATCTCCTCCAGCAGCGCCTGCGCCACACCCTGGGCGATGCCACCGTGCCGCTGGCCCTCGGTCAGCACCGGGTTGAGCACCGTGCCCGCGTCGTCCACGGTCACGTGCCGGACCAGGGTGACCTTGCCGGTCTCGGTGTCGACCTCGGCCACCGCGACGTGGGAGCCGAACGGGAAGGTGGGCGTCCCCTCGGTGTAGTGGACGAATGCCGACAGGCCCTCGGCGCCGGCCTGGCTGGCCACCTCGGCCCAGGTCCGGCCGGATCCCGGGTCACCGCGCACCTGCCAGAGGCCGGTGTCGGTGTTGAGTTCCAGGTCAGCCTCGCTGGCCTCCATCAGGTCCGCCGCCAGCTTGCGGCCCTGCTCCTTGACCTCCAGGGCGGCCCGGTGCACGGCGACCCCGCCGAGCTGCAGCGACCGCGACGCGTAGGTGCCGGTGCCCAGGGGGATGACATCGGTGTCGCCGTGGATCACGGTGACCTTGTCCATGGTGATGCCGAGGTCGGCCTCGACGAGCATGGCCCACGCCGTGTGGTGGCCCTGCCCGTGCGCGGAACTGCCCGTGTAGACCGTGGCCGTGCCGTCATCGTGCACCACGAGCCGGGCGGTCTCGCCGCTGTCCGCGTCCCCCGCGGTGATCTCCACGTAGCTGGACACCCCGATGCCGAGCTGGACCACGTCCCCGCGCTCCCGCCGGCGGGCCTGCTCGGCCCGCAGCTCGGCGTAGCCCGCGCCGGCCAGCACCTTGTCCAGCCCGCCGACGTAGTCCCCGGTGTCGTAGACCGCTCCGCCGGGGGTGTGGTACGGGAACTTGTCCGACGGCACCAGGTTCTTGCGCCGCAGGTCGGCCGGGTCCATGCCGATCTCGCGCGCGAACAGGTCCATGGCCCGTTCGATCGCGGCCGTCGCCTCTGGCCGCCCGGCGCCGCGGTAGGCGGAGATCGGCGTGGTGCTGGTCACCACCACCCGGTACCCGGCCTCGACATGAGCGATGTCGTAGGGCCCGGCCGCCATCAGGTTGGTGAGGGTGGGCAGGAAGCCGCCCATCCGCGGGTAGGCCCCGGTGTCCTGGACGACATCGAGCCGGTAGGCGAGCACCCGCCCGTCTCTGGTCCCGCCGATTGTGACGTTCTGCCGCTGGGCGCGCCCGTGCGTCATCCCGGTCAGGTTCTCACTGCGCGTCTCCACCCAGCGCAGGGCCCGCCCCGTGTGCCTGGCCGCCCAGGCGACGATGATGGCGTCCCGGTCGAGGCCGACCTTGGCGCCGAACCCGCCGCCCACGTCCGGGGCGACGACGCGGATGGCGTCAGGGGGGAGCCCGAACGCGCCGGCCAGTATGAACCGGCTGATCTGCGCGTTCTGCGTGCTCACCCAGACCGTCAGCTTGCCGTCCACCCAGCAGGCCGCGGCGGCCCGGCCTTCCATGGGCACGGGCGCGACCCGCTGGTTCACGATCTCCTGCTCGACCACGACGTCACAGCCGTCGAAGGCCAGGTCACCCGCGGGATGGGCCACGGGAACGTTCGAGCCCGCGTCGGGGAACAGCAGTGTCCCGCCCGCCAGTGCCTCACCGATGTCCACCACCGCGGGCAGGGGCTCATAGTCCACGGTGACCAGTTCTGCGGCGTCCTCGCCCTGGTAGCTGTCGTCGGTGAGCACGATGGCCACCGACTCGCCCACGAACCGCACCTTGTCCACCGCCAGCAGCGGCTCCTGCCACGGCCCGCCGAGCGGCATGGGAGCGGCTTCGCTGCCCGGGGGCGGGCCGCCCTCCGGCGGTGGCGGTGGCGGCGGTATGTCGTTGATGTCCATGTAGGTCAGCACGGCGACCACGCCCGGTGCCTCGCGCGCCGCCGAGGCGTCGATGCCGGTGATGCGCGCATGGGCCATCGGGCTGCGCACGAAGGTGACCCGCGCCGCCCCGGCCAGTTCCGGCACCCGCAGGTCATCGACGTAGGTGCCACCGGCGGTCAGCAACCGCGGGTCCTCGGTCCGCACGACCCTGGTACCCAGGATGCTCATATCGCCTCCGTAGCCTTGGCTGCCCTGAGGTCATTAGACCGCATGAGCCCGCAGTCGGCCAGCAGCGCCCCGAACGCGGGGGCGTCGCCGTACGCCCCGGTCAGCACCACACCACTGACCAGCGCGCGCCCCTCCCGCAGCAGGCCCGCGGCGAGATCGAGGCCCGTCGCGCGCGCCGCGCTCCGGCCCGCCCGCTCCATCGCCCGGAGCGTCCCCGCGGGAATGTTCACCTCCGGCACCTCATGCGCCAGGTAGTCCGCCTCCTCGAAACTGCGTAGCGGCGAAACCGACAGCAGCACCGGCACCCGGGTATCCGCGAGCGCGTCGGCCATGATGCGCAGCGTGTCCAGTTCATAGACCGGCCGGGTGACGAGGAACTGCGCTCCGGCCTGAACCTCCGCCCGGGCCCGGGCGATCTCCGCCGTGGCGTCCTGCGCACCCGGGTTGATCCGGGTCCCGATGCAGAAGGAGGTCCTCGTGGTCAGCGGCAGACCGTCAAAATCACGGCCTGCGTTCAGGCCTGCGAGCAAGGTGACGAGGCCGAGCGAGTCCACCTCCCATATCCCGTCCACGGCCGGATAGTCGCCCAGCACCGGCGGATTCCCGGCCTCGCAGATGACACCACGGATGCCGAGTGCGTGGGCACCGAGCAGGTCCGCCTGCAATGTCATGATGGTCTTGTCCCAGGTCGTCATCGTCACGATGGCCTCCACGCCGGCCTGCTGCTGCAGGTGGAGCGCCATGCCGAGCGAGTCCCGGTGCGCACGCGGGTTTTCCGGCGCGGTGACCGCGAACAGGCTCACACCCTGGTCGCGCAGAGCGATCACAGTATCCGTGGTGGGGCTGACGGTCCCGTCGTCAGGAGCCGGGATTTCGGCGGCGATGACGAAGCTGCGGCTGGCCAGCCGGGCGGCCAGGGCGCCCGTGCCGGTGCCCGCCGGGTGGCGCGCGGGCTTGCGCGGCGGCGGCGGCGCAATGGCGCGGGTACCCGCCGAGCGCAGGTCAGCCAGGCTGGCCACCGCGGCCTCGATATGGGTGGGGGTCGTGCCACAGCACCCTCCGACCAGGGCCGCTCCCGCTTCCGCGAATCGGCGCAGGTACCGCGCGAAGTAGCTGCCGTCGATGGTGAACTCGAAGTGGCGGTGGCCGACCCGGCGCGGCTGGCCGGCGTTCGGCTGGGCACTGACCGGGAGCGAGCTGAACTGGACCAGGCTCTGCACGACGGCGAGCATGCGCTGTGGGCCGGTGGTGCAGTTGCTCCCGAGCATGGCGATCGGCAGTTCGCCGAGCACCGAGGCAACCTCGTGTGGTGTCTCACCGCCCAGGGTGCGCCCGTCGTCGGCGAACGTGGCCTGCGCGACGATGGGGGCGTCGCAGATGTCGCTGGCCACGGCCACGGCCTCGGCGAGTTCGTCGAGATAGCCGAACGTCTCCAGGATGAGCAGGTCGACGCCCTCGGCCGCCAGCGCCTGCACCTGTTCCATGATCACTTCTATCCGTTCGGCCGCCCCCACCTGGCGCCGCTGCCGCGCGGTCACGGCGGGGGAGACCGCGCCGGCGACGAAGACCCTGCGGTCGCCGCGCCCGCTCACCTCGCGGGCGATCCGCACCGCGGCCCGGTTGATCTCGTCAACCTTGTCCCGGTAGCCGTGGCCGGCCAGCCACAGCTGGTTGGCCCCGAAGGTGTTGGTCTGGATGATGTCGGCGCCCGCGGACACGTAGCTCTCGTGGATCGTGGCGACGAGCTTGGGGTCGGAGAGGTTGACCTCGGGCAGTGCGCGGTCCAGCGCGCAGCCCGAGGCGTGCAGCATCGTCCCCATCGCGCCGTCGCAGATGAGCAGCCGCTCGCCGAGCACATCGCTGAATCCGGTCATGGCGCATCCCCCCGTGCCTCATCACCCAGCGCATCGAGGATCTCCAGTGCCACCTGTGTCGTGAGCCGGTCCCGATACTGGTCCAGGGACAGCCCGGTGATCTCCTCGATCCGCTTGACCCGGTAGGCGACGGTGTTGGGATGGACGTGCAGGAACCGCGCGGCGCGTTGCGGGCTGCTGTTCTCACGCAGGTAGCAGGCGAGCGTGGTCAGGTACTCGCAGCGCCGGTCCCGCTCGCTGCGGGAGAGCTTGCCGAGCACGTCGTCCGCGAAGGCCCTCAGTTCGGACAGATCGGGCACCTGGAGCAGCAGCCGGTGGATGCCGAGGTCCGCGAAGGCGGTGACGGTGCCGGTCCGGCCGAGACGGCGCAGCGTCTCGAGCGTCCTGCGGGCCTCCTCGTACGACCGGGCGATCTCCCGCGGGTTCCGGCACGTCCCGCCGATCCCGATGACCACCTTCGTGTCCGGGAAAAGCTCAGCCAGGCGGGCCACGCAGGTGGCCGCGAGCCGGCCTGAATCCGTGCCTCCGGCATGCTCCGCGCCCGCGGCCGCCGCGACGAGCACGACCTCAGAGTCCCGCGCCGAGATGATCACGTCGGGCGCGCGGGTGGCGAAGAAATGCTCGATGACGTCACGGACCCGCTGCTGCAGTGCCTCAGCGTCCTGGGCGCCGCGTGGGGCCGGGACATCGAAGGCGATGGCCACGACATTGTGGTCGCGGGCCGGGTCGTATCCGAGGTGCGCGGCCCAGCGGCCTGTCTCGCTGTCATCGCGGCCACGTCCCAGCAGCAGACCCTCGACCAGGTCGTCGCGCACCCGCCGGGCGGCCGCGGCGACTACGTGCTCCCGGCCGAGTATCACCCCGCAGATCGTGGCCGCGTGCTCGGTGACCAGCAGCCGCATGTCCTCCTCCGCCGCCTTCTCCGCCGGATCCATGGTGATCAGGTGCGCTGGCACCTCATCGCCGACGAGGATGGGCGCGACAATGATGGCGGGCATCCCGCCGACGCTCGGCAGCCAGAGCGGCCGGTGACCTTGCCGTGACGCCCGAAGCACCTGGCCGAGGCGTGGGTGCACCACGGCCTCGCGGACCATGTCAGCAGCTTTTTCCGGCGGCGTGCCCGGGGACGCCGCGGCAATAACATCCATGACCGGGCTCACCACGGCCACCGTGGCCGCGATGCGGTCGGCGAGCAGTTGCGTGACGCTGGCCAGGTCCGCGTCCTGCAGCGCCAGGCCCGATAGCTGGCGGTACACCGTCACCAACTCGCGGAGCACCGTGTTCTCCCGGCCGAGATTCCGCTGGCGGCCGGAATTGACGACACGTCCGGCGGCAGCCGGAGGTCTTTCTGTCATGATTATCCAGCATATGACCGGAGCGTGGATCTGACCTTGTGCTGGCCCACAAACTCCGCGGCGCATCCTTGAATGTCCGGCGCGTCTGCCGGAAGACACCTTGACAACCAAGAACCATGCCGCGCACATTTCAGGAGGGTTAACTCACCCTGGCCGCCAGCGGACGCCCGCCCAGTGGGCCGCCGCGGCGGGCGGCCAGGCTCCGGGAAGGCGACCTGGATGCTCGAGTACCGGGATATCTACGCGGGCGGCCGCCTGCTGCCCTCCGCGTCGCTCGACGCGATCACGGTGGCCAATCCCGCTACCGAAGAGATCGTGGGCGCCGCCCCGGCCGCTGTCGCGAAAGACGTCGACACGGCGGTGTGCGCGGCGCGGCGGGCCTTCGATACCGGCCCCTGGCCGCGCGCGGACCAGGCGGAGCGGGCCGCTGCCCTGGACCGCCTGGCCATGGCCCTTGAGGCCAGGGCGCAGGACACCGCCCGGCTGGTGACCGCGGAGATGGGCATGCCCATCACGGTTTCCAGGGTGCACAACGCGGAGGTCCCCGTCACCATCCTTCGGTACTATGCCGCGCTGGCCCGCGCGCTGGAGCCCGAGGAGATCCGCGTGGCGGTCAACTTCCGCGGCCACACCATGGTCCGGCGGGAGCCCGTCGGCGTGTCGGCCGTGGTGGCGCCCTGGAACTACCCGCTGACGATCGCCTTCTCCCAGTTGGCTCCCGCGCTCGCGGCCGGCTGCACAGTAGTGCTCAAGCCGGCTCTGCAGACGTCCCTGAGCGCGTACATCCTCGCCGAGGCGTTCGAGGCGGCGGACTTCCCGCCGGGTGTATTCAACCTTGTGACCGGGCCGCACGAGGTAGCCGAGATGCTCGCCCGGCACCCGGGTGTCGACAAGGTGGCCTTCGCCGGGCCAGAGTCCGTCGGGCGGCGGATCGCAGTGGCCTGCGGCGAGACGCTCAAGCCGGTCAACCTGGAGCTCGGGGGGAAATCCGCGGCGATCGTGCTTGAGGACGCCGATCTCGCCGCGACGTCCGTCGCGCTGGGCCAGCTGGCCTTCGCCAATGCCGGGCAGACGTGCTTCGCCGCATCCCGCGTGCTCGCGCCCCGGTCCCGCTATGCGGAGGCGGTGGCGGCCCTGACGGATGAGGCGGCGGCGCGGGTCATCGGTGACCCGATGGCCGCCGACACGACTATGGGCCCGCTGGTCAGCCCGCAGAACCGGGCGGGCGTCGAGTCATACGTGGCGGCCGGCGCCGCCCAGGGCGCGCTGGTCATCGCGGGCGGCCGGCGGCCCGCCGCGCCGGTCCGCGGCTACTACTACGAGCCCACTGTCCTCGCGGGCGAGACCAGTGCGACGATCACCACCCGTGGGGTCTTCGGCCCGGTTGTCACGGTGATCCCGTACACCTACGAGTCTGAGGCGGTGGCGATCGTCAACGACTGCGGCTGCGGCCTGGCTGGAAGCGTGTGGACCTCGGACCGGAGCCACGGGCTGGACATCGCGCGGCTCATCCACGCGGGGACCTTCGGCGTGAATTTGTACGTCCCCGACCTGGGCTCCCCCTGGGGCGACGGGGCCAGCGGCCAGGGGAGCACCTACGGTCCCGAATGCCTCGATGCCTACCTGAAACCCCGGTCGGTGTTTCTTCCTGAGCCGGCCCCGGCCAGCTGCGGAGCCACGTCCGCGGCTGCGGTCTCGCCATAAGCGGCAGCGAAGCGCCGCAGGAAGCCCGCACGGTCCACGACATACTCCTGCGGGCCGACCGCCTCGAGCGCCAGCGTCGCGAGGGCGCAGCCGAGCTGAGCCGACCTGAGATCGGGTCGCGATCGATCCGGTGACCGCTACGCGCACCGATTCCACCTCCTAGCCGATCCCGGCCTGGCGGCGCAGTGTCTCGGCTTTGTCCGTGCGCTCCCAGGTGAACTCGGGATCGCCGCGCCCAAAGTGACCGTAGGCGGCGGTCTTGCGGTACCGCGGCCGGCGCAGGTCGAGGCGTTCGGAGATCGCGGCGGGACGCAGATCGAAGTTCTCCCGCACCAGTTCGAGGATCACCGGCGGCCTGACCTTTTCCGTGCCGAACGTCTCGACCAGCAACGAGAACGGCCGCGCGATGCCGATTGCGTAGGCCACCTGGACCTCCGCGCGGTCGGCGAGCCCCGCGGCAACGATGTTCTTGGCCACGTAGCGCGCCCCGTATGCGGCGCAGCGGTCCACCTTCGACGGGTCCTTGCCGGAGAACGCACCGCCGCCGTGCCGCGCGAACCCCCCGTAGGTGTCCACGATGATCTTCCGGCCGGTCAGGCCGGCGTCTCCGACTGGGCCGCCGATCACGAACCGTCCCGTCGGATTGACGTAGAACTGCTCGCGCAGGTCCGCCGGATGGTACAGATCCCGGGGCAGCACCTGGGTGACCACCTGGTCCCACAGGGCGTCAGGAAGCTTGTCCTCCACGCCCTCGGCATGCTGGGTGGAGATGAGTACCTTCTCCACTCTGACTGGCCGGCCGTGGCCGTCGTACCGGACCGTTACCTGAGTTTTGCCGTCCGGCCGCAGGAAGGGGACCAGGCCCGTGTTGCGGACTTCGGAGAGCCGTCCCGCGAGCCGGTGAGCCAGAGTGATCGGCATGGGCATGAGTTCCGGGGTTTCGTTGGTCGCGTAGCCGAACATCATCCCCTGGTCACCGGCGCCCACCCGGTCGTACGGGTGGTCACCGGAGCGGATCCGCGCCTCCCGCGAGGTATCGACGCCCTGGGCGATGTCAGGTGACTGCCGGTCCAGGGCGACGAGCACGCCGACCGCGTCGGCGTCGAAACCAAGCTCGCCATGGTTGTAGCCGATATCGCGCACGGTGGCGCGGGCAATGGCGCTGTAGTCCAGGACCGCCGTGGTCGTAAGTTCACCGGCGATCACGATGAGACCCGTGGTCAGCAGCGTCTCGATGGCCACCCGCGATTGGGGGTCTTGCGCCAGCGCGGCGTCGAGGATGGCGTCGGAGATCTGGTCGGCCATCTTGTCCGGATGACCCTCGGTCACCGATTCCGAGGTGAAAACGAAGCCGTCGCCTGCCCATGCGCTCATCTGTGCGTCCCTGCCTTGTTCTGGCCGCCACCGGCGGATTGCGGCGCCATGAGCTCCTCGCGGACCTGGGCTGCCCCGGCCACCATGGCGCGCAGCTTGGCCAGCGCCACGTCGGCGGACAGGTGGCGCAATCCGCAGTCGGGGTTGATGACGAGGCGGTCCGCCGGGACGAAGTCGAGCGCACGCCGGATTCGTGACGCGACCTGGTCCGGCGATTCCACCTCGGTGGTCTTCACGTCGATCACGCCGAGCCCGACCGAGCGGTCCCATGCGTATTGCTTGAAAAGCCGCAGGTCGTCGAGACCCTTGCGGGCAAACTCGAGCACGAGGAGATCCACTCGCGCGGACAGGACCGCGGGGAAGAGAAAGTCATAATGGCCTTCCCACAATGGCCTGGCGTAGCGGTTTCCGTAGCAGACGTGCAGAGCCCAGGTCGCGGCGACACCGTCGGTGACGATGTTGACGGCCTCGATCGCCAGTTCCACGTTCTCCGGGTAACCGGCCAGAAAGGGCTCGTCGATCTGCAGGAAATCGGCGCCCGTATCCGCCAGCTCGCGCGCCGCTGCGTTGAGCCACCGGGCGAGGGCCCGTACGAGGCCGGCGGGATCGGGGTACGCCGTGTTACGGATCCGGCGCGATAGCGAGAACGGACCGGTGAAGGAAAATTTGATCGGCCGGGCGGTCTGCTCCCGGGTGAACGCGAAGTCGGCGGCCAGGCCCAGGCCCGTGGTTTCCGCCTCGGGCAGCGGCCGGGTGATGACTGCGTCGTAATAGTCGTAGTAGTCGGTCTTGGCGCGGTGCGGTATGTCCACGCCGGGGACGCGGATCAACAGGTAGTCGATGTCGTTGTCCCGGCGCAGCTCCCCGTCGGAGACGATGTCGATCCCGGCGATTTCCTGATCCTTGAGGGCCGCTTTGATGGCGACATTATGGATCTCGTTGAGGTGCTGGGCGCTGATGCGGCGCTGGTAGTAGTCGGTCTTCAGCCGTTCGAGCCATTCGGGGACCGAGTACGAGCCGACGACCGTGGTCGGCAGCAGCCTGGCCCGCGGCGGGCTGGCTGGTCGGCGGGGGCGGCCGGGAGAACTGCGGTCGGTGAGGTTGCGTGCGGCCATGGCGATCAGTCCCGTACCTGTGCGGTGAGCGTCTTGACGGTGGCTGCCGGGCGCCCGCGCAGTGGCGCGATCTGGACGTCGAAGCCGCGCCGGTTGCCGATGAGCTGGAGGAGCGGACCGTTGACCCAGTTCACGACGGAGCCGTCGTACTTGCCGGGACCGTAGAATCCGGCGTGGTACTGGCCCGGTTCGGTGAGGAACAGGTCATGGCTGAGGAGCCGGCCGAACGGGTGGAGCAACGGCAGCGTGTCGGTGAAGCTGGCCAGCGCGCCGTTGCTGACATGCATCCGGATGTCGCCGCTGCTGCCTAGGAGCGGGCGGAGGATCTCGCCGGTCAGCGACGGCGAGACACGGTAGTCATCGAGACCCTCGAGCGGCACATAACGCTCTTGCAGGCGCAGTGCCGTCCAGACCTCTCGCCAGAGCGACACCGCGTGATCAACATCGGGGAAATGCTCAGGCGCGGCCTCGGCCAGCAGGTCAGGTCCCAGCCGGAGCAGCCGCTCGGTGAGCGTGCCCAGCGTGTCAGCCGGGATGTTGTGGCGGCTGGCGATCGCGGCCGCATCCTGGTCGCGAACGTAGGCGCGCACCTCGACCAGGTAGGGACGGCCCTGAATGCTTGCGACCTCGTCGGTCGGGAGATTGTCGTAGACGTTGGAGACGTAGACACCGAACGCCTTGCCCCGCAAGAATCCCAGGGTCAGCTGGGGGCGGGTGGCGTCGAGCACGAGTGCGTTGACGCGGTCGCAGTACTGCCCCACCGTCTGCCGGGCACGCTCCAGCACGTGCGCTGAGTAGTCGCCCATCAGGTAGTGCAGTCGGCGGAAATAGTCACGCCCGTGGGCGCGGTCGACGGCGGCGAACACGTCCAGCCAGGTACGGGCCTGATTGCCGTTGCCGACGCCGAGCTCGACGACGTACAGCTCCTCAGGCAGCGCACGGCGCGCGTCCAGTTCGTCCCACACTCGGAACAACTCGAGAATCAGCTCCCGCACCGTCTCGGTATTCCGGGCGTCGCTCCGACCACCCGGCAGCGCCTGTTCGTACTCCCGTCCGGTGGCCTGCTCCCACCGTTTCAGCGCCTGCCAGTAGAGCGTGTT
The DNA here is from genome assembly GCA_033854735.1 of Streptosporangiaceae bacterium. GTDB lineage: Bacteria > Actinomycetota > Actinomycetes > Streptosporangiales > Streptosporangiaceae > JAWWPY01. The sequence continues at coordinate 5,267 of JAWWPY010000491.1, read as the reverse complement.
GAACCGCCAGATGCAGCTTTCACTGGTCGGCACCCACGGCTCCAGGATCGTCCGGGCCGGGTTCGCCAGGTTCAGATGCCCGGCGAGGGCCGCCTTGATGGTCGTCGCCATCTCAGGGTCATCGCAGCGGCGCAAGTCGAGCGCTATCTCCAGGGCGGTCTCCGCCGCCCGCGGATCACCGATGCCCGGCCCGTGCGGACGCTCCGCCAGTACCGGCCGGCAGTGGATCGGTTCGGAGAAGTTGTTGCGGTACTGGATCCAGTCGCAGACCACCCGGAGCCGGGCCAGGTCGACAGCCGTGCCGTCCCGCGTTTCCGCGACCGGTGTTTCCGCGATCGGTGTTTCCGCGACCGGTGTTTCCGCGACCGGTGCTTCCGAGGTCAGGGCGTCGAAGAGCGGCCCGAGCGCGGCCGGAACGTTCACCGTGCCCGGGTCGCGCAGCTTCGCGACCGGGCGGATGTCAATGTGCATGACCGCTCCTCCGGCCGGCTGGTTCTGCGGCGCAGCCGCTTCCGGCTGGTTCTGCGCCGTGGGGGCTTCCGGCTGGCCCCGCGGCGGCGGGCTGGGCCCCGTCCCGTCGGCGGATTCGCGCGAGATCGAGGATCTCGGGGATTCCCTGCTCGTAGCCCGGTGCCATGACGTGGATGCCGCGGACGCCCGGAATCTGAATAACCTGCTCGACGATTTCCGCGCACATCCGCAACCCCTCGCCAGCGACCCGATCGGCCGGCACGGCGTGAAGACGCCGTGCTACCTCCTCGGGGACGTGCACACCAGGCACGTTGGCCCGGATGTGCTCCAGGGCCCGCAACGAGCGGATCGGCCCGACGCCAGCCAGGATCCCGCAGCGCTGATCCAGCCCGAGATCGCGGACCTCCGTCATCCACTGCGCGAAGGCGGCGAGGTCGAAGACGAACTGCGTCTGCACGAACGCCGCGCCTGCGGAGACCTTCTTGCCGAGCCTGGCCGCACGGAAGCGGGCCGGCGGGGCGGAGGGGTTCTCCACGGCGCCTATGAGCCAGTCCGGCGGAGGGCTCAGCTTCCGGCCGGACAACAGCCGGCCCTCATCGCGCATGGTGCGCGCGGTCCAGAGGAGCTGGATGCTATCGATGTCGAACACCGGCTTGGCGTCGGGGTGATCACCGAACCGTGGATGATCCCCCGTCATGAGCAGGACGTTGGGGATGCCCAGGGCGGCCGCGGACAGCAAGTCGGACTGGAGCGCGATGCGGTTGCGGTCGCGGCAGGTGAGCTGCATGACCGGCTCGACGCCGGCCGCGAGGGCCAGGAGGCTGCCGGCCCAGCTGGACAACCGGACGAATGCGCTCTGGTTGTCGGTGATGTTGACCGCGTCCACCCAGCCGCGCAACGGCTCGACCTTGCGGCGGATGGCGTCCGGATCAGCTCCCCGGGGTGGGCCGATCTCGGCGGTCACCACGACTTCACCCGACTTCAGGCGGCTGCGCAGGATGGAGCCGCCGGCGGGCGAGGCCCGGCCGCCGGCGGCCCAGGCCGACGCGGAGGTCACTGCTCACCTGCGATCAGCGGAGCCGCGGACCGCCGGATGCCTGGCGGGTCGTCCAGGCCATCGCCCCTGGTCCATAGCTCACCATCACGGCCCTGCCAGTAATTGACCCACGAGCTTTGCCCCCACAGCCGGTGGTCGACCGGGCGTTGCAGCAGGCGCAGATCAGTGACGTGGCCCTGGCGTTCGGCCCGTTCGTAGGCCACCAGCCAGACACACCGCATGGCGGGGTACACCTCGCAGGAGCCGTCGATCCCGACGCCGCCGCATGGGCCGTTGCGCAACTGCTTGGGGCAGGTCACCGGGCAGGCGTACCCGGTGACTGGTAGAGCGCACTGACCGCACATGCGGCAGCCGAAGATCACGCCCTTGGCCGCCTTTTCAGTAGCGGTAAAGAGCCGGTAGCGCGCCGCGGACGCTTCGAGGCCCCGGGCCAGCCGACGGTAGAACGGGTTGGGGGCCGCCACGCGCTGGAGACGGTACAGCAGCCGCGCGGCCAGCCTGGGCCGGACCGGCCGGGGCCAGGCGGCTGCGGCGGCCGGGTGGCCAGCCCGGCGGCGTGCCACCCGGGCGATGCCCCGGTTTGGATTCCCCACCGCTGGCTCCTTCCATGGCCGCATGGTGCATGGCGTCAGGCGAAGACGATCGTCTTGTTCTGGTGGACAATCACCCGGTCTGCTCGGCCTCTCCGAGGTTCTCGCGCGTTACCGGCACGTGATGGAACGGCACCCCCCACCACGTGGCCACTTCTTCGGCATCAGGATGGTTGGAAATAACCATCCTGATGTCGGCCCTCAGTTCTCCCCAGTGGGCTCGCGAAAGGATTTCCTGGAGGGCGTGGTCGGCCTTGGACACCATGATGGCTACGCGCTTCAGGTCGCCGGCCTTGGTCATACTCCAGCGCATAGGGGTTCTGCCGGCAATCTCCGCGAGCCGCTGCGCCAGGTCACCGGAACGATCGGCGATGCCGCCGGTGTGGAATTCGAGCCGGAGAAAGAAGGTCCCGCCGAACGGGTCAGTGGAGTACTGCTGCGACTCGGTGATATTCGCGCCGCGGGCGGCGAGGAAGTTTGACACCGTCGCGACAATGCCCGGCTGGTCCGGACAAGTGATCAGCAGGCGCCTGATCTCCGCATCCCGGCCGTCGGCCCGCTGTTTCGCGCGGAGCACACTGGGCCTGCGCGAAGGCCTGACGCTGGTTTCCACGCTGCCTCCGGACATGCCTGCCGAGCACGCTCTTATCGGCCGATGAAATCAGCCATGTCCATCGAGTGTGCGATGCACCGCTGCCTAAAGCACCAGCTACCGGCACAATCTTGCTCGTCGGCACTTTGTGATTAGTCACAAACCGTGCCCTGAGCATCGGCCTAACGCGTCGCGGGACTCGCGGATGAACACCGCCGCGATGTCGGCTCTCACGGTCGGGGTCGTGGGGCAGTGGTCACCTGGGGCGCGGGCGCCCGCCGGACAGCACCCGCCAGGGAGCGCCCGCCAGGCAGCGCCCGCCGGACAGCCCGCCGCCGGACCGTGCCCGCCGGGCCCGCATCGGGCCAGCCGAGCCAGAGCTGTTTCGCGGCCGCGCGCGCAGCCTCAGTCCGGGGCTGGCCCGAGGCCGCCATTTCGGAACGCCCCGCGGTAGCTAACTGGCTGGTCCGAATCCACCGTAATTCCGCCATTCCATTGACCCGGCGATCAAGTAGGCATAAAGTCTGTTCAACAACTAATAGGAAACTTTCCTATTAGTTGTTGAACAGACTGTCTGGGAGGACGTGTACTGCCCTGCTGGCCAGCGCATTCGCGGGCCAGGACCCGGATCAGGAAGGATCTTCATGCGACGATCGCGCATGGCAATGACGCTGATAGCGGCCCCCCTGCTGGTCACGGCGGCGTTCGCGGGCATGGCGGCCGCCTCCACCACGGCGGCCTCCACCCCGGCTGCCTCCACCACGGTGGCCGACGGCGCGGTCAACGCGGCCGCGGCCGCGAGCTTCCCCGCCCACTACGCCGCGCCCTACCTGCAGATCACCGGCAGCGATGCGGGCGACATGGCCGCTGACCTCAGCGCCACCGGTGACAAGTACTACACGCTGGCCTTCCTGATCCCGCAGTCCGGCTGTACCCAGCAATGGGAAGACGGCGGCGACCCGGTGGGGGCGTTCAGCACGCAGATCAACTCGCTCAAGTCCGCGGGCGGCAACGCCATCATCTCGTTCGGCGGGGAGAGCGGCGGCGAGGTCGCCCAGACCTGCACCTCGGTCTCCTCGCTGACCGCCGCCTACGCCAACGTCGTCAATACCTACGGCGTGACCAGGCTGGACTTCGATATCGAGGGCTCCACGCTGGGCGACACGGCCTCGAACAACCGGCGCAATCAGGCTCTGGCCGCGTTGCAGGCCCAGAACCCCGCGGTGCAGGTGGACTACACCCTCGCGGTGGCCCCGAACGGGCTGCCCGCCCAGGAACTCGGCGTCCTGCAGAGCGCCCAGACCTACGGCGTGAAGGTCAGCGTGGTCAACATCATGACGATGGATTTCGGCAACGGCCAGAACGCGCTGAACGATGCGCTTTCGGCGGCGCAGGCCACCGCAGGTCAGCTGGCCAGCCTGTACGGCATCTCGACCGCGCAGGCCTACGCCAGGCTCGGCCTGACCCCCATCGCCGGGCAGAACGACGACAACGAGTACTTCTCGCAGGCCAACGCCTCCACCCTGGAGAGCTTCGCCGCCTCCAACGGTGTCCAGGAGCTGTCTTTCTGGGAAGTCGACGGCTACGACAAGGCCACTGGCTACGCGTATTCAAGGATTTTCAACGCGATTAGCGGCGGTGGTGGTGGCGGCAGCACCACCACCGGGCCGATCACCGGCTACGGCAGCCTGTGCGTCGACGTACGGGGCGCCAGCGCCGCGAACCTGACCCCCGTGCAGGTCTACACGTGCAACGGGACCGCCGCCCAGCAGTGGACGGTCGCCGCGGGAAACACCCTCCAGGCCCTCGGCAAGTGCCTGGACATCAACGGCGGCGGCACCAGTAACGGCACCACCGTCGACCTCTACGACTGCAACGGCACCGGCGCCCAGGTCTGGCAGCCGCAAAGCGGCGGCGCCCTCTACAACCCGCAATCCGGCAAATGCCTCGACGACACAGGCTGGTCCACCACCCCGGGCACCCAGCTGCAGATCTGGTCCTGCACGGGCAGCGCCAACCAGAACTGGGCTATCCCCTGACCACCCGGACCGGGGCGCTTCACGGCAGGAGCCGATGATCCACCCAGGTCCATGCCATTCTTGACGTGAGTGCCGGGCTGGCGGATAGCCATCCTCCAGCTCTGCTCTCGCGAACAGAGAGGCGGACATGCCAGAGGCAGCGCCCGCGGTGGGTGACGGGCGGGAGGGTCACCTGGACCCGGCCACCCCGGCGGACCGGGCCGTGGAGATCTTCACCGACGGTGCGTGCCTGGGTAACCCCGGCCCCGGTGGATGGGGTGCCATCTTGCGGTACGGCTCCCACGAGAAGGAGCTGCACGGCAGCGACCCCGACACAACGAACAACCGCATGGAGATCATGGCCGCCATCCAGGGCCTGGAGAGCCTGACCCGGCCATCGCAGGTCCGCGTCTACACCGACAGCGTGTATCTGCGGAAGGGCATCACCGAGTGGGTGCCCGCATGGAAGCGCAATGGCTGGATGACCAGTGCGAAGAAGCCGGTCAAGAACGTCGACCTGTGGACGCGGCTGGAAGCGG